>NZ_JBHXMA010000048.1:0-85933 GCF_042721035.1 Streptomyces sp. NPDC058464
CAGCTGCGCACCGCCCGCCGGGCGTCCCGGAACGGTTCCTCCCGCGGCCCTCGTTACTTCAGCCAGGCCTTGACCTTGTCGGGGTTGGCGTCGACCCACTTCTTGGCCGCCGCCTCGTCCGACAGCTTGTCCACCGCGATGTACTTGGCCACGGTGTTCTGGTCGTCGTTGGTCCAGTTGAAGTTCTTCACCAGGTCGTACGCCGGGCTGCCCGACTTGGCGAAGCTCGCGCTGACGACCTTGTCGAGGTCGTAGACGGGGTAGTCGCAGGCGACCTTCGCCGCGTCGGCGTCGCAGCCCGTCGTGTACGTCGGCAGGGAGACCTTCTTCAGCGGCACCTCGGACAGGAACCACTGCGGCTCGTAGAAGTAGCCGATCAGCCACTGCTTGTTCTTCTCGGCCGTTCTGAAGGCCTGGATGAGCGCGGTCTCGCTGCCCGCGTACACCACCTTGAAGTCCAGCTTCAGGTTCTTCACCAGGGCCGCGTCGTTGGTGACGTAGGACGGGTCGCCGTCCAGCAGCTGGCCCTTGCCGCCCGACTCGGAGGTCTTGAAGTTGGCGGCGTACTTGTTGAGGTTCTTCCAGTCGAGGATGTCGGGGTGCGCCTTGGCCAGCCACGGCGGCACGTACCAGCCGATGATGCCCTTGTTGCCCGTCGAGCCGGCCTCGACGGCCGTCTTCTGGCCGGTGATGTACTTCTTCTTCAGATCGTCGTGGCCCCAGTTCTCCAGGACGGCGTCGACCTCGCCGGTCCCGAAGCCCTGCCAGGAGATCTCCTCCTTGAGGTCCTTCTTGTTGACCGTACAGCCGAGGTTGTGCTCCGCGACGTACGCGACGACCGCCGCGTCCGCCTCGTAGCCCACCCAGGGGTTGACGGCCAGGTTGAAGGTGCCGCACTTGCCGCCCGAGGACGTCGAGCCGGCGGAACTGCTGTCGCCGACCTTCGCCCCGCCGCAGGCGGTGAGGGTGAGGCCGAGGACGGCCAGGCCGGCCGCGCCGGCTCGCCAGTGTTGTGCCATGGTGTCGAGCTCCTTATGCCCTGGTGCGTCGTGCCGCAGCCTGAGTGATCCGGTCGAACATGACTCCGAGCAGTACGATGGCCAGCCCTGCCGCCAGCCCCTTGCCGTACAGCTCGCTCTGCGAGAAACCGGCCACGACGTCGTAGCCGAGGGCGCCCGCCCCTACCAGGCCGCCCAGCACAACCATCGACAGCACGTAGATCAGGCCCTGGTTGGTCGCGAGAGTCAGGGCGCCGCGTGCCATCGGCAGTTGGACCTTGGTGATGATCTGCCAGGTGTTGCACCCGGCCGAGGTGGCCGCCTCCACGGTCGGCGCGGACACGTTCCGCACCCCGTCCGCGATGATCTTGATGGCGACGGGTGCCGCGTAGACGACGCCCGCGATGATGGCCGTGAAGCGGGTGGCGCCGAAGAGCGCCAGGAACGGCACGAGGTAGACGAACGGCGGCATGACCTGCGCGGCGTCCAGAGTGGGCCGGATCAGCCGGTCCGCCAGCGTGCTGCGGCCCATCCACACGCCGACGACGACGCCGGCCAGCATCGTCAGGACGGTGGCCACGACGGTCGAGGCGAGCGTGGTCATGCTGTCCGACCAGAGTCCGGTGCCGACAAGGAGTCCGACGCACACAGCCGCGATCACCCCGGCCCGCCAGCCGCCGAGGACCGCGCCGAGCGCGACCAGGACGGCGCCGACCAGCCACCACGGGGAGTCGGTGAGCAGGGTCTGGAAGGGGTTGAGCAGACCGTTGGTGACGGCGTCCCGCAGGGCGTTGGTGAGGCCGAAGAGATGGTCCTGCAGCCATGTGGACGCGGTGTCGGCGGCGCTCGCGATGTGGCTGCCGACGGTGCCGTCGCCGGGGAACTCGGCCGCCCAGACGTAGGTGTGGGAGAGGTAGACCAGGACGGCGGCGACGACTCCGCCCGCCCCCAGCAGCGGGCGGCGCCACTTGAGGAACCGCCCGTCCGTGCGGCGGACCTCGGTGCGCGCGGCGGCCGCCGTGGTGACCCGGTCGAGCACGATGGCCATGACGACGATGGCGAGGCCGGCGTTGAAGGCGGTGCCGACGTCGAGTGACTGGAGGGCCTGGACGACGGTCTTGCCGAGGCCGGGCGCGTCGATCAGGGCGGCGATGGTGACCATCGCCAGGGCGGCCATGATGGTCTGGTTGACGCCCACGACGACCGTGCGCTTCGACATCGGCAGCAGCACCTTCACCAGTTGCTGCGTGCGGGTGGTGCCGAGCGAGTCGGCCGCCTCGACGGTGGTCTCGGGAACCGAGCGGATGGCGTACGCGGTGATGCGGATGGCGGGCGGGGCCGCGTAGATGACCGTGGTGATCACGGCGGAGGCGCCGCCGATCAGGAAGATCAGGGTCAGCGGGGCGAGGTAGACGAACGTCGGCATCGTCTGCATGAAGTCCAGGAAGGGCGTCATGATCCGGTTGACCCGGTCGGAGAGCCCCGCCCACACGCCGAGCGGGATGCCGACGAGCAGGGCCACCAGGACCGCCGACAGGGTCAGCGCCAGGGTGTCCATGCTCTCCTGCCACAGGCCCTGCAGCCCGAAGAAGGTGAAGCCGGCGACGGCCAGCAGCGCGACCCGCCAGTTGCCCACGGCCCAGGAGACGTAGCCGGTGAGGCCGACGACGCCGAGCCAGCCGATCTGCGGGACCGGACGGCCGTCGGTGGGCTGGGAGATCAGGGACTGCACCAGAGTGACCAGGTTGTCGATGGCCAGCCGGATCTCGTTGAAGAAGTACAGGAAGACCGGGTTGGAGTTGCGGTTGGCGCCGATGCTGTCGTTGACGTCGTTCAGCCAGCGGTGCAGACCGGTGAGGTCGGCGGCGGCCAGGGTCAGGGTCTGCCGGCCGCGCAGTGCGGCGAAGAGCACCAGCCAGACGACCAGGATCGCCGCCACCACCATCGGGCGGCCGACCTTCTTGCGCAGCGTCGCGACCGGCGCGGTCGCCTCGGCGACGGCGGCCATCAGGCGCCGCCCTCCTGTCCGGCGACGACCGCGAGGATCTCCTCGTCGCCGACGATGCCGAGCAGCTTGCCGTTCTCGACGACCTTGACCGGCTTCTCGGCCGCGAGCACCGCCCGGGTGGCCTCGCGTACCACGACGTCCGGGCCCAGCTCCGGTCCGTCGAGGGCGTCGTCGGGCTCGGCGGGCCGCATGATCCAGCGCAGGGTGAGGACGTCGCCGCGCGCCACGTCCTTGACGAAGTCCCGCACGTAGTCGTCCGCCGGGGCGCCGACCAGTTCGTCGCCGGTGCCGCACTGGACCATCTTGCCGTCCCGCATGATCAGGATGCGGTCGCCGAGCTTGAGGGCCTCGGAGAGGTCGTGGGTGATGAAGACCATGGTCTTGCCGACCTCGTGGTGCAGGCGGATGACCTCGCTCTGCATGTCGCGGCGGATCAGCGGGTCGAGCGCGGAGAACGGTTCGTCGAAGAAGAGGACGTCGGGGTCGCCGGCCAGGGCGCGGGCGAGGCCGACGCGCTGCTGCATGCCGCCGGAGAGCTGGTCGGGGTAGGAGTTCTCGTAGCCGGCCAGGCCCACCAGCTCGACGGTCTCCATCGCGCGTTTCATGCGCTCGGCCTTGCCCATGCCCCGGATCTCCAGGCCGAACGCCACGTTGTCGACGACCTTGCGGTGCGGCAGCAGGCCGAAGTGCTGGAAGACCATGGAGAACTTGTTGCGCCGCAGTTCCCGCAGCCGTCGGGCGTCGGCGTCCCGGATGTCCTCGCCCTCGAAGACGATCTCGCCGGCGGTGGGTTCGATCAGCCGGGTCAGACATCGCACCAGGGTGGACTTGCCGGACCCGGACAGGCCCATGACGACGAAGACCTCGCCGGGCGACACCTCGAAGTTCACGTCCCGCACGGCGGCGGTGCAGCCGGTGCGGTCCATCAGCTCGCGGCGGGTGAGTCCGCACAGCTCCTCGGAGCCGGGCACCTCGTCGGCCTTCGGCCCGAACACCTTCCACAGCCGGCGCACGGAGATGACCGGGGTGCCGTCCCGGGGGTCCTCGGACGTGTCGCGCCGCCGCGCCACGTCGGTCTGGGCTGGGGTCATGGTGGGGACCTCTCTTCGGCGTCAGCCGCGGAACCAGTGCTGCGGCCCGGGTTGGATGTTCTGCCAGATGTGCTTGGGCTCTCGGTACTCGTCCAGGCCGGTCGGTCCCAGCTCGCGGCCCACGCCCGAGTGCCCGAAACCACCCCATTCCGCCTGCGGCACATAGGGGTGGTAGTCGTTGATCCAGACGGTGCCGTGGCGCAGCCGGCGGGCGACCCGCTGGGCCTTGCCCGCGTCCTGCGTCCAGACGGCCCCCGCGAGGCCGTACTCCGTGTCGTTGGCGATGCGGACGGCGTCGTCCTCGTCCCGGAAGCGTTCGACGGTGAGCACGGGTCCGAAGGACTCCTCGTGCACCACGCGCATGTCCTGGGTGCACTCGTCGAGGACGGTGGGCGGGTAGTAGAAGCCGTTCGCGAGCGCGGGGTCGTCGGGGCGGCTGCCGCCGCAGCGCAGTACGGCGCCCTCGGCGACACCGGCGGCCACGTACGCCTCGACCTTCTCGCGGTGCTGTGCGGAGATCAGCGCGCCGGTCTCGGCCTCGGGGTCGAAGGGGCCGCCCAGGCGGATCTGCCGGGCCCGGCGGACGACCTCGTCGACGAAGGCGTCGTGGATCGAGTCCTCGACGATCAGCCGGGCGCCGGCCGAGCAGACCTGCCCGGAGTGCAGGAAGACGGCGGTGAGCGCGAAGTCCACGGCGGTGTCGAGGTCCGCGTCGGCGAAGACCACGTTGGGGTTCTTGCCGCCCAGCTCCAGCGCGACCTTCTTCACGGTCGCCGCGGCGGTGGCCATGATCCGCTTGCCGGTCTCCAGGCCGCCGGTGAAGGACACCAGGTCGACGGCGGGGTCCTCGGAGAGCGCGGCGCCCGCCTCGGGTCCGGCGCCGAGCACCAGGTTGCCGACCCCGGGCGGGAGTCCGGCCTCCTCCAGCGCCTTCAGCAGCAGGATCGCGGTGGAGGGGGTGAGCTCGCTGGGCTTGAGGACGAAGGTGTTGCCCGCGACCAGGGCGGGCGCGACCTTCCAGCTGGCCTGCAGCAGCGGGTAGTTCCACGGGGTGATCAGCCCGCACACGCCGACCGGCTCGTACACGACGCGGCTGACGGCGTCCGCGCGTCCGGTGTCGATCACCCGGCCGGCGTCGGTGCCCGCGATGCCGCCGTAGAAGCGGAGGCAGGAGACGACGTCGGCGATGTCGTACTCGCTCTCCACCAGGCGCTTGCCGGTGTCCAGGGACTCGGCGCGGGCGAACTCCTTGGCGTCGCGCTCGATGATGTCGGCGGTGCGCAGCAGCAGCGCGCCGCGCTCGCGCTCGGGGGTGTGCGGCCAGGGGCCGTCGTCGAACGCGCGCCGGGCCGCGCCGATCGCCGCCTCGGTGTCGGGGCGGGTCGCCTCCGAGACCGTGGCGACGAGGGTGCCGTCCGCGGGACAGCGGATCTCGCGCCGGCCGCCGGCCACCGCGGCGTGCCATTTACCATCCACATACAGATCTGCCACGGCCGCGCCCTTCGAGCCCGAATTCGTTGCGCATTGTGCATTGGATTGCTTTTGGTGGAACACCCTGACCGAATGTACGGACAGCCGTCAAGGGCTCCGCGTATCCCGATTCGGCCGCGAAAGCGGCGCCCTCGGGGGTGGGTCAGCCGCCCAGCCGGTCCAGCAGCGCACGGCGCCACCGCTCCGTCTCGGCAACCTGGTTGAACGTGAACAGATGGAGGCCCGCCACGCCCGCCGACGGCGCGGTGAACGCCTCCTGGCCGCGGTCGAGCAGCCGCTCCGGGTCGTATCCGCCGGGTGCGGCGAAGCGCAGGAACCAGGAGGCGTGCTTGGTGAGGAAGCGGGTGGACTCCCCCACCCCGATCTTCGTCGCCATGGACAGCAGCTTGGCCCGCTGGACGGGCCCGGCGACGCCCACGTACACCGGCAGGGTGACGTCACGGCGCCGGATGCGGGTGAGCCAGTCACCGAGCACGCGCGCGTCGAAGCAGAGGTTGCTCACGATGTAGGTGGCGTGCGCCCGCTTGTCCCACATCGCCTGGATGGTGAGGTCGTCGTGGATGAGCGGATGACTCTCCGGGTAGCCGGTGATCCCGGTCTCCGCGAAGGGTCTGCCCAGCTCGGTCAGCCGGCGCAGCACCGGCAGCGCTCCCTCGTAGGGCCCGGCGGGCGGATCGGCGTCGCCCGCCGGGACGAACAGGTCGTCGACGCCCACCGCGCTCAGCCGCTCCGTGACGTCCTTCAGGTGGGTGTCGTCGCGGAGCAGTCGTGCGGGTACGTGCGGGACGACACGGTAGCGGTGCGCCGCGAGCCGCTCGGTGAGGGCGAGGGTCGGTTCCAGGCCCTTGACCGGTGACGCCGTGACGGTGACCACGACGTCCCGGGGCACGTGGGCGAGGACCTTCTCCTCGGTCGCCTTCGCCGGCAGCACCTCGTAGCGGACGCGGGCCAGCAGCGCCCGCAGCGCCTCGGCACCCATGGTCTACCCGGCCTGCTTCTGGGCGTCGCGGTGCCGGTAGTACACGGCCTCCGACGGCGGCAGCGGCTCCTTGCCGAGGATGAGGTCGGCCGCCTTCTCCGCGATCATCATCACCGGGGCGTAGATGTTGCCGTTGGTGACGTACGGCATCACCGAGGCGTCCACCACCCGCAGGCCCTCCACCCCGTGCACCCGCATGCTCGTCGGGTCGACGACGGACATCTCGTCGGTGCCCATCCTGCAGGTGCAGGACGGATGCAGAGCGGTCTCGCCGTCCTTGGCGACCCAGGAGAGGATCTCCTCGTCCGTCGCCACGGACGGGCCGGGTGAGATCTCCCCGTCGTTGTAGGGGGCGAGCGCGGGCTGGTTGAGCAGGTTGCGGGCCACTCTGATCGCCTCGACCCACTCGCGGCGGTCCTGCTCGGTGGAGAGGTAGTTGAAGCGCAGGGCCGGGTGTTCGCGGGGGTCCTTGCTCCTGATCTTCACCGAGCCGAGGGCGTCGGAGTACATGGGGCCGACGTGGACCTGGTAGCCGTGGCCGCCCGCGGGCACGGAACCGTCGTAGCGGACCGCGATCGGCAGGAAGTGGAACATCAGGTTGGGGTAGTCCACGTCGTCGTTGCTGCGGGCGAAGCCGCCGGCCTCGAAGTGGTTCGTGGCGGCCGGGCCCTTGCGGAAGAGCCACTGCAGGCCGATGAAGGGCGCCCGCCACTTCGCCAGGTACGGCTGCACGGAGACGGGCTGCTTGCAGGCGTACTGGATGTACACCTCAAGGTGGTCCTGGAGGTTCTCGCCGACGCCCGGCAGGTCGTGGACGACGTCGATGCCGAGGGCGCTCAGCTCCTCCGCGTTGCCGACGCCGGAGAGCTGGAGCAGCTGCGGGGAGTTGATCGCGCCGCCGCAGAGGATGACCTCCTTGGCGCGGACCTCCTGGAGGGCGCCCTTGCCGCGCCGGTACTCGACGCCGACGGCCTTCTTGCCCTCGAAGAGGACGCGGGTGACGAGGGCGCGGGTCTTCACGGTGAGGTTGGGGCGCTTCCGGGCGGGCTTGAGGTACGCCTTGGACGCCGACAGGCGCCGGCCGCGGTGGACGTTGCGGTCGAACTTGGCGAAGCCCTCCTGCCGGTAGCCGTTGACGTCGTCGGTGGGCGCGTAGCCCGCCTCCTCGGTGGCCTTGAGGAAGGCGGAGAAGAGCGGGTTGGTGGCCGGGCCGCGCTCCAGGACCAGCGGGCCGTCGTGGCCGCGGAACTCGTCGTCCGGGTCGGCGGCCAGGCAGTTCTCCATCCGGCGGAAGTACGGCAGGCAGTGCGCGTAGTCCCAGGTGGCCATGCCCGGGTCGGCGGCCCAGCGCTCGTAGTCGAGCGGGTTGCCGCGCTGGAAGATCATGCCGTTGATGCTGCTGGAGCCGCCGAGGACCTTGCCGCGGGCGTGGTAGATGCGGCGGCCGCCCATGTGGGGCTCGGGCTCGGACTCGTACTTCCAGTCGTAGAAGCGGCTGCCGATGGGGTAGGTCAGCGCCGCCGGCATGTGGATGAACACGTCCCACGGGTAGTCGGGGCGGCCTGCCTCCAGGACGAGCACCCGGTTGCCGGGGTCCGCGGAGAGCCGGTTCGCCAGTGCGCTGCCGGCCGAGCCGCCGCCGACGATGACGAAGTCGTACTGCAAGGGAGCCATGGTGCCTCGTCTCGCTCGCGCCGTCGATTGCGCGGAATGCTAGTACGGGTATCGCTATACGCACCAGGTTGCGAACCACGCAACTTGTAAGATCTTTGTTCACATCGCGTTACTTGGAGGGTGTTGTTTACTGCGCGTATAGTTTCGCTATGAGCAACTTCAGTCCGGATACCGAAACGAACGGCTCATCTTCTGGTGGCGTGCAGTCCGTCGACCGCGCCATCAGCGTCCTGGAGATCCTGGCCCAGCGCGGCGAGGCGGGGGTGAGCGAGGTGGCCGCCGAGATCGATGTTCACAAGTCGACCGCGTTCCGGCTGCTCGGCGCCCTGGAGGCGCGCGGTCTCGTGGAGCAGTCGGGCGAGCGGGGCAAGTACTCGCTCGGCTTCGGCATCGTACGCCTCGCCGGGGCCGTGACGGGACGTATCGACGTCACCCAGCAGGGCCGGGTGGTGTGCGAGCGGCTGGCCGAGGAGATCGGCGAGACGGTGAACATCGCGGTGCTGCAGGAGCACTACGCGATCAACCTCTACCAGGTGCGCGGCACGGCCGCCGTCACCGCGCACAACTGGGTCGGCCAGCTGACCCCGCTGCACGCCACCTCCAGCGGCAAGATCATGCTGGCCCACGTGCCGGCCCAGGAGCGTGCCACGCTGATCGCGGAGGGGGGCCTGAAGAAGCTGACCCCGCACACCATCTCCTCGAAGGCCAAGCTGGAGAAGAACCTCGCCGACGCCCGGGAGCGCGGTTACGCCTGGACGCTGGAGGAGCTGGAGATCGGGCTGCACGCCATGGCGGCGCCGATCCGGGACCGGGACGGCGTGGTCATCGCCGCGATCAGCGCCTCCGGGCCCTCCTACCGGTTCACCGAGGAGCGCATGCACCAGCTGGCCCCGGTGCTGGTCAAGGGCGCGGAGGAGATCAGCCACCGCATGGGGTACCTGGGCTGAGCGCCCTCAGGACGGCGACCGCCGCAGGGCCCGCGTGCACACCGGCCGGCGCGGGCCACGGGCGGTCTCGGTCACTCCGGCTGCCGGGTCCCGAGCCGCTCGTGGACCCAGTCGTGGAAGGCGCCGATGTGGTGCTCACTGGGCACCAGCACGCCGCCCTTGGCGTACAGCCGTGAGCTCATGCCGGGCTGCGTGCGCTCGCAGGCGTCGAAGTCCTGGCGGTTGACCCGGTCGAAGAGCTCCACGGACCGGCTGACGTCCTTGCCGCTCTCCACCACGTGCGGGAGGTAGAGCCAGTCGCACTCGACGATCGTGCGGTCGACGGCCACCGGGTACATCCGGTGGAATATCACGTGGTCCGGCACCAGGTTGATGAACACCTGCGGCTTGACGGTGATCGCGTAGTACCGCCGGTCCTGGTCCGCCGAGACCCCGGGAATGCGGTCCAGCCCCTCGGAGCCGTCGACGGTGAAGCCCTGGACGTCCTCGCCGAACTCGGCGCCGTGCCCGACGTAGTACTGCGCCGCGTAGCCGTCGGCGAACTCGGGCAGCACCTCGGTGAGTTCGGGGTGGATGGTGGCGCAGTGGTAGCACTCCATGAAGTTCTCGATGATGAGCTTCCAGTTCGCCTTCACGTCGTAGACGATCCGCCTGCCGACGGAGAGGTCCTCGACGCCGTAGCGCTCGATCGACTCGACGTCGCCCAGCCGCTCGACCGCCGCCCCGATCACGTCCTCCTCGAAGGACGGCGGGTTCTCCGCGAGACACACCCACACATAGCCGAGCCACTCCCGGACGGCCACGCCGACCAGGCCGTACTCGGTGCGGCCGACGTCGGGCATCTTGGTGAGGTTGGGCGCGGCGACCAGCTTGCCGTCCAGGCCGTAGGTCCAGGCGTGGTAGGGGCACTGGAAGGCCCGGGCGACCTCGCCGGTCTCCTCGGTGCAGAGCTTGGCGCCGCGGTGCCGGCAGACGTTGAAGTAGGCGCGGATCGAGTGGTCCCGGGCCCGGGTGACGAGGATGCTCTCGCGGCCCACGTCGACGGTGCGGAAGGCGCCGGGCTTCGGCAGGTCCGCGGCGCGCGCCACGCAGAACCACATCGTCTCGAAGATGCGCTCCTGCTCCTGGGCGAAGATCCCGGGATCGGTGTAGGCGGAGCCGGGGAGGGTGGCGATCAGGCTGTCCGGCAGGCTGGTCGAGGTCACGGTGCACTCCTCGGAGGACGTCGTGGATCGGTGGGGTGGTGCGGGCGCCGGGTCAGGACGCGGCGGTGCCGAACTGCTTGCGGGCGCGGGTGAACAGCCGCGGCTGGTTCATCCCGAGCACGGCGACCTGCCGGCCCGCCCGCCGGTACACGGCGAGAAAGCTGCGGTCGTCGGTCGAGCCCTCCTCGACCGTCACGCTGTCGGCCCCGGCCGCGTGGCCGACGAACTGGATCTTCACGCCGTACTGGTCGGACCAGAAGTACGGCGGCCGGGGCGTCCCCGGTTCCCGCGCGCCGTGCGCGAGCAGGGTGGCGACGGCGGTGTCCGGCCGTTCCAGCGCGCCGGTCCAGTGCTCGACCCTGCGGTGGCCGCCGGTGTGCGGGTCGTACCAGTTGGCGCAGTCGCCCACGGCCACCACCCCGGCGATGCTGGTGCGCCCGTCGGCGCCGCACTTCACGCCGTTGTCGAGCACGACGCCCGAGCCCTCCAGCCACTCGACGCAGGGGCGCGCCCCCACGCCGACGACGACGGTGTCGGCGGGCACGCTGCGGCCGTCCTCCAGCAGCACGGCCTCCACCTGGCGCTCGCCGCTCAGCCCCTTGACGCCCACCCCGCACAGCAGCCGTACCCAGTGGTCGGCGTGGAGCGCGGAGACGACGGCGCCCATGGCCTCGCCCAGCGGTCCGGCCAGCGGGGTCGGGGCCGCCTCGATCACGGTGACGTCGAGGCCGAGGGCGTACGCCGTGGAGGCGACCTCGGCGCCGACGAACCCGCCGCCGATCACCACGAGCCGGCCGCCCCTCGCGAGGTCCGCCCGCAGCGCGCGGGCGTCGTCGAGGGTGCGCAGGGTGTGGACCCCGGCGAGGCCCTCGGCACCGGGCAGGGTACGGGCGGCGGCGCCGGTCGCGATGACCACGCCGTCGGCGCGGACCTCCCGGCCGTCGGCCAGCCGGACGGCCCGCGCGGTGCGGTCGAGCCCGGTGGCGCGGGTCCCGAGCAGCCACTCGGCGTGGAGCTCCTCGTCCTCGCGCTCCAGCGCCAGGTCGGCCTCGCCGAGGGTGCCGGCCAGGAACTCCTTGGACAACGGCGGCCTGTCGTAAGGGCGATGGGACTCGTCGCCGACGACGACCAGCCGGCCGTCGTACCCGCGTTGCCGCAGCGAGCGCGCGGCCGACAGTCCGGCCAGCGAGGCGCCCACCACGGCGACCGTCCTCACGCGGCGCCCCCGGCCAGGCGGGCGCTGACGCACGGCGGCAGGTTGGGGGGCTCGGCGGACAGCCGGACGTAGACCGTGCCGTCCTCGACCACGACCTCGTGGGTGCGGACCGGGCGCTTGGCCGGGGGTGCGTCCACGGCGCCCGTGCGCAGGTCGAACTTGGAGGCGTGCAGGGGGCATTCGACCTCGCAGCCCTCCAGCCAGCCGTCGGCGAGCGAGGCGTCCTGGTGGGTGCAGGTGTCGTCGATGGCGAAGAGCTCACCGTCGTCGGTGTGGAACACCGAGACGGGCGGTTCGATGTCGAGCCGGTGGGCCTCGCCTCGCGGCAGATCCGCGAGACGGCACGCGGGAATCATCATGACACCTCGGTGCGTATAGCGAAACGGATTGCGGTTAGCGCAACGCCAGTCTGCGGGCCGCCGCGAAGCGTTGTCAAGGAGTTCACGCGCCGGTTTGCCCGGGCCACGACAGCGGGCCGCCGGGCGCGCCGGAGCACCCTCGAAAGCGTGCGTGAGCAGGGCGAACAGGCCTCGCGTGAAGTGCGGCCACGGCCCTGCCCCGGTGCCGTCACCGGGGCAGGGCCGCTTCGTCGGCGGGGCGGTCAGAGACCGCGGCCGCCCGTCACAGGAGCACCACCGAGCGCAGGACGTCACCGTGGTGCATGCGCTCGAAGGCCTTCTCGACCTCGTCCAGGGCGATCGTCTCGGTGACGAAGGCGTCCAGGTCGAGGCGGCCCTGCAGGTAGAGGTCGATGAGCATGGGGAAGTCACGGGAGGGCAGACAGTCCCCGTACCAGGACGACTTGAGCGCCCCGCCGCGGCCGAAGACGTCCAGCAGCGGCAGCTCCAGCTTCATCTCGGGGGTGGGCACGCCGACCAGGACGACGGTGCCGGCGAGGTCGCGGGCGTAGAAGGCCTGCCGGTAGGTCTCCGGGCGGCCCACCGCCTCGATGACCACGTCGGCCCCGAAGCCGCCGGTCAGTTCGCGCACCGCGTCGACGGCGTCGGTCTCCTTGGAGTTGACGGTGTGGGTGGCGCCGAGCCCGCGCGCGGTGTCCAGCTTGCGGTCGTCGATGTCCACGGCGATGACCCGCGCCGCGCCGGCCAGCTTCGCGCCGAGGACGGCGGCCGCGCCGACGCCTCCGCAGCCGATCACGGCGACGCTGTCGCCGCGGCCGACGTTGCCGGTGTTGAGGGCGGCGCCGATGCCCGCCATCACGCCGCAGCCCAGCAGCCCGGCGGCCGCCGCCGACGCACGCCGGTCGACCTTGGTGCACTGCCCGGCCGCCACCAGCGTCTTCTCGGCGAAGGCGCCGATCCCGAGCGCCGGGGAGAGCTCCTGGCCGGTGGCGGCGAGGGTCATCCTCTGCTTCGCGTTGTGGGTGTTGAAGCAGTACCACGGCCGCCCGCGCAGGCAGGCCCGGCACTGGCCGCACACCGCACGCCAGTTGAGGATCACGAAGTCGCCGGGCGCCACGTCGGTGACCCCGTCGCCGACCGTCTCGACGACCCCCGCCGCCTCGTGCCCCAGCAGGAACGGGAAGTCCTCGCTGATCCCGCCCTCGCGGTAGTGGAGATCGGTGTGGCAGACCCCGCAGGCCTCGATCCTCACCACCGCCTCGCCCGGCCCGGGGTCGGGCACGACGATGGTCTCCAGGCTGACAGGGGCGCCCTTGCTCCGCGCGACGACGGCACGGACCTGCTGGGACATGGCCACTCCTCGACTGACAGAGGCGGCGAGATGTTGCCCAATGCGGCACGCATCTCGTGTTTCGCAACACAGCATCGCGGAGCCCGCAGCGGCGGTCAAGGATCCGGACGACGGGCCGACGACCCCCGGGCGACGGGCCGACGACCCCTCGGGCGGGGCTGCGCGGCTGTCCACCGTTCGGCCGAGCCGGGGGCGGTCATCGCCTGCGCAGGTATCATCTATTGCGCAATCATCACAAACCACCACATCCCGAGTCCGGCACGGATGTGCCCGAGGTGAGGATGCGCGACATCACCTTCGACGACCGCGGCGAGCTCCCGGAGCCCAGGGGCGAGGCGGAGGTCCTGCTGGACGCGGCGGGCCGGGTCGTGGCCTGGGGCCCGGGCGCCGAGGAGCTGCTCGGCCGTCCGGCGCGGGAGGTGCTGGGCCGGCCCGCGGCCGAGCTGCTCCACGACCCGGCCGAGGCCGGGCAGGTCGTCCGGCGCTGGGCGGAGGGTGACCGCCAGGGACCGCTGGTGCTCCGGCGGCACGACGGGGAACCGGTCGACGTCCAGGTCTGGGCGCGCCCCCTCACCAGCGAGGACGGCGAGCAGCGGTGGCTCGTGCAGGGGGCGGGAGCCGAGTCGTACCGCACGTACGAATTCGGCCGCGCCCTGCTGCAGGGGCTGTTCACCGACATCCCCTTCCACATCGACCTCTTCGACACCCGGATGCGGTTCGTCGCCCAGAACCTCGCGCAGCGGCGCGCCGGAGTGTTCCGGGAGACCCCGTACAGCGGGCACACGATGCGCGAGATGGCCCCGCCCGGTCTGCTGGACCTCGACGCCCTGGAGGAGCGGCAGCGGCGGGTGCTGGAGACCGGCGAGGCCCTGCTCGACACCGAGGTCGTCGGCCATCCCGTACCCGGTTCGCCCAACGACTACGTGTGGTCGGAGTCCATCCTGCCGCTCAGGAACCCGGCCGGGACGGTGATCGCGCTGGCCCATGTGATCTCCGACGTGACCCAGCGGGTCCGCTCGCGTGAGCGGCTGGTCCTGGCCAACGAGGCCGGCACCCGGATCGGGACCACCCTGGATCTCTGGCAGACGGCCCGGGAACTGGCCGAGGTCTCGGTGCCGTGGTTCGCCGACGCCTGCCATGTCGACCTGCTGGACTCCGTCTTCTCCGACCGCGAGCCCGCCGACGACGAACGGCCGCGCCACCCGGTGCTCCGCCGGGCCGCCCGCGGCGGGGCCGCCGAGGACACGGACACCGAGGGAGCCCCGGCGGTGCGGGTGGGCGATCTCGACACGGCGGCGACGGCCCCCGGCTCGCCGTTTCTGGACGCCCTGACGAAGGGCGGGTCCGTCCTCCTCGCGGACGAGCAGCTGCGTCCCGGCACCGGCACGGCGGGCCCGCGCCTGCCGCCGGGCGCCGGCCCCGGCGTCCACTCCTGGCTGCTCGTCCCCATGCTCGCCCGGGGCGTCGCGCTCGGCACCGCCGTCTTCATGCGCTCCCGCAGCCCCCGCCGGTTCGAGCCCGAGGACGTGCAGCTCGCCGAGCAGATCGTGACCCGTACCGCGGTGTGCGTCGACAACGCGAGCCGCTACCACCGGGAGCGGACGACGGCCCGTACCCTCCGGCGCAGCCTGCTCCCCCAGCGGCTGCCGTCGCCGTCGGCGGTACGGACGGCGACCCGTTACCTGCCGGCCAGCGAGCACACCGGGCTGGGCGGGGACTGGTTCGACGTGATCCCGCTGTCCGGGGCGAGGGTGGCGCTCGTGGTGGGCGACGTGGTCGGGCACGGCCTGCAGTCGGCGGTGACCATGGGCCGGCTGCGCGGCGCCGTGCGCACCCTCGCCGATCTCGACCTGTCCCCGGTGGAGCTCCTCGCCCACCTGGACGAACAGATGAACCGGTTCCTCGACGAGCGCGGCGACGAGGTGTCCCTGGTGACGGGGGCGACCTGCCTGTACGCGGTGTACGACCCGGTCTCGCGGCTCTGTCAGCTCGCGCGCGCCGGTCATCCGCCGCCGGCGGTCGTCTCGGTGGACGGCGCCGTCGACTTCGTGGACCTGCCCGGCGGCCCGCCCCTGGGCCTCGGCGGCGTGGTGTTCGAGGAGCGCGAGATCGCCCTGGACGACGGGGACCTCCTGGTCCTCTACACCGACGGGCTGCTGGAGTCGCGCGCGCAGGACTTCGACACCGGGCTGCGCCGGATGCGTGCCGCCCTCTCCCTGACACCCGCGTCGGCCGCGCCGAAGGAGGTGTGCGACACGCTGGTCCGTGAGCTGCTGCCGCCGGGCCACCAGGACGACGTGGCCGTCCTGGTGGCCCGGATGAGCGGCCTGGCCCCGGACTCGCACGTCACCTGGGAGATCGAGGCCGAGGAGAGGATGGTCGGCCGGGCCCGGGAGCTGACGGCGTGCCAGCTGGCCCGGTGGGGGCTGGCGGAGGAGTCGTTCTCCACCGAGCTGATCGTCAGCGAGCTGGTGACGAACGCGCTGCGGTACGGCGGTGCGCCGATCACGTTGCGCCTGATCCGGGACCGGAGCCTGATCTGCGAGGTGTCGGACGGCAGCAGCACCTCGCCCCATGTGCGGCGCGCCCAGGAGACCGACGAGGGCGGCCGCGGTCTCTACCTCATCACCCAGCTCGCGCAGAACTGGGGGACGCGGTACGGGGAGCGGGGCAAGACCATCTGGGCCGAGCAGTCACTCCCGGGCTGACGCGCCGGCCGCCGAGGACGGCCCGTCGTCGTCCGGGCCGGGTACGACGACCAGGAAGGCGTCCGTGCCGAGGTCCATCACCACGGTGGCCCGCCCGCCCTCGGCCCGGCACCTCGCCGCGTACTCCTCGGCCGGCCACGAGCCCCGGGGAGCCCCGGCGGGAAATCGCTCCAGCACCCTCGCGCCCACGGCCACCCCGCACCTCCCGCATCGGTTCCGCCTCTCCGTGCGGCTGCCCCGGATCGACGCGGACATGCCGGAAACGCCGGAACGGCGCCGACCGCCGGTCCGCCGTCGGGGCACCGGGAAATGGGAGCGTGGGCCTTTTCGCAGCCTGCCGCCGTACCGCCCAGGAGCCGCCTCATGAACGTCTCGGTCGTCCTGTTCACCGCCGACCTGCGCCTGCACGACCATCCGCCGCTGCGGGCCGCCGTGGACGGCTCGGACGAGGTGGTGCCGCTGTTCGTGCGGGACCGCGCGGTGGACCGGGCCGGCTTCGCCGTGCCCAACCGGCTGGCGTTCCTCGCCGACTGCCTGCGCGAGTTGGACGCGGGGCTGCGCGAGCGCGGCGGCCGGCTGGTGGTGCGTTCGGGCGACCTCGTCGAGGAGGTGTGCAAGGTGGCGGCCGAGGCGGACGCCGGCGCCGTGCACCTGGCGGCCGACGTGAGCGGGCTCGCGCAGCGCCGGGAGGAGCGGCTGCGCCGTGCCCTGGAGGCGGACGGCCGGCGGCTGCACGTCCACGACGCGGTGACCGCGGCGGTCGCGGCCGGTGCGGTGACTCCGGCCGACTCGGACCACTACGCGGTGTTCACACCGTACTTCCGGCAGTGGTCACGGCAGCCGCTGCGGCAGGCGGTGGCCGCGCCGCGCAGAGTCCGGGTGCCGGACGGGATCGGATCCGAGCCGCTGCCCGGCCGCGACCGGCTGTCCGGGGTGTCGGCGGGCCTGGCCGCCGGCGGCGAGACGGAGGGCCGCAGGCGGCTCGCCGCCTGGCTGCGCACGGGCATCGGGTCGTACGAGGACCGCCACGACGACCTCGCCGGGGACGCGACCTCCCGGCTCTCGCCGCACCTCCACTTCGGGACGCTCTCCCCCGTCGAGCTGGTCCACCGGTCGCGCGGGGCGGGCGGCGCGGGCGCCGAGGCGTTCGTGCGGCAGTTGGCGTGGCGGGACTTCCACCGGCAGGTGCTGGCCGCACGGCCGGCGGCGGCCACCGCCGACTACCGTACGAAACACGACCGTTGGCGCACCGGGCGCACCGCCGACGAGGACGCCGGGGCGTGGCGTGCGGGGCGCACCGGCTACCCGATCGTCGACGCGGCGATGCGCCAGCTCCGCCACGAGGGCTGGATGCACAACCGGGGCCGGCTGCTGACCGCGAGTTTCCTGGCCAAGACGCTGTACGTCGACTGGCGCGTGGGCGCCCGGCACTTCCTGGAGCTGCTGGTCGACGGGGACGTGGCGAACAACCAGCTCAACTGGCAGTGGGTGGCGGGCACCGGCACCGACTCCCGCCCCAACCGGGTGCTCAATCCGGTGATCCAGGCGAGGCGTTACGACCCCGACGGCGCGTACGTCCGGCGCTGGGTGCCGGAGCTGGCGGGACTGCCGGGGGCGAAGGTGCACGAGCCGTGGAAGCTGGACGGCCCGCAGCGGGCCGCGTTCGACTACCCGGAGCCGATCGTCGATCTCGCGGACGGCCTCGCCCGGTTCCGGCGGGCCCGGGAGCGCGACTGAGCTACACATAAAGAAGAAATAAGAGCAGAATGTTATCTAGCGGCGTATACCGCACGCTCCAGACGCGGTCAGGCCTGCAAGTCAAAGGAGACGAGTCATGGCCAACGTCTCGCACGGCAGAAGTGACATAACCAGCCACCCCGATGTCTCCGAGATGCGGGAGCGCTACGCCCGCATGCTCGGCGGCCGTGATGTGGCGCTCGTGGACGGACCGGTGTTCCTGCTCGGTCTGTACTGCGCGGCGTCCCCGTGGATCCTCCACTACACGGCGAGCCAGCCCGCACTCGTGGCCCACAACCTGATCATGGGCATAGCGATAGGCCTGCTGGCACTGGGCTTCACCAGGGCACCGGAGCGCATGTACGGCCTGAGCTGGGCCATGTGCGCCATCGGCATCTGGATGATCATCGCCCCCTGGGTGGTCGGCAGCAGCCCGGACAAGGGCGTCATCATCAACAACGTCATCATCGGCGCGCTGGCCCTCTGCCTCGGGCTGGTGTGCGCCGCTTCGGCGGCCAAGCGGACGCCTATGACCTAGGCACACCGGGCACCCCCTTGAAGGGAGGATGCGGGGCCGGTCCGATGACGGCGGACCGGCCCCGCCGCAGGTCCGCTCAGTGGCCGGGGACCAGCCAGGGCTCCTGCGGGAGCGGGCTGCCGGTCTCGATGAGGGACTTCAGGTTGGACAGCACGGCCGGCCAGCCGAAGGAGACGTCGCGCAGCTCGCCCTCGTCGCCCAGGTCCTCATGGGTGACGGTCAGCTTGACGATGTCGGCGTGCGGCCGGATGTCGAAGGTGACCCGGGAGTGCCGGTCCGGCTCCCCCTCGTGCTCGGGCGCGGCCCAGGTGGCGACCAGACGGGTCGGACGCTCGCTCTCGACGACGGTGCCGACCACGTCGGCGATCCCGGAGCCGTCGGTGCGCCGGTGTTCCCAGCGGGATCCGGGCCGCCAGTCGGAGACGTTGGAGTGGCCCCAGTAGACGGCGGTCAGGTCGGCGTCGGTGAGGGCGTCCCAGACCTTCTCGGGGGTGCTGGCGATATAGGTGACGTACACATAGCTGGGCTGGTCGCTCATGACTTCCTCGGCTCGTCGCTTCAGGTCGCCGAGCGCGCGCAGGCGCGGGCGCTCGAACTTGTCGATCCACCGCTCCTGGATCTCGTGGAGCGGCACCGGGTTGAGGTAGTGCAGCTTCTCCCGCCCCCGCCGCACGGTGCTGATCAGGTTGGCGGCCTCCAGGACGGCCAGGTGCTGGGTCACCGACTGCCGGGTCATCGCGATGCGTTCGCACAGCTCGCCGAGCGTCTGGCCGTTCTGCTCGTGCAGCCGGTCGAGGAGCCGCCTGCGGGTGTCGTCCGCGAGCGCCCTGAAGACCTGGTCCATCCCGCTGTCGCCCTCTGATCGCACACTCAACGTTATGCAGGTATCTGCCTGCATGTCAATGCCGGACGCCGGCAGTGCACGCTCGGCCCTTCAGGTCGAACGAGATCCACACGTCCGGCGGCAGCTCCGGCCGGCCCGGCACCGTGCGCGGCTCCTGCGTCCACGCGTCGCCGGCGGCCTCGGCCGCGGCCCGCCGCCAGAAGGCGACGGCGCCCGGGTTCTCGTACTGGAACGCGATCGCCCAGCGCCCGGACGAACGCGAAGCCGACCGGATGCTCGCCCCGCACGAAGAGGCAGGGCGCCCGGTCGGGCGAGGAGAAGGCGTCCTCGACGCGTTCGTCGCGGAACGAGCCGTCGGGCCTCGGCAGGAGCTCGCGGAACTCGGACAGGTCGTGGCGGAACATCAGCCACAGACGCTCGACGACGGGTCGGTCCCCGGGGACGGCAGGACGGACGACGACGTCCGCCTCGGTGTGTTCGGTCATGAAAAAAGCCTCACCCGACGGAAGTTGGCCGCCGGGTGAGGCTCACGTGTGCCGGGGAGACTACACCACGACCGCCTCGTCGGGCGTCAGGTACTCCTCGCTGATCTCCTTCGCCCCGAACGGCCACACCTTCTCCAGCCGGGACCAGACCAGGAACGCCACGCAGCCGAGGGCGAGCCAGGCCAGGGACCACTCGATGGGGTGGCGGCCCGGGGAATTCCGGTCGGCGTAGCCGTAGATCACGCACCAGCCGGCGAAGGCCACGATGCTCGGCAGCGGGTAGAGCCACATGCGGTACGGCCGTTTCAGGGCCGGCTGCCGGCGGCGCAGCACCGTGAGCGCCACGATCTGGGCCAGCGCCTGGACGATCACCATCACGGTGGTGAGCAGCTGGATCAGGGTCGCCAGGTCGGTGTGGCGGCCGATCAGGAAGCCGATCGCGGTGATCACGCCCATGGTCGCGAGACCGAGCATCGGGAAGCGGTGCTTGGGGTGCAGCTTCTCGTAGGGGCGGAAGAAGACACGCTCCCGGGCGGCGTCGTAGGGCACCCGGGAGCCGCCGAGCAGGCCGGTGAAGACCGAGGCGAAGGCCGTGATCAGGATCAGCACGGTCACCGTGTCGGCGGCGCCCCTGCCCCAGGTCTTCTCGAGGACCGCCGAGGCCACGGAGGTCGACGCGATGTCGTCCGGGTTCGTCATGCGGTGCCAGTCGATGACGCCGAGCGTGCCGATCTGGAGCAACAGGTAGATCGCCATGATGCCGAGGATCGAGAAGAGGATCGAGCGCGGCAGGACGCGGCCGGGGTCCTTGATCTCGGCGCCCATGTAGGCGGTCGTGTTGTAGCCGAGGTAGTCGTAGATGCCGATGGTCAGGCCCGCGGCGAAGCCGAGCCAGAAGTGGTCGCTGGTCAGGTCGAAGGCGTGGGCCGGGTAGGTGAAGGCCAGGTGCGGGCTGAAGTCGCTCGCCGCGGCGACGATCACCAGCAGCACCGAGGCGATCATCACCGTCCACATGACGGCGGTGATCCTGGCGATGTGCTCGATGCCGCGCCAGAGCAGCAGGATCACCAGGGCGATGACGCCGAGCCCGATCAGGTCGCCGGAGGTCTGGCCGAGGCCCGGGGCGAGGTAGCCCAGGTACTGGACGAAGCCGACCACACCCGTGGACATGATCAGCGGGATGAAGAGCATCGCCGTCCACACGAAGAGGAACGGCATCAGGCGTCCGGTGCGGTACTGGAAGGCCTGGCGCAGATAGACGTAACTGCCGCCGGAGCCGGGCATCGCGGCGCCGAGTTCGGCCCAGACGAGACCGTCGCAGAGCGCGAGCACCGCGCCCGCGACGAAGCCGATGACGGCCTGCGGGCCGCCGAACGCGGCGACCATCAGCGGGATGGTCACGAACGGACCGATGCCGCACATCTGGCTCATGTTGATGGCGGTGGCCTGGAACAGACCGACGCGGCGGACGAAACCGCCGGTCGGCGGGGCACTGCCCGAGACGACGGGACTACCGGGACCTGCAGACATGGGGGCTCCTGGGCGAGACACGGGGAAGCGGGCGAGGGCTCGTACGACGGGCGGGGGCCGACTCGGCGGGATGGCCGATAAAGTTAAGGAGCCTTACTAGATGCGTCAAGTATGCGTCGGGAATCGGTGAGAATGGTGTGATGGCCGCCAGCGACGTCGAAGAGCAGCAGGAGCAGCCCTGGAGCCGCCAGCGCCTGCGCAGCACCAACGAGCGGCTGCTGCTGGACCGGCTGCGCACCCTCGGTTCGGCCTCACGCGCCCAACTCGCCCGCGAGACAGGGCTGTCGAAGCCGACCGTGTCCAGCGCCCTGGCCGCACTGGAGTCGGCGGGCCTGGTCCACGAGGTCGGCACCCACGCCCCGGAGCGCGGCCGTACGGCCGTGCTGTACGCCCCCGACCCGGCGGCCGGGTACGCGCTCGGCGTGGACGTCGGCCGGAGCTGGCTGCGGGTGGCGGTCGCCGATCTCGACGGCACCCTGGTGGCCCGCTCCGATGTCCGCAACCGGGCCCGGGGGTCGGCCGCGATGGCCGACCTCGTGGTCACGACCGCCCGGCAGGTCGTCGCCAACTCGGAGGTGGACCCGGCCGAGGTGGTGCACGGGGTGGTGGGCACGCCGGGCGTCTACGACGAGCGCCAGCGCCGGGTGCGGTACGCGATGCATCTGCCGGGCTGGGGGCGCGCGGGCCTCTTCGACCGGATGCGCGAGGAACTGGGCGTCCCGCTCGAGGTGCACAACGACGCCAACCTCGCGGCCCTCGGCGAGTACACGTACGGCGTCGGGGCGGGCAGCCGGCTGTTCGCGTACATCATGATCGGCACCGGCCTCGGGATGGGGGTCGTCAGCGAGGGACGGCTGTTCACCGGGGCGCACGGGCTGGCCGGGGAGATCGGCTTCCTGCCCTGGCCGGGGCGGCAACAGGGGCCCGAACGCCTTGAGGACGCGGTGTCGGGGGTGGCCGTGGTCGAGACGGCGCGGCGGCTGGGGATGAGCGGGCAGCTGACGGCGAAGTCCGTGTTCGACGCGGCCCGCCAGGGCGACCCGGCCGCGGTGGAGGCAGTACGGCTCGAAGGCGAGCGGATCGCACACACCGTGGCCGCAGCGACCGCCGTGCTCGACCCCGACCTGGTGGTGCTCGGCGGCGGTGTCGGCCACAGCGTCGACCTGCTGCTGCGCCCCGTGCGGGAGCATCTGCGCACCCTCACCCCGCTGCGCCCGAAGCTGGCACCCAGTCGGCTCGGCGAGGACGCGGTGCTGCTCGGCGCGGTGGCCACGGCCCTGGGCACCGCCCGTGACCTGGTGTTCGAGCGCAGGTCGAGCGCGTCCTGAGAACGACGGCAGCAACTCGCGCGGGCCCCACGGTGATTGACACGGCCTCTGCGGCAACCTAGCTTGAGCCGGGTTAGTAAAGTTTCCTAACTTTACGAGCCTGGAGACCATCGTGTTCCCTCGCCGTGCCCCCGGACACCGTCTCGCCCCGGCCGCCGTGGCCCTGGGACTGCTCTGCTCACTCAACACCAGCGCCTGGGCCGGGGCCCGCGACCCGGCGCACGGGCCCGCCCCGATCACCCGTGTGCCGTCCGCCGCCGGGTCCGCGACCCCGCTGTCGGGCTACGCGATCCGGTCGACGGCCGACGTGGGCGACTCCGCGGCGGCGGTCTCCTCCCCCGGCTACCCCACGCAGGGCTGGTATCCGGCGGGACCCCGCTCCACGGTCCTCGCCGCGCTGCTCGCCGACGGCGTCCACGACGACCCGTTCGTCTCCACCAACCTCCAGAAGATCCCCAAGTCGCCCTTCCAGGTCCCCTGGTGGTACCGCAGCGACTTCACGGTCACGGACCCCTCGCACCGCACCTACCTGGACTTCAGCGGGGTGATCTCGGCGGCCGACGTGTACGTGAACGGCCGTCAGGTCGCGACCACCGCCGACGTCACCGGCGCCTACACCCGTCACGAGCTGGACGTCACCTCGCTCGTGAAGGCCGGCACGAACACGGTCGCCTTCCGGATCCAGCCCAACGACCCGAACAAGAACCTCACCATGGGCTGGCTCGACTGGCTCCAGCCCCCGCCCGACCAGAACATGGGCATCGTCCGTGACGTCCTGGTCCGGCGCGGCGGCCCGGTCGCGCTGCGTGACGCGCACGTGGTGACGAAGCTCGCGGTGCCGTCCCTCGCGACGGCCGACCTGACCGTGAAGGCACAGGCCCGCAACGACTCGGACGCGCCGGTCACCGCCGAGGTCTCCGGCACCGTCGCCGGGGTGACCCTCACCAGGTCGGTCGAGCTCGCGGCCCACCAGACCAAGAGCGTCACCTTCACCCCCGCCGACACCCCGGGGCTGCACCTGACCTCCCCGAAGGTGTGGTGGCCCGCGGGGATGGGCGGCCAGCCGCTGAACGACCTCGACCTCACCGCGTCCGTCGGCGGCACGGCATCGGACACCGCCCACGAGACCTTCGGCATCCGGGACGTCCGGGCCCCGCTGAACTCCGACGGCGCCCGCCAGTACTCGATCAACGGCCGCCGGCTGCTGATCAAGGGCGGCGGCTGGTCACCGGACGAGTTCCTGCGCTGGGACCGCGCCTACGCCGAGGACCGCCTCAAGTACGCCGTGGACCTGGGCCTCAACGCCATCCGCCTTGAAGGCCACATCGAGCCCGACGAGTTCTTCGACCTCGCCGACCGCCTCGGTGTCCTGACCCTGCCCGGCTGGGAGTGCTGCGACAAGTGGGAGGGGCAGACCAACCCCGGCGAGAGCGGCGAGAAGTGGACCGCCGCCGACTACCAGGTCGCCCAGGCCTCTATGGCCGCCGAGGCCGCGCGGCTGCGTGACCACCCGAGCGTGGTCTCCTTCCTGATCGGCAGCGACGCCGCGCCCGACGCGACGATCGAGAAGAACTATCTGGACGCCCTGGCCGCCGCCGACTGGGCCGTCCCGGTGGTCCCCGCCGCCTCGGACAAGTCCGCGCCCCAGCTGGGCAGTTCGGGCATGAAGATGACCGGCCCCTACGACTGGATCCCGCCGGGCTACTGGTACGCCAAGCGCGAGGGCGGCGCCACCGGCTTCAACTCGGAGACCAGCGCCGGCCCGGACATCCCCACCCTCGACACCCTGCGCCGGATGATGACCCCGGCCGAACTCGACACCCTCTGGAAGAACCCGGACGCCAAGCAGTACCACCGCTCGCCGTCCGCGACCTTCGGCACCCTGAAGGTCTACGACGCCGCCCTCACCGGCCGCTACGGCGCCCCGAAGAGCCTCGCCGACTACGTCAGGAAGGCGCAGCTCGCCCAGTACGAGAACGTCCGCGCCCAGTACGAGGCGTACGAGCGCAACCAGACCGACGCCTCGAAGCCCTCGACCGGCGTCGTCTACTGGATGTTCAACAGCGGCTGGACGTCCCTGCACTGGCAGCTGATGGACCGTTACCTCGACCAGGGCGGCGCCTACTTCGGCGCGAAGAAGGCCAACGAGCCGCTGCACGTCCAGTACTCCTACGACGACCGCTCGGTGGCCGTGGTGAACAACCGGCACACGCCGGTCTCCGGGCTCACCGCGCGGGCCACCCTCTTCAACCCCGACGGCAGCGAGAAGTACGACAGGACCGTCACCGGTGTCTCGGTCCAGGGCGACGGCGCGCACAGCACCGCGCTGACGCTGCCGGCGTCGGTGAGCGGGCTGGCCTCCACCTACCTGGCGCGGCTGGTCCTGACCGACGCCGACGGCAAGGAGGTGAGCCGCAACGTCTACTGGCTCTCCACCAAGGCCGACACCCTCGACTGGGCGAAGACGGACTGGTGGCACACGCCGACGACGGGCTACGCCGACCTGACCGGACTGTCCTCGATGGCCCAGGTCCCGGTCACGGCGACGGCTTCGACGACGGAGGCCGACGGCACGTCGACCACCACGGTCAGCGTCCGCAACACGGGCACCGGGAAGACCCCGTCCCTGCTGACGGACGTCCATCTGGTCGACGCCAACGGCAGGCCGGTGTTGCCGGTCCGGTGGTCGGACAACGAGGTCAGCCTGTGGCCGGGCGAGTCGGCGACCCTGACGGCCACCTACCGGACCGCCGACCTGCACGGGTCGCCACCTCAGGTGCGGGTCTCCGGCTGGAACGCGGTGGAGCGGACGGTTCCGGCGGGCCCGCCGGAACCGTCCGTCCCGCTCAGCTCACGTTGAGCGCGGTGTCGTCGACGACGAAGGACGTCTGGAGGGTCGAACCCTCGACACCGGAGAACTTGATGGTGGCCGTGGTGCCGGCCAGGGAGGAGACGTCGAAGCTCTTGAGGACGTATCCGGAGGCCGCGTTGAGGTTGGAGTACGTGGCCAAGGTGGTGGATCCGGCGGTGACCGTCAGCTTGTCGTAGGCGGTGCTGGTGGTGGTCTCCGCGGTGTCTATGTGCAGATAGAAGCTGAGCGTCGCGGAGCAGCCGGACGGAATGGTCACCGACTGGGACAGCGTGTCGGTGTGGGCGGACCCGTAGCCGTCGAGCCAGGCCTTGTAGGAGCCGGTGCGGGCCGCCTCGCTGCTGGAGTTGGTGATGACCCCGCTGCTGGCGGTCCAGGTGGTGTTGCCGGACTCGAAGCCGGGGTTGCCGAGGAGCTGGGCGGAGGTGCAGGTGCCACCGCCGCCCCCTCCGCCGCCGCCTCCGCTGCCGCTGCTCGCGCCGGTGAGCCAGGCGGTGGCGTTGAGGGCGAGGGCGGCGTTGGTGGCGCCGGTGTCGTTCCAGCCGTCGTACAGCGTGTTGCCGGACTGGCCGGTGCCGTCGTCGATCGGGGAGCTGTCGCCCCAGAACGCGACCCGCCCGCTGCCGAAGGTGCTGGTGGCGAAGAAGGCGCCGGTGTTGCCGGAGTAACCGCTGCGGTACACCAGGCCCTTGACGTTGGAGTTGTCCGAGGGCTTGAGGGTGGCGGTGGTGCCGTCGGCGATCAGGCTCTTGGTGACCGTGCCGAAGGAGCCGTTCAGCACCACGTTGCTGCTGTCGCTGATGGCGGCCGGGTAGCCGGAGCTGATGTCCAGCGAGTCGATCGAGAAGCCGAACGGGTCGGTCGAGTCGACACTGTTGTTGGTCATCAGGTCGTTGAGGATCTCGACGGCGTCCTCACCGTCGCTGTTGCGGTCGGCCCCGGTGTGGTCGGAGATCATGAAGAGACCGCCGCCGTTGTTCACGAAGTTCATGATCGCGGTCTTCTCGGCGGTCGTGAACAGCGTGTTGGGCTCGGGGAGGACCAGGGCGTCGAAGTTCGACAGGTCGGTCGTCGACGAACCGCCGTAGGTGAGCGCGCTCGTCGCGGTCTTCATGCTGTAGCTGCCGGTCTTCTGGAGGGCGACGCCCCACGAGGACAGCGCGCCGGTCCAGTCGGTCTCCGAGGACGGGGAGGAGTCCTGGGAGAGCGGGTCGGGCTTGCTGGTGGAGATGATCCAGTCCGCGTTGCCGGCCTCCTCGGCGTGGCCGTCGTCGAACAGGACCCGGTAGGTGGTGGCCGCGTGAGCGGGGGCGGCCGCTGTGCCGACCTGGAGGGCGGCTCCCGTGACGAGCAGTCCGAACCCGGCCAGGGCGGTGGTGATTCTGTGGCGGGATCTGCTGGATCCAAGCATCCGGCGAACCTCCATGAGGGGTGGGGTAGAGGCGGTGCGGGCGCCAACTCTGCGCGCGTAGAACCTGCTTGAGATTTCTACACGCGTCGACCCTTTGAAAGGTACATGGCATGTCGGGTCGGTGAACAGAAAACCGCTGTAACAACCGGACGGGACTGCCTCCGCACTGAGCGGGCAGATTGGACAGCAGCGGGGTACAGACGAAGAGGGGCGGACATGGAGATCTCGGGCATCATCAGCGCCATCGTCATCGGACTCATCATCGGTGTGCTGGGGCGCCTGGTCGTCCCCGGCCGCCAGCACGTCGGTGTCCTGTGGACCGTCGTCGTGGGCATCGTGGCGGCCCTGCTGGGTTCGGCGATCGCGGCGGGCTTCGGCGTGGCCGACACCAAGGGACCCGACTGGATCGAGTGGTTCATCCAGATCGCACTGGCGGCGTTCGGCATCGCGGCGCTGGACCGCTCCAAGGCACGCCGGTGACCGGAGCGCGCCGCACGCGCGGCGGGCACGCACCGAGTGGTGCGGTCCCGCCGCCCGGGCACGCCGCCCGGCCGCCTACTTCGGAGAGAGGTACGGCGTGGTCGTGCTCAGGGCCTCGAAGCCCAGCCGCTCGAGGATGGGCCGGCTCGTGGGCAGTGCGTCCACCTGGAGGTACCGGCAACCGTGCGAGGCGGCGACACGGGCCCGGTGGGCGACCAGCGCACGGTACACGCCACGCCCGCGCCACCCCTCCACCGTGCCGCCGCCCCACAGTCCGGCGAACCGCGCCCCCGGTACCAGTTCCACCCGGGCGGCGCTGACCGGCTCGTCCCCGGCGAGCGCGATCATCGCGACCATGCTGTCCGGCTGCTCGGCGAGCCGCGCCAGCAGCCGGTGCCGGAGCAGCGAACCGTCGGTGCCGAAGGCCTTCTCGTGCACGTCCACCATGAGCTCGATGCCCGCCCGGTCCGTCGCGGGCACCACCCGTACGCCGTCCGGCAGTCCGGCGTCGAGGCTCAGCCGGGCGACCTCCCCGATCATCAGCGTCTCCTCCGGCTCCGGCGTGAACCCGGCCGCGGTCAGCCGGTCGCCGAGGTCCGACGGCCGGTCGTGGCCGTAGACCTTCCACTCGAACTCCCGCCCGTGGGCCGCGAAGAAGTCGACCTGCTCGGCGATGGCGCGATCCGCGGTCGCCTCGTCCAGGTCCGACCAGAGGACGCCGTTCCACCCCTCGGCGTCCGCCACCTGGCGCACCACCGCGCCCACGCGCTCGATCCGGGCGCCGGGCCCGTCGGGCCGGGCGCCTTCGCGCATGTCACGGTCGTACAGGGCGAGTACGGTTCGACGATCCATCCGCGCACTCCACCATCGGGACGCGACGGCCGCAACGCCATTTCCGGGTGGCAGCCGTTCGCCCGGGGTGGCGGTCAGCCCAGTTCGAGCGTCGTGATGCCGAAGACCCGCTCGCGGGCGTGGTCGCGGACCGGGCCCGTGTACATGCGGGCGGTCTCGAACGAGGGGGTGAGGCCGGCCGCCTCGGCGAGGGCGACACCGGCCGTGCTGGTCTCCGGTACGTCGATGGCGACCTGGCTGCCCGCCGCCTCGGCGGTGAGGGCGGTGAACAGGGCACGGGCGTCCTCGGCGGTGTCGGCGAAGAGCGGGCCGATGCGCAGGGTGTCGCGGCCGGGGCGGAGCACACCGTAGCCGGTGAGGCGGTCGCCGTCGTGGCGGACGAACGCCTTGTGACCGGGTCCGGTCAGCCACGCGGCCACGAAGCGCGGCCGGTCGGCCGGGCAGCAGGCGCTGTCGTACGCCGTGACGGCGGCCAGGTCGGCGGCGCCGGCGGGCCGGACGCCGACGGGGGTCTCGGCGGCGTGGGCCTCGCCCACGAACCGGGCGGTGCGGTGGGCGAGTTCGAAGCCGGACTGGCGGTAGTTGTCCTGCTGGGCCACCACGCCGTCCAGGCCGACCGTGCGGTTGCCGGCGTGGGCGAGCGCGGTCTTCCAGGTCGTGAGGCCGTGGCCCTGGCCGCGCAGGTCGGGGCGGACCAGATACCAGCCCAGGAAGGCGTAGTCGGCCCCGTAGTTGACGACGGAGATGGCCGACACCGGTTCACCGTCGATGCGGCCGACGAAGAACCCGTCGGGGTCCTGCGCGAAGAAGGCGGTGGTGTCGGACAACCCGGGATTCCAGCCCTCGTCCGCCGCCCAGCCTACGATCACCGGCCAGTCGTCGGGGGTGGCCCGGGTGACGACGAGGTCCTGGGGGGCCGGAGAGGTCATCGATGCGCTCCATTCCGTAGCGGGTGTCCGACCGCGCGGCGACCGGCGCCGCGCGCCCGCAGCATCCTTCCCGATCACCGGAGACCGCGCCACGACGGGATCAAGCCGTTGCCGTGCCCGACGACGGCCGCACGCTCGCCGAACGGAGTGGGCGGCCGTTCGGTGCGGCTGGCGGCGGGCGGGTGCATGGCGCAGGCCCCACCGGTCGGGTCCGGTGGGGCCTGCCGAAGCGCGGCGCGTCAACCCGCCTTGGTATCACGTCGGCCGGTCAGCGCGTCCGGCCCGGGCGGAAGCGCCGGTGCAGGGCGGTACCGGCGAGCAGCAGCGCCGCGCTGCCCGCCACGGCGGCGCCGGTGAGGTCCGTGCCGGTGTGGGCGAGGGTGGCCTCGGCCGGCGGCTCGGCGGGGTGGTGCACCTTGGGACCGGTGTGGGTCTTCGGCGGCGTAGGGGCCGGCGGCTCGGGAGCAGGCGGCTCGGGGGCCGGCGGCTGAGCCTTGGGCGGCTCCGGGGTGGGGGGCTTCGGCGGGCTCGGGTGGTCGCCGGAGGTGTTCACGCAGGTGTTGCCGGCCGCCGGGTTCAAGAGCCCCACCACGTTCACGGTGTTCCCGCACACGTTCACCGGGACGTCCACCGGCAACTGGACACCATTGCCGGAGATCACCCCGGGCGAGTCCTTCTCGGCGCCCTGCGCGGACGCGCCACCGGACGTCGCCGCGCCACCCGACGTCGCCGAGCCGCCGGGAGCGCCGTGACCGGCGCCGCCGCCCGCGTTCACGCAGGTGTTGCCGGCCGCCGGGTTCAAGAGCCCCACCACGTTCACGGTGTTCCCGCAGACGCTCACCGGGACGTGCACCGGCAACTGGACACCATTGCCGGAGATCACCCCGGGCGAACCGGCCGCGATTCCGTCCGCGCCCGCGTCGGCCCAGGCCGGGACCGCCACGGCCATCGCACCGGAGGCGGCAGCGACGGCGATCACACCGTTTCGGGTAACCCGTTTCATAGGTTCCCTGCCTTCCAGACATGATTGCGGGCGCTCGCCCGCAACGGTTAAAACGCATACGAACCATGTGAGTTATGGCTTATTGACCTTTCACCCCATCGAGTGACACCACACTCGAAACATCAGTAAAAGTATGCAAGGGCACGGAAACGGGATGATCACACGGAGAATGCGGCGCCCCCGGCCCGCCCGCTCACCGGCGGGCGGGATACACGGAGTCCGCTTATGGTGGGCGAAAGCCCTGTATCCGGTCCGCCACGGAGCGTCTCTGGAGGCCCTCGATGCCTGCCGTGCCCCGTACCCGGCCCGTCCTGCGGCGCTGCGCCGGCGCCGGTGCCGTAGCGCTGGCCCTGCTGGGCGCCGGGCTGCCCGCGACCGAGGCGACGGCGACGGCGACGGCGGGCGGGAAGCAGCCGGACCTGACCCGTTTCTACCGGCAGAAGGTCAGATGGACGGCGTGCGAGGACGGCGAGCTGCCCAAGGACATGCAGTGCGCCAAGGTCACCGTCCCCCTCGACTACGCGCGCCCGGCCGACGGCACCCTCGACCTGGCGCTGTCCCGCTACCGGGCGACCGGTGGGTCCCGGGGCTCGGTGCTGCTGAACTTCGGCGGTCCCGGCGGTTCGGGTGTCAGCCAGCTCGGACAGGACGGCAAGGAGTTCATGAGCCTGACCAACGGCTATGACGTGGTCGGCTTCGACCCGCGCGGGGTCGGCCGCTCCTCCCCCGTGAGCTGCGGCGACGGCCCGGAGCAGTTCTCGGACGGCGCCAACGCCGGCGAGCCCCCCGACGTCGCGCATCCGCAGGCCCTGATGAAGGCGCTGCAGCAGCTGACGGTGCGCTGCACCAGGAACTCCGGGCCCGTGCTGTCCCACATAGGCACCGTGAACGCCTCCCGGGACCTGGACGTCATCCGCCAGGCGCTCGGCGACCGGAAGCTGAACTACCTGGGCTTCTCCTACGGCACCAAACTGGCCGCGGTGTACGCGGCGCAGTTCCCGGACAAGGTGGGCCGGATGGTGCTGGACGGTGTGGACACGCTGACCGAGTCGCTGGCCGAGCAGGGCGTGGCCGGTGCCCGGGGGCAGCAGACGGCGCTGGACGACTTCCTGGACTGGTGCGTCACCGATTTGGGGTGTCCGTTCGGGCGGGACCGGCGCAAGGCCGGCGAGGCGGTCCTGAAGCTGGTGCGCTCCCTCGACGAGGACCCGGTGCCCTCCGACTTCGGCGGCCCGTTCACCGGTCAGGACCTGGTGGAGGCCATCGGGCAGGGGCTGTACGGCAGGGAGCTGTGGTCGAAGCTGGCGCGGGCGCTGTCCTCACTGGTCGACGACGGGGACACCCGGGGGGTGCAGAACTTCGCGTCCGGCGGCTCCGCGCTGCCGGTCGGGCGGGGGCCCAACGGCGGGCTGGTGAACAGATCGGACATCCCCGTGGACAACCTGTCGGCCGCGCTGATGGCGATCAACTGCGCCGACGACCCGGACCGGCCGAGCGCCGAGCGGCTCACCGCGGACATCGCCCGGCTGCGCAAGGAGTACGAGCAGGCGTCCCCGGTGTTCGGCCGGTTCCGGCTGACGCAGGTGATGCTCTGCTACGGCCGGCCGCGCGGTACGGACTTCATCCGCGACGAGGTGAAGGACGTGGCCTCCGCGCGGATGCTCCTCGTGGGCACGCGGGGTGACCCGGCGACGCCCTACAGCTGGACGGTCCAGACGGCGAAACGGCTCGGTCCGTCGGCGGTGGTGCTGGACAACAGGGGCGACGGCCACACCGGGTACACGTCGTCCAGGTGTGTGCGCGGCAAGGTCGACGACTTCCTGCTGTACGGCACGCTGCCGGCCGACGGCAGCTCCTGCCCGGCGGACGGTGACGGCAGCGCCGTCACCGGCTCGTCGGGCTGAGGCTCAGCCGAGGGTGAGTTCCGGGTCGTAGAGGTCGAGCCACTGGGCCAGGTCGAGGGTGCGTTCCAGGCCGCGCCGGTCGGCCTGGGTGCCGAGTTCGGTGCGGCGGGCCGCCCGGTCCGCCCTCTCCCGGTCGACGAGGTCGAAGACCCGGTGGTCGGGCCGGGCCAGCAGGTCCTTGACCTGGTCCTGGAGGGCGCGGCCGTACTCCGGGTCCTGGGTGGACGGGTAGGGGCTCTTGACCCTGTCGTACACGGACTGCGGGAGGACGTCCCGGGTGGCCTCGCGCAGCAGGGTCTTCTCTCGGCCGTCGAAGGACTTGAGGGCCCAGGGCGCGTTGTAGACGTACTCGACGAGCCGGTGGTCGCAGAACGGCACCCGGACCTCCAGGCCGACGGCCATGCTCATCCGGTCCTTGCGGTCGAGCAGGGCGCGGACGAACCGGGTGAGGTGCAGGTAGCTCATGCGGCGCATGCGGTACTCGAAGTCGCTCTCGCCGTCGAGGCGCTGGATGCCGGTGACGGCGGAGTGGTAGGCGTCGGCGACATAGTGCTCCAGGTCGAGGGCCTTGGCGAGGTCCGGGCGCAGCACGTCGGCGTCGTCGCCGAAGTGCCGGGCGAACTGGAAGAGCCAGGGGAAGGTGTCCGCGGTGCGGGCTCCCTCGTCGAAGAACTGCAGGTAGCCGCCGAACACCTCGTCGGCGGACTCCCCGGACAGGGCGACGGTGGACTGGTCGCGGACGGCGCGGAACAGCAGCAGGAGCGAGGTGTCCATGTCGCCGAACCCGGCCGGCAGGTCGCGAGCCCGGATCACCCGTTCGCGGACCGCGGGGTCGGCGAGGCTCGCGACGTCGAGGACGATGTCCTGGTGGTCGGTGCGGGCGAGCCGGGCCACGTCGTGCACGAAGGGCGTGTCGGGGGTTCCGCGGAGCTCGTCGGCGACGAAGTTGTCGGTCCGGCCGACGAAGTCGACGGCGAAGCTGCGGACCTTCTCGCCGTGCACGGCGAGCTGCCGGGCGGCGAGGGCGGTCATGGCGGACGAGTCCAGGCCGCCGGAGAGCAGGGTGCAGCGGGGCACGTCGGCGACCAGCTGGCGGCGCACGATGTCGTCGAGGAGTTCACGGACGGTGGCGACGGTGGTGTCGCGGTCGTCGGGGTGCGGGCGGGTCTCCAGGCGCCAGTAGGCCCGGGTGCGCAGGCCGTCGCGGTCTACGGTGACGACGGTGCCGGGCTCCACCTCGCGCATGCCCTCCCAGACGGCGTGCCCGGGGGTCTTGACCATGGTGAAGAGCTCGCGCAGCCCGTCCAGGCCGACCCGGGGGCGGACCAGCGGGTTGGCCAGGATCGCCTTGGGCTCGGAGCCGAACAGGACGCCGTCCAGGGTCGGGTACAGGTAGAAGGGCTTGATGCCCATGCGGTCGCGGATCATCACGAGCTTGTCGTGGCGGCCGTCCCAGACGGCGAAGGCGTACATGCCGTTGAGCCGCTCGGCGACGGTGTCGCCCCACTCCACATAGCCGCGGAGCACGACCTCGGTGTCCGAGTCGGTGGTGAACTCGTGGCCCCGGGCGGTGAGTTCGCGGCGCAGCTCGGTGAAGTTGTAGGCCTCCCCGGAGTAGACCATCGCGACGGTGCCGTCCGGGGTGCGGACGGTCATCGGCTGACGGCCGCCGGGCAGGTCGATGATCGCGAGCCGGCGGTGGCCCAGGGCGGCGGGACCCTCGCTCCAGGTGCCCCGGTCGTCGGGACCGCGGCAGGCCATGGTCTCCGTCATTGCATCCAATGCGCGCGTCTCGGTGGTGAGGTCACGGTCGAAGGAGACCCAGCCGGTGATGCCACACATGTGCTACCTCCTGCTGTCGGTCAGCCGGGCCATGCGCGCCACCTGCGGTTTCGCGGCAGAGGCGATTGCCCGAGCGAACCACTTGTATTCAGCACCTATATGCCGAGCGTGCGCCCGGGATCCCCGCCGGTCAACCTGGACGTAACACGAACGGAGTACCCCACCCTCGATTTCGGACGCGCTTTGCCCGCGCGGGGGCCGCGAACCCGCCTCGCTTCGGGCTCCCTCGGCCCGGAACCGGCCAAGCGCAAAAAGTTCCCCAAACGGGTCGGCGCCGCGGCTTTCGCCGGGCGCCGGTCACCTGGCGCTGTCGGGGGCTCGCGCTATGCGGCCGGGGTCAGGAAGCGGTCCAGCGTCGCCGTCAGCTCGGCCGGCCGCTCCACCGGGAGCTCGTGGCCCGCGTCGATGATCCGGACCTCCGCGTCCGGGTAGGCCTTGGCCATCCGCAGCATCTGCCCCACCGGCAGCTGGATGTCGTGGTAGCCGTGCACCATCAGGGTGGGCGCGGCGATCTCGCCGACCCGGTCCAGGACGTCGAAGGCCCGCATGGCGCCGTACAGCGTCATGACGACCTCGCGTGGGGTGTCCGCGGACGCGCGGACGTACTCCCGGATCTGCTCGCGCGGGTAGCCGGGGGCGAAGGCCCGCTGGATGTTGGCGGCGACGAACAGCTTGAACGGCACCAGGGTCGAGGCCGCCATCAGCAGCCCGCGGCCGCGGCTGTACGCCATCCGGCCGATGGAGTCGACCAGGACCATCCGCTCGACCCGCTCGGGGTGGGTCAGCGCTAGGGTCTGGGAGATCATGCCGCCCATGGAGTGACCGACGGGGACGAAGCGGTCCACCTCCAGGTGGTCGAGGAGGGCGGTGACGTCCTGGGCCAGTTCGGCAATGGTCTTCACCCCGGCCCCGGTGCTCTCGCCGTGGCCGCGCAGGTCGAGCCGGATCACCCGGCGCTGCCCGGCGAAGTGCGCCATCTGATGGTCCCAGCGGTGCCGGTTCGCGGTCCAGCCGTGGATGAACACCAGCGGTGCGGCACCGCCGTCACGGGGGCCCTCGTCGTCGTACGTCAGCGCCGCTCCGTCGACTTCGAGCTGCGGCATGGGGGCCTCCTGGGGCGTGATCCGGTTACTGCCGGGTACGGTAACCGGCCGCCCCGCCCTCCGTCACCGGCCCGCGGGCCTCAACCCGGTCACGGCTCGCCCCGGACCCGAAGGCGTCGATGAATTACCCCAAATGCCGCAATGGCGAATCGGTCCTATGGTGCTGATATGGAGCACGCACTCAGTCCTTCGACCCTTGCCGAGCTGCGCCGCCCGCGCCCCTATCCGGCCGTCTCGGTGCTGACGCCGACACACCGTCGTGAGCCCGACAACACCCAGGACTCCGTCCGGCTGCGCAATGTCGTGGCCGAGGCGAAGAAGCAGCTGGAATCCGATCCCGCGATCACCCGGGACCGCCGCTCCGACGTCGTCAGGCAGCTCGAACAGGCGCTCGCCGAGGTCGACCTGACCTACAGCGAGGAAGGCCTGGTGATCTTCGCCGCGCCGGGTGAGCACCAGGTGTGGTCGCTGGCCCGGAGCGTGCCCGAGCGCGTGGTGCTCTCGGACACCTTCCTGACCCGCAACCTGGTCTCGGCGCACGCCGCCGAGCGCCCGTTCTGGGTGCTGTCGATCTCGGCCGACCGGATCACGCTGTGGAACGGCGGGATCGACCGGGTCACCGAGAGCCGGTCCGGCGGTTTCCCGCTGACCCGCCCGACGGTGAACTTCGACGCCGAGCGCCAGGAGCAGATAGGCGACACGCCCAGCACCTTCCGCGACGAGGGCACCAAGCACTTCCTGCGGGACGCGGACACCGCGATGGCCGCGCTGCTGCGCAACGATCCGCGGCCGCTCTACGTCACCGGGGAACAGGCCGCCCTCTCCCTGTGGGACGAGCTCGGCAACGTGGCCAGGCACAGCACCTCCGTGCAGCACGGCGGACTCACGCACGCCGGCCCGGAGGCCGTGTGGCAGGCGATCACCCCGCTGCTGCAGGCGGAGTCCCGCAGGAGCACCGCTTCGGTGACCCGCGAACTCGAGTCGGCGCGCGGTCACAAGACGTTCGCGGCCGGCGTCGACGAGGTCTGGCAGAACGCCCGCGAGGGCCGCGTGCGGCTGCTCGCCGTCGAGGAGAACTACCGCACCACGGTCCGCGACGACGGCGACCACCTGGTCCCGGCCGCGAGCGGCGACCTCGACGCCCGCGACGACATCGTGGACGAGATCGTCGAGCAGTGCCTGGAGACCGGCGCCGCCGTCCGCTTCGTGCCGGACGGCACCCTGGGCGACGAGAGCGGCATCGCCGGCGTGCTGCGCTACTGACGAGCCCCCCGACCGGCCGACGTAGGCTCTGGAACGTGATCGTCGGCCGAGAGGGAGTGTGTGGGCGTGGCTGAGTCGCTGGGCGTCGCGGTACTGGGTGCCGGACACATGGGAGCCGACCACATACGCCGACTCGACCAGGTGGTGAGCGGTGCGAGGGTGGCGGCGGTCGCCGACCCCGACCTCGACCGTGCCAAGGAGGCGGCGGCCGGGCTGGACCGCGTCACCGTGCACGCGGACCCGCTGGCCGCCCTGGACGCACCGGGTGTGGAGGCCGTACTGATCGCCTCCCCCGGCCCGGCGCACGAGGAACCGCTGCTCGCGGCCTTCGAGCGCGGGCTCCCGGTGCTGTGCGAGAAGCCCATGGTGCCGGACTCCACCGGCGCGCTGCGGGTGGTGGAGGCCGAGGCCGCGCTCGGGCGCAGGCTGGCGCAGATCGGGTTCATGCGCCGCTACGACGCCGAGTACCGGCGTCTGAAGTCCCTGCTGGACGGGGGCCGTCTGGGCCGCCCGCTGATGCTGCACTGCGTCCACCGCAATGTGTCCTCTCCCCCCGGCTTCACCAGCGCCATGCTGATCGACAGCTCGGTGTCGCACGAGATCGACGCGGCCCGCTGGCTGCTCGGCCAGGAGCTGACCGCGGTGACCGTGCTGCGGCCGCGGCCCTCCTCGGGCGCCCCCGAGGGGCTGCTCGACCCGCAGCTGGTGCTCTTCGAGACCGACGGGGGCGCCCTCGTCGACGTCGAGGTCTTCGTCAACTGCGGCTTCGGCTACCAGGTGCGCTGCGAGGCCGTCTGCGAGCAGGGCAGCGCCCGGATCGGCGAGGACCACACCATGCTGGTCACCTCGGCCGGCGGCGCCCGCGCGGAGGTGGCCCAGGACTACCTGGTGCGGTTCGCCGACGCCTACGACCGCGAGGTGCAGGCCTGGGTGGACGCCACCCGGCAGGGCCGGGTCACCGGACCGAGCGCCTGGGACGGCTACGCCTCCTCCGTGGTCGCCGAGGCCGGGGTCCGGGCGCTGGAGAGCGGCGGCCGTACGACCGTCGACCTCGCCCCGCGCCCGGACCTGTACGCGGACCTCAGCCGCTGATGCTCGCGGCGCCCGTCTCCAGGTGGCCGGTGAACCGGCGCGACCAGGTCGCGTCGGAGTCCACCGTGATCGTGAAGTCGTACCAGCCGTTCTGGTACGCGACGGCGTTGAAGTAGTCCTCGGTGGAGGATCCGGCGGCGACCGTGTACGTCCAGGGGCCGTCGGTACGGTAGTTGTTCGAGGTGATGGTGAACTTCACCGCCGACGAGCCGGAGTTGGCCATCTTGAACCAGACGGCGAGCTTGCCGGTGCCGGGTTCCACGGCGTAACGGGTGCTCACCTCGGCGGACTTGCCGGCCTGGGTGGCGTCGCCCTGGAAGCGGCGCAGGAAGCGGTTGGGGCCGGTCATGGTCAGGTCGTACTTGCCGGCGCCGTATCCGGTGCCGATGTTGAAGTAGTCGGAGACGGTGCCCCCGGCGGCGACCGTGTACTGCCAGGGCGTGGTGTCCCGGTAGGCGTTCGGGTGGATGGCGAGGTGGGCCGCCCGGGTCGCCGGGGTGCCCTGGTTGGTCATGGTGAACCAGGCGCGGATGATGCCGCCCGTCCCGAACTCCAGGTGGTCCAGGTACCCGCCCGGCTGGTAGGGCAGCGCGCGGGCCGGGCGGGTGCCGGACTCCTGGGTGGGCAGGGCGTTGGTGGTGGGCACCGGGTTGGGCAGCGGCCCGCAGGTGGAGTAGCCGATGACGCCGGTCGCGGGCAGGGAGACGGCGCCGTGGACCGGGTTGGCGAAGTCGAAGACGCCGGTCAGGTCGCCGCTCACCGAGCGCCGCCAGGCGCTGATGTTCGGGCAGTTCGCGGGCTTGCCGAGGGCCGCGGTCCAGGTCTCCAGGAAGCGCAGCACCGAGGTGTGCTCGAAGACCTCGGAGGAGACCCAGCCGCCGCGGGTCCAGGGCGAGATGACGATCATCGGGACCCGGAAGCCGAAGCCGTACGGCACGCCGTTCAGGAACTCGCCCACCGTGCCGGCGGGCGGGGCCGGGGGCGGGACGTGGTCGAAGCAGCCGTCGTTCTCGTCGTAGTTGAGGAACAGGACGGTCGAGTCGAAGACGTCCGCGTCGGCCGCGAGGGCCTGGTAGACCAGGTTGACGAAGTGGGCGCCGTCGCCGGGCGGGGCGTAGGGGTGTTCGGAGAACGCCTGGTTGGCGACCACCCAGGAGACCTGCGGGAGGGTGCCCGCGAGCACGTCGGCCTTGATGGCGGCGGCGATGTCGTCGGGGGTGGAGCCGGTCACCGCGGGGACCGAGGACATGCCCCGGTCGTGGAGGGGGTTGCCCGCCTTGGCGTTCGCGAAGTTCTTGAAGTAGGCGCAGCCGTTGTCACCGTAGTTGTCCTGGGCGTTCTGGTAGACCTTCCAGGTCACTCCGGCGCTCTGCAGGGCCTCGGCGTAGTTCTGCCAGGTCAGACCGGACTCGTCGCCGCCGTCGTAGCTGGACGGGTCGACCTTGCCGCTCCACAGGTAGGTGCGGTTGGGGCCGGTGGCGCTGAGGGTGGAGCAGAAGTAGGCGTCGCAGATCGTGTAGTTGTCGGCGAGCGCGTAGTGGAAGGGGATGTCGGAGCGGTCCAGGTAACCGAGGGAGCGGACGTTACCGACTCCCGCGACCCAGTTGTCGAGGCGGCCCTTGTTCCACGCAGAGTGCTGGGAGGACCAGGAGTGCGGGAGGTCGCCGTTGCACTGGGCGAGCGTCTCGCCGTCCTTGCCGCCCGCGTCGGGGGTGGCACTGAGCTTCCACGGGTACTGGCGGCCGGAGCCGTTCGGCTGGTTGAAGACCGGATAGCCGCCGCTGAGCGTGATGCCGCTGCGGTCCGCGAAGCCGCGGACGCCCTTGAGGCGTCCGAAGTAGTGGTCGAAGCTGCGGTTCTCCTGCATGAGGATCACCACGTGCTTGACGTCCGAGATCGTGCCGGTCGCCGCGCTCCGGGCCGCGGCCGCGGCACGTGGGCCGGCGGCGCCCGCCGCCATGCCCGCCGCCACGGAAGCGCCCAGTCCCACGAAGCCTCTTCGGCTGATCGGTGTCATTCGCCCCGTCCTCGTCACCGGTGCGCCCGGGCGGCACACCGCGCGCAAGGGTGCACGAGGCGGTCGGCAGGGTACGGACCGGATCGGTGAGGCGGGAGTGAACAAAAGTCAAAGTACGGGTCGGTAGCGCCTCAGGCGCCTCACACGCCTCCGAACAGCGTGCTCAGGCCCCGCTCCACGACCGCCTCGAGGTCCTCCTGCCCCGGGGCCACCACCTCGTGGGTGCGCTGCAGGAAACGGAACAGCGCCTGGGTGTCGAACTGGAGCAGGGCGAGGCCGTGCGGCGAGTGGAACTCCACGGCCGTCCGGCCCGGGCCGCAGGGCCAGATGTGGACGTCCCCGCGTCCGGCCGGGGCGGTGAGCCCCTGGTCGAGGAGCGAGCGCGCGAAGGTCCAGGTGACCTCCTCGCCGCCGAGGGTGACCTCGGCCGGGAAGTCGACGAAGACGGCCAGGGGATCACCGGAGGTGTACCGGAGCGTGGCGGGCACCGGAACCTCCTCGTCCTCGGCCGTGATCAGCCGGGCGCGGGCGGGTTGCTCGAAAGTGATGTCCATGCCTGTAGGACTCCGAGAAGGCCCCTTGCATGACGCGAAATCCGGACAGAGTTGCCGCGGTTGGCCGAGACCGCGACACTGTGAACACAGAGGCGTCGAACAACCGCCCGAGCGCGACACGGAGACCCCGCGAAGTCCGCCAAGTCACGTAGTCCGACTACGACTTGCGCCAGCCGGTCGCGTACGCCTTTCATGGGGGTCGACCAGCCCATGAAGACTCTGGCATATGCCAGAAGCACCACCGTATCGTGTGTTGCCAAATCCCTTACAGGGCGTCGCAGGCTGTGCAACAGTCGTAACCGGTCCCACCGTCCGCCTTGGCCGTACAGTCCCCGCATCGGAGTGCGTCATGCCGTCCCATGTCTCCGCGGACCGCCCCGCCGCCCAGCCGCCCGGGCGCGGCTCGGTCGAGGCGTTGATATCGCAGACGCGGCGGCTCAAGGGCGACGTGGACGCGGTGCGGCGGGACACCCAGAGCTCCGGTTCGCACCCCGAGGAGCGCTGGCAGCGCGCCCTGTACGACCTGGCGCTCCATCAACTCAACGACCTGGACGAGCATCTGGCCCAGCTGCGGGACGGTCCGGCGCCCCTGCCGGCCGGGATGGTGGCGCCGCCCGCCCGACGCTCCTCGCCCCCTCCGGGCTCGCTGCTCAGCCGGGTCGGCAGCGCGGAGTGGAACCTCCTGACGGACGAGGCCAGTTGGTCGGGCGAGCTCTTCCAGATCCTCGGCCTGGACCCGGCCGCGCCCGCGCTCACCCTCGACGAACTCCCCTCCCTGGTACTGGACGAGGACCGTTCCCGGCTGACCGCGATGGTCACCGACTGCCTGGTCGACGCCCGGCCCATCGACGGCGAGTTCCGTGTCCTGCGACCCGACGGGAGCGTCCGGACCGTCCACATGATGGGCGAGCCCGTGCTCGACGGCGGCGGCAGCACCGCCTCGATGTGGGCCGTGCTGCGGGACGTCAGCGAACTGCGGCGCAACCAGCGCACGGTGCGCGAGACCCGGGACACGATGCAGCTCCACCGCCGGCAGGCCGAGACCGAACAGCGGCTCGCCGTCGAACTCCAGGAGGCCGTGCTGCCCTCGGGGCGCGGCGCGCTGCGGCTCCCGCGCCGGGGGCCGGGCACGCTCGAAGTCGCCGCCCACCACCTGCCGTCCGGGGCCACCACCCTGCTGGGCGGCGACTGGTACGACGCGCTGGAGCTGTCCGACGGCGACACTCTGCTGAGCGTCGGCGACCTCACCGGGCACGGCGTCGCCGTCGCCTCGGGCATGACGATGCTGCTGGGCGCCGTACGCGGGATGGCGATGGCCGGCACCCGGCCCGGGCAACTCATGTCCCTGCTCAACCAGTTACTCGACGCCACCGTGCAACCCGCGCTGGGCAGCGCCGTGTGCTGCCGCTACCGGCCCGCCACCCGCACCCTGACCTGGGCACAGGCAGGACACCCCGCCCCGCTGCTGTTCCGCGGCGGAACGGGGTGCGCGCTCAGCGCGCCGGCCGGCGTGCTGCTCGGCGTCACCTCGGGAGCCGGTTACGGGCAGGCCGAAGTGACCCTGGAACCAGGCGATCTGCTCCTGCTGCACACCGACGGAGTGGTGCCCGGGCACAGCGGAACGGACTCTCTGGACGCACTCCTCGGCCTGGCCCCCCGGTTCGGGGCGGCGCACACCGCCCAGGACTGTGTCAGGGCCGTCGTCGAGGAGTTCGGCGAGAGCGAGCGCGAGGACGAGGCCTGCGTGCTCGTCGCCAGGGTGAGTGAGTAACCGCGGCGTGGGAGTAACCGCGCTGTGGGAGTAGTAACCGAGGTGGTGTGTGAGTCGGCGATCAGCCGGCTCGTGTCGAGCGCGCAGGCTCCCTATGCCTGTGCGCTGCTGTTGTTCCCCTTGCTCCTGGCCCTGGGCAGGGCCAGCTTGATCTCCTCCCGCAGTTCCTGGATCTTCGGATAGCCGGCGTACTCGGCGGTGAGCCGGTACATCTGGCGCAGCCGGTCCCAGGTGCGGTGGGAGGAGTTGGATCCCATCGACATCAGGGCCAGCCGGGCGTACCGGTCCGCCTGCTCGGGGTCGTCCGCGATGAAGCAGGCGGAGGCCATGGAGAGGAAGTCGAAGATCTTCGACCGCTGCCGGCCGTCGATCCGCAGTGTCAGGGCCTTCTCCGCGTAGTGCTGGGCGTGCACGGCCGCCGCCGGGTCGTGCTCGGCCAGCGTGCGATAGGCGAGGGCCTGCATGCCGTACAGATCCTCCTCCCTGAACATCTGCATCCAGCTCGGCGGCGGCACGTCGCCCCGGTCGGAGACGAAGAGGTCCTCCGCCTCGCCGAGGGTGCGGCGCATCGCCTGGCCCTTGCCCATCGACGCCTGCGCCCAGGCCTCGATGGTGTAGAGCATCGCCCGGGTGCGCGGCAGCACCTCGTCGCCCGAGCCGGACTTGGCGAGCTTCATCAGGTCGAGCGCGTCGTCGGGCCGGCCGAGGTGCACCATCTGGCGAGCCGCTCTGGAGAGCGCCTCCCCGGCACGCGGCCGGTCGCCGCCCTCACGGGCCGCATGGGCGGCGATGACGAAGTACTTCTGGGCCGTGGGCTCCAGGCCGACGTCGTGCGACATCCAGCCCGCGAGGACGGCGAGGTTGGCGGCGACGCCCCACAGGCGCCGCTGGAGATGCTCGGGGTGGCGGTAGGCGAGCATGCCGCCCACCTCGTTGAGCTGTCCCACGACGGCCTTGCGCTGCAGCCCGCCGCCGCGGGCCGCGTCCCAGGCACGGAACACCTCGACGGAGCGCTCCAGTTCCTCGATCTCCTCGGACCCGATGGGGGCGGCCTCGTAGCGGTCGAACCCAGCGGGGTCGGCGTGCAGAGGGTCGTCGAGGACGGGGGCGTCGGCCTTGAGTGTGGGGTCGGTGTGCAGCCACTCGTACATGGCGCTGCTGAGTACGGATCCCGCGGTGAGCGCGGCACCCGCGCCCACCAAGCCGCGTCGGTTGAGCATGAGGTCCATTCCCGTGAATTCGGTGAGGACCGCGGCGGTTCGTTCGGGCGCCCACGGCATGCCGTCGGGATGTTCCACGTTCCCGTCGTCCGGCCGTTTTCCCGTACGCCCGTGCCGTACCAGACCGAGGTCCTCGATGGTCACGACACGGCCGAGACGCTCGGTGAACAGAGTCGCCAGCACCCGCGGCACCGGATCGCGCGGGATCTCTCCCATGTCGATCCACCGCCGCACCCGGGAGGTGTCGGTCGCCAGCTGGGGGTGGCCCATGGCCGCCGCCTGCCGGTTGACCAGCCTCGCGAGTTCACCCTTGGACCAGCCGGCCAGGCCGAACAGGTCCGACAGGCGGGTGTTGGGTTCTCCGGTCACGTCAAGCCCCCAGGTTCTCGGCTGAGTTGACAGTAGCCCCGTGCCGGTTGCCGGGCGACTATTCGCCACGGTTCGCCAGGGTGCGCCAGATGGTGTGCCACTGGGCAACGGGTGTCAGGTAGGAACGCGCCACCCCGACCCGGTCGCCACTCGACGGGCCCACTCCCCAGGGTGTGCCCGGGCGACCGGGACGGGTTGGGCGCGAGAACCCCTCACAGGACTTCTCAGGCAGGCACCGCAGGTACACGAAGGGATCTGTATCGCCCATGTACGCAGCATCGTCCTCCGTGTCCGCTCCGCCCCGGTCGCTGCGCCCCCGCCCGGCGGGCGGCGGACCGTATCTCGACCCCGCGCGTCCGGGGGCCGCAGTACCGGTGGTGGGCCGACAACGGCGCGCCACCGGGCTCGGCACCCAGCCACTCAGCGGCAGACTCGACCTGTCCGGCCCCCAGGGTGCGCAGCTGCGCACCGCGATCGCGTCGGTGCACCGGATCTGCCCGGAGTTCGCTCCGGTGCAGGTGCTGCGCCGCACCGGTCGGTCCGTGATCCTCGTCGGGACGACGGGGCGCAGCACGGCCGTGGCGAAGTGTCTACTGGACCACTCCCCCGCCTGGGCGGAGCGGACCCGCCACGAAATAGCCGCATACCGCTCGTTCGTCCGGCACCGGCCACCGGTGCGGGTGCCGAGACTGATCGCGGCGGATCCGGACAACTGCACGCTGGTGATCGAGCGGATGCCGGGCCGGGTGGCGGCGGTCCAACGCCACCCGGCGGAGGCTCCGCCCCGGGCGGACATCCGGGCCGCACTGGGGGCGATCTGCCGGCTGAACGCGTGGCGGCCCCCGGCGGGCACCTTCGACGCCCCGGTCGACTACCCGGCCCGGATCGCCCGGTACCACGAACTGGGTCTGCTCACCGACCGGGACATGGGTGACCTGCAGAAGCTGCTGCACGGCATCGCGGTCGCGGCGGGGCGCCAGGGGATGGGCCAGTTCTGCCACGGCGACGCCCTGCTCTCGAACATCCTGCTGTCCCCGGCCGGTCCAGTGCTGGTGGACTGGGAGCACGCGGGCTGGTATCTGCCGGGGTACGACCTGGCCACGCTCTGGTCGGTCCTCGGCGACGCCCCGGTGGCGCGCCGTCAGATCAGCCAGATCGCCCAGTCGGGCGGACTCGCGTCCCGGGACGCCTTCCTGGTGAACCTGATGCTGGTCCTCACCCGGGAGATCCGGACCTACGAGACCGCCGTGCAGCGTTCGATGCACGACGCGACCCCGGCGGCACCGGGTACGGCCCACCCGGGCGCCGCGCCGACCGGCGAGGAACAGCGGCTGCTGCTCCGGCGGCTGCACGACGACTGCCAGCTGGCCCGCCGGGCCGTACGCGCGGCGGTCGGCACTCGCTGACGGGGACGAGGATCCGCGGTGCGCTCAGGGCAACTGCGCGCCGCGGATCCTCGCATGTGCGGGGTGTTTTCGGGAGTGTCCCGGGCGCCCACTGGTGTACGCCACTGACGCCCCGCAGGCCTGTGGCCCACCACCGCGAAACTCCCACGATCATCGTATGACATGGGAATTCCTGCCTCTCTGGGCATGATTGACGGATCGTCGGCAAGCCGGTACCACTGAGCCACGCTCAGCCCCGCACGCCCCGTCGCGCCCCATCGCCCCAGGAGGCTGCATTGCGAGGATCCGTCATCGAGCCCGCACCCCCGCACAGCGGCAGACGTACGCGCAGGACGGCCGGAGCCGTCGCCGCCGCGGCTCTGCTGCTGCCGTTGCTGGGCGCGGCACCCCCACCGGACACCGGCGAGTCGTCCGCCGGACTGCTCCAGCGGGCGTTCGCGTCCGCCGCCGACGAGTACCACGTGCCGCAGAGCGTGCTGCTCGCCGTCTCCTACCTCCAGTCCCGCTGGGACATGCACGCCGGCGCGCCCAGCGTGACCGGCGGCTACGGCCCCATGCACCTCACCGACGCGCACGCCGCGCTGGCGACGGCCACCGAGCACTTCGCCGACGGCACCGAGGACGCCCGCGGCGACAGCGCCCGCCCCGCCCTGCACCCGAGCGTGCAGGTCCCGCAGAACTCCGCGCTCCCGGACCGCCTCAAGACCCTCCCCAAGGCCGCCGCGCTCACCGGGATCCCGGCCGCCGACCTGCGCACCGACGCGGCGGCCAACGTGGCCGGCGGCGCCGCCCTGCTCGCCGCCACCCAGCAGGACCTCCACCAGCCGCTCAGCACCGATCCGGCGGACTGGTACGGCGCGATCGCCCGCTTCTCCGGAGCCGACGACACGGCGACCGCGGCGGCCTACGCCAACGACGTGTTCGACGTCCTCCACACGGGCGAGGAGCGCACCACCGACGCGGGGCAGCTCGTCGCCCTCGCCGCCCAGCCCGACCTGGCGCCCGACACCGCGCAGCTGAAGCTGACCGGACTGCGCACGACGGCGGCGGACGGCGAGACGGAGTGCCCGACAACGGTGTCGTGCCAGTGGATCCCGGCGCCCTACGCGCAGTTCGGGGACAACGACTACGGCAACCACGACCTCTCCGACCGGCCGGCCTCGCAGAGCATCAAGTACATCGTCATCCACGACACCGAGGGTTCCTGGGACACCACCATCAAGCTGGTCCAGGACCCGACCTATGTGTCCTGGAACTACACCATCCGCTCCACCGACGGTCTGATCGCCCAGCACGTCAAGGCGAAGGACGTGGCCTGGCACGCGGGCAACTGGTACATCAACGCCAAGTCGATCGGCATCGAGCACGAGGGCTTCCTCGCCTCTCCGGACGCCTGGTACACGGAGGCGATGTACCGCTCCTCGGCCCGGCTGGTGAAGTACCTCTCCGAGCAGTACGGCATCCCGCTGGACCGGCAGCACATCCTCGGCCACGACACCGTGCCCGGCCCGACCACGTCCACGATCCCCGGGATGCACACCGACCCCGGCCCCTACTGGGACTGGCGGCACTACTTCGAGCTCCTTGACCACCCCTTCAAGCAGAAGGCGGGCAAGAAGCACCGGGTGGTGACGGGCGGTGTGGTGACGATCCTGCCGGACTACGCCACGAACCAGCCGACGTACACCGGCTGCGTCACCAAGGGCCAGCCCTGTGCCGCGCACGGTTCCAGCGCGGTACGGCTGTACTCCGACCACGACGAGAGCGCGGCCCTGATCAAGGACATCGGCCTCGGTACGACACCGACGACCGACGTCAACGACCTCTCCTCACGGGCCGCCACCGGCCAGCAGTACACGGTGGCGGACACCTGGGGCGACTGGACGGCGATCTGGTACCTCGGGCAGAAGGCGTGGTTCAAGAACCCGGCGAGCGCGCCGACGGCGGTCGGCGCGACCGGGCTGGTGATCACGCCGAAGGCGGACCGGACCAGCATCCCGGTGTACGGCCGCGCCTATCCGGAGGCGTCCGCGTACCCCTCCGGGGTACCCGCCCAGTCGGTCTCCCCGCTGCCCTACACGATCCCGGCGGGCCAGAAGTACGTGGCCGGTGACGAGGTGCCGGGCGAGTACTACTACGCCGTCACCTTCAGCACCGACTCGCACAAGGTCGTCGTGGGCAAGGACCTGTACTACGAGATCCAGTACGGCCACCGGGTCGAGTTCGTCCGCGCGGCCGACGTGGACGTGGTGCCGGCCGCGAAGACCGGACGGCACCACGGCCACGGCCACGGTCACGGGAAGTAGCCGACGGAGGGGTCTGCCTCAGCCCTGCTGGAAAAGCTCCGCCGGGAGCGGCTTCAGCAGGGCGTACAGGTCGTCGGTGATCGGGCGGTCCCAGGCGGCGATGGTCACGAGGACGCCGTCGCTGCGGTCGAACTGGACGCAGGAGATCCGGCTCTCGGAGAGCTTGAGACGGCGCACGATCAGCAGGTTGTCGCCCTGCAGGACCGGCATGTCCTCGGTGCCGACGACGGTGACGTCCTCGTCGTTCTCCAGGGCGAGGAGGAGCTGGCCGACCTCGAAGGGGACCTCGTCCTCCTCCACCTCGCGGGCCGGGGAGCCCTCGGGAAGGTTCCCGATGATCATCGCGGGGCCGCGGCCGCCGAAGAGGTCGTAGCGCAGGAAGACGCCCTGGCAGGTGCCGTCGGGGGCGGGCAGCAGCCCGGCTCCGAGGTTGCCGGGCCAGTCACCCGGGTCCATGGCCAGTACGTCGAAGTCGGGGCCGGCGGGAGTGGCGCTGCGGCGACGGAGGAACGACATGCGCTCCATGGTACGGGGCCCGGGTTGTGGGGCGGGGATCAGTGCCGGGCGCGGTTCGGCCGACCCTCCCGAGCCGCCACCCCTCCTGCTCTGCTGCCACCTTCCTCCGCCGGCCCCCCTTGTTGTGTCGGTGGCATCCTCTGCCGGCACTTTTGATCCGCCGCAACGGCGCTCAGCCACGGCGGTGGTGTTCGGCGGTGCCGGGCCGGGCGGCGGAGTCGGCCGTGGTGGGTGGCGGTCGTTCCGCGGTGCGGCGCCGTCGTGGCTGGTCGCGCAGTTCCCCGCGCCCCTAGGGGGTTGCGCCCTTCGTTTGCTCCATCGCTGCGGACAGCTCCGCGCGGGCCTGCACCGCCAAGGCGTCCGCGTCGCACTGCACGGCGGTGTCCAGGCCCCTGCGAAGGAGTTCGGCATCACGGAGTTCCGCGCCCAGGGCCACCAGCGCGCAGGCCAACTCGTAAGCGGCGGGAGAGCGCTCCAGGTACGCCACCGACTCGCGCAGGTATGTCAGGCGGGACTCGCCGGTCGAGACCTCCGCTGCCGTGCGCAGGGCCTGGCCGATGGCTGAGGGGGCGCCGAAGCGGCGGGCGCGGGTCAGCGCGTCGAGGGCCGTCGTCAGGGCGCGTTCCGGGGCGTCGTGGGCTTCGGCGCGGGCCAGGTGGAGCTGCCAGGGGCACCATGAGGGGTTGCGGATGCCGCGGGGTTCGAGGCGGCGGCCGGCCGCGGAGAGCTCGGCCGCCGCGTCCTTCGTGAGGCCGCGGGCGAGGAGCAGTTCGCCGTAGACCGTCTGGGCGTCGGGGAAGACCACGGCCGCCGGGAAGGGCTCCCGGAAGGCGTGGTCCTCGGCGAGGCGGGCGGCCTCCTCGGTGCGGCCGCGGGCGATGAGGGTCTGGATGAGGATGCCGACGGCGTACCAGTGGGCCGGGGTGCCGGGTCCGACGCGTTCGGCGAGGCGCAGGCCGGAGCGGGCGTGCTCCTCGGCCTCGGCGAGGCGGCCGCGGCGGTAGCGGACGTAGCCGAGGAGCGTGTAGGCAAAGGAGAGGTGGGCGCCGCGCCAGCCCTGGCGTTCGAAGTCGGCGATCCCGGCGGCGAAGAGCTCCTCCGTGCGGTCGGGCCGGTCGGCGTACATGAAGGCGAGGGCGACGAGGACGGGGACCTCGAACCCGCGGTCGGCCTCCGCCCAGCCGAGGCCGCCGGCCAGGGCGCGCTCGGCGTGCTGGAGGGCCACCTCGGCAGGCTCGCCGCGCTGGATCGCGTCCCAGGTGCGCAGCCCGATGACGTACCGCTCGGTGAGGTCGCGGCCCTTTATGCGGTCGGCGAGCCGGGTCAGGCGGCGGGAGCGGGAGGGGTGGTCGGGTTCGTCGGCGCGGAAGGCGTCCCACATGAACTGTTCGGAGAGCATGCGGAGCCGGACGCGGGCGTCACCGGTCACGTGGATCTCGCGGGCGAGGGTCTCGGAGGCCTCGGCGAGGCGGTCGCTGTGGGCGAGGACCTGGGAGAGGCGGTAGACGATGTGGTGGCGCAGGGCGGGCTCGGCGATGGGCTCCTGGAGGGCCGCGCGCAGGTGGTTGACGGTGGTGGCGGGCTCGGTGAGGAGGGAGGCGCTGCCCAGTTCGTGGAGGACGGCGGCGCGCTCCTTGGCGGGCGGGGGTTCGCGCAGGGCCCGCGCGAGGTAGGCGCGGGCCGTGTCGGGGGCGCCGGCCCGGAGGGTCTCGCCGGCGGCGGCGCGCAGCTGCCGGACGACCCAGGTGTCGCCCTCGGGGTGGGTCTCCAGGAGGTGGCGGGCGGCGGCGGTGGCGCCCTGGCCGTCGTCGGTCACGCACCAGGCGGCCTGGCCGTGCAGGGCGACCCGGGTGGCGGGCGGGATGGCCCGGTAGACGGCGGTGGCGATCAGTGGGTGGACGAACTCCAGGGTCTCGACGCCGGTGAGGACGCGGGCGCCGCGCAGGGCGTCGGCGGCGTCGGCGGCCTCCTCGTGGCCGAGGCCGGCGACGGCGGCGGCGAGCGCCGGATGGATCTCGGTGCCGAGGACGGCGCAGGCCCAGGCGAACCGGACCGCCGAGGGGCCCAGGCGTTCGAGGCGGGCGATCAGGCCGCTGCCCTTGACGGCGGCGGCGAGGTCGCGCAGCAGGGGCGCGCCGGCCTCGGTGGGGTCGAGGCCTCGGTCGGAGACCTTGGCGGTCAGTTCGACGGCCTCGAAGGGGTTGCCGGCGGTGACGGCCCAGCACTCGTGGCAGAAGGCGTCGTCGGCGTGGTCGCCGAGGCTCTCGCGGACCAGGCCGGCGACGGCGTCGGCGCTGAGCGGTTCGAGGCCGTGCGGACGGCCGCCGGCCCGTCCGGGCAGGCCCCGGAACGCGTCGGCGTGCTCGGGGAGTTCGTCGGGCCGGTACGCGACGACGACGAGCAGCGGGAGTTGCTCGGCGCGTGGCGCGAACGCGGCGAGCCAGCCGAGGGATTCGGGGTCGGCCCAGTGGGCGTCGTCGAGGACGAGGACCATCGGGGCCTGGCGCAGGGCGAGGTGGGTGAGCACCCAGTCGAGGCCGTCGCGCAGGCCCTGCTGGTCGGGCGGGGCGCCCTCGGTCGGGGCGCACAGGCCGAGGGCGGGGCCGACGATGTCGTACCAACTGCCCAGCGAGGCGCGCAGTTCGGCCTCCGGGGCGCCGGCGAGCCGGGGTTGCAGGAGCTGGCGGGCGACATGGAAGGCGACGCGCTGTTCCTGCTCGCCACCCCGCGCGGAGAGCACGGTGCAGCCCTGGGCGGCGGCGCGGCGGCGGACCTCGGCGAGCAGGGTGGTCTTGCCGATGCCGGCCCGGCCGGCGAAGGCGAGCAGCGCGCCGAGCGGCCGGTCGCCCGGTGCCGCGCCGTCCGTGCCCAGGCCGGTGAGCTCGGCCAACGCCTCGTCGACGGCGGAGAGTTCACCCTCACGCTCGTAGAGCGTCCGTCGGTTCCGCAGGACCCGCTGTCCCATGACCACCCCCCGCCACGGTGGTACGCGAGCGCGGGGAGCGGGCGCGCACCGTGGCTTGCAGGCAGCTCAGCGTACGCCCGACCACGGTGATCCGCTCCCTACTGACGGTAACTGGGCGAAGGGACTTGACATCACCGCTGCGGTGGCGACGGCGGGACCACCGCGATCGGGGCGGCCGCGTGCAGCAGCACGGCCTGGGTGACCGAGCCGATCATGCGGGCCGGGGCGAGCAGCCGACGGCGGTGGCGGCCGACGACGACCAGGGTGGCGTCCTTCGAGGCGGCCACCAGCAGGCCGGCCGCGTCGCCGGGCAGCGCGAGGATGTCGGCGCGCAGACCGGGGCGGTCCTTCAGGTGCGGGGCGAGGAAGCCCTCGGCGAGGGTGCGGGTCTCCTGTTCGACCTCGTCCCGGTCGACGGCCGGCGGGACGATCTCCCCGGCCGCGACCCAGCTCTGCAGCGGCCACGGGTAGGCGGCGATCACCTGGAGCCGGGCGCCGTGCCGGGCGGCCTCGGCGAGGGCGAAGGCGAGGGTGGCGTCGTCGGGGCTGTCCACGTCCAGGCCGACGACGACCCGGGGCCCGGGCTCGGCGGCCAGTTCCTCCTGGACCTCGCGCCCCGGCCGGGGTACGACGACCACCGGGCACGCGGCGTCGCGGGCGGCGGCCATGCCGTTGGAGCCGAGCAGCAGGCTGGCGAAGCCGCCGCGGCCCCGGGAGCCGAGCACCAACAGCTGTGCGTCGGTGCCCAGTTCGGGCAGCAGCGCGCTCGGGGCGCCCTCCAGGGCGACGTACTCGACGGTCAGCCCCGCGGCAGCGGTGCGCAGCCGGTCCCGGACCTCGTCGAGCACGGGGTCGCCGGCCGCGTCCGGCTCGCCGGCGACCAGCACGTCGGGCTGCCCCCACGCGGCGTACTGGCGGACGTGCACCACCCGTAGCGGTGCGCCCTGTTGCCGGGCCGCCCGCACGGCCCAGTCCAGCGCGCGCAGACTGTCGTCCGAACCGTCCGCCGCGGCGATGACCGGCGCAGTGCTCATCGTTCCTCACCTCCGGAATACGACCTTCCCCGTCCGGGGCCAGCCTGTCTCAGGCGGCGGCCCCGGAGGGGCGCTGCTGGTCACGTGTCCGGAAATCCTTGCGGAACACCCCCCGGTTCACCTCTCTGCCGCAGCGGCGGAACCGGGGGGAGGCGCTCAGGTGAGGTCGAACTCGCCCTCGCGGGCCCCCGACACGAAGGCACCCCACTCGGCGGGGGTGAAGATCAGGGAAGGGCTCTCCACCCGGCCGCTGTTGCGCATCGCGATGAATCCCTCGACAAAGGCGATCTGGACATCCCCCAGGCCCCGGCTGCTGGACTGCCAATCGGCCCCGCTGAGGTCCAGCTCCGGCTTGTCCCAGCCCAGTACCGGCTGCTGCTGGATGGTGCTCTCGGCCACGTCCGTGCTCCTCCCGAATTCGTCGTCCGCGGCCAGCCTAGCTTCCGGTTCCGGCACTCAACAGGCCACGTGAACGGGTCCTTTCAGCTGTCGGGGGCCGAGGCGCCGACGAGCCACATGGAGAAGAACTGGGAACCGCCGCCGTAGGCGTGCCCGAGTACCTTCCGGGCGCCGTCCACCTGGTGTTCTCCGGCCTGGCCGCGCACCTGGAGGGCGGCCTCGGCGAACCGGATCATCCCGGAGGCGCCGATCGGATTGGTGGAGAGGACGCCGCCCGACATGTTGACGGGGAGGTCACCGTCGAGTTCGGTGACCCCCGATTCGGTGAGTTTCCAGCCCTCGCCCTCCTCGGCGAAACCGAGGTTCTCCAGCCACATGGGCTCGTACCAGGAGAACGGCACGTACATCTCGACGGCGTCGATGTCCCGGCGCGGGTCGGCGATCCCCGCCTGCCGGTAGACGTCGGCGGCGCAGTCCTTCCCGGCCTGTGGCGACACCGCGTCCTTGCCGGCGAACAGGGTCGGCTCGCTCCGCATGGCCCCGCCGAGCATCCAGGCCGGCGGGTTCGTGGAACGGGCTGCTCCGGCACGGTCGGTGAGGACCATGGCGCAGGCTCCGTCGGAGGAGGGGCAGGTCTCCGAGTAACGGATGGGGTCCCACAACATGGGGGACGCCTGGACCTTCTCCAGGGTGATGTCGTGCTCGTGGAGGTGTGCGTAGGGGTTCTTGAGCGCGTTGCGCCGGTCCTTGTAGGCGACCAGCGAGCCGACGGTGTCCGGGGCGCCGCTGCGCCGCATGTAGGCCCGCACGTGGGGCGCGAAGAAACCGCCCGCGCCCGCCAGCAGGGGCTGCTGGAAGGGGATCGGCAGGGAGAGCCCCCACATGGCGTTGGACTCGGACTGCTTTTCGAAGGCGAGGGTCAGCACGGTGGAGTGGACACGGGCGGCGACGAGGTTGGTCGCGACGAGCGCGGTCGAGCCGCCCACCGAACCCGCCGTGTGGACCCGCAACATGGGTTTGCCGACCGCCCCCAGCGCGTCCGCCAGGTACAGCTCCGGCATCATCACGCCCTCGAAGAAGTCGGGCGCCTTGCCGATGACGACGGCGTCGATGTCCGCCCAGTCCAACTCGGCGTCGTCGAGGGCGCGTCGCGCGGCCTCGCGGACGAGCCCCGCGATCGACACGTCCCGCCGGGCCGCCACGTGCTTGGTCTGGCCGATCCCTACGACGGCCACGGGCTCCTTGCTCATCGCGGATCCCCTTCGAGTACGGCAACCAGGTTCTGCTGCAGACAGGGCCCGGAGGTGGCGTGGGCGAGGGCACGGTCGGACTCGCCGCGGTGGATGCGGGCGGCGGCCTCGCCGATGCGGATCAGCCCGGCGGCCATGATCGGGTTGGCCGCGAGGGCCCCGCCGGACGGGTTCACGCGCACGTCGTCGCCGAGCCGCAGCGCCTTGCGCAGCACGACCTCCTGGGAGCTGAACGGCGCGTGCAGCTCGGCGGTGTCCACGGGCCGTTCGAAGGCACCGGCCTTCTCGGCGGCGAGCCGGGCGGACGGCGAGTCGGTCAGGTCCCGGACGCCCAGGCCGTGCGCCTCGATGCGGTGGTCGATGCCCCGGATCCAGGCGGGCCTGGCGCACAGCTCCCGGGCCCGCTCCCCCGCCGCGAGGATCACGGCCGCGGCCCCGTCTGCGATGGGCGGGCAGTCGCCGGTACGCAGGGGCCGCGCGAGGTACTCCCCCTGGGGCACCGAACCCCGCAGCTGGGCATGGGAGTTGGCGACCGCGTCCGCCCTGCTGCGAGCGCCGACCGCCGCCAGCGCGGGCTCGTCGGTCTCGCCCGCGTCGATGAGGGCCTGGGCCTGGAGGGCGGCGAGGGCGACGGAGTCCGGCCAGAGGGGGGCCACGTAGTAGGGGTCGAGCTGCCGGGTCAGGACGTCCCGCACGGAGCCGGGTGAGGACTTGCCGTACGAATAGACGAGCGCGGTGTCCGCGTCTCCGGTGAGCAGCTTGGTCCAGGCCTCGTACAGGGCCCAGGCGCCGTCCATCTCGACGTGCGACTCGGAGATCGGCGGCCAGGCCCCGACGCCGTCGAGGGCGAGGGTGAAGGAGAAGGCGCGGCCGGCCAGGTAGTCGCTGGAGCCGGAGCAGGTGAAGCCGATGTCGGCGGTCTTCAGGCCGGTCTGTCCGAGCACGTCGTGCAGCACCGGCATGAGCATCTCGACCTCGGAGAGGTCCTCGCTGGTACGGCGGTGGTCGGTCTGTGCGAAGGCGACCAGTGCTATGTCACGCATCACAGCAGCTCCTTGTACGTCTCGTAGTCCGCGTCCGGCTCACCGCTGGGCCGGTAGTGATCGGGGAAGCGGGACCCCTCGGTCCACACCGGCTCGACCCTGAGCCCCATCCGCACCTGGTCGTAGGGGATCCCGCCGATCCGGCCGTGCAGGGCGAGGCCGGCGCCGTCGAGGGCGATGTGGGCATAGACGTACGGCACCTCGATGTCGAGGTTCTTCGCCTTGATGTTGACGATGCAGAAGGTGGTGACCGTGCCGCCGGGACCCACCTCGACCTGTTCCGATGTGGCCACCCCACATGTGGGGCAGGCACCCCTCGGCGGGACGTACACCTTCCGGCAGGAGGGACAGCGCTCGCCGAAGGTCCGCCGGGACGCGAGGGCCTCGATGAAGGCGGACTGGGCGCGGCCGGGCGAGTAGGTGTAGTCGAGGCGGGCGTGCGCGATGATCCCGTGCACCGGATCCTCGAACTCGCCCGCACGGACGGTGACGAAGGTGTCCTCACCGTCGTACGGCTCGAAGCAGGCGATGTCGGTGATGGCGCCGGAGCGCTCCTCGGCCCAGCGGATCCGGACCCGCATCCCGGTGCGGACGGCGTCGGGGCCGGGGGCGTCGAGGGCGTGCAGCAGGGCGGTGTCGGCGCCGTCGAGCCGGACCAGGACCCAGGCGAAGGGCGTACCGAGAGGCTGTCCACGGCGGGGCTCGTGGTTCCAGGCCCAGGTCGTGACGGTCCCGGTGGGCGCGACCTCCACCAGGTCGCGGATCTCCTCGGCGGTGACGGGGTCGTACTCGACGGGCGGGACGAGAGTGCGGCCGTCACCGGTTTTCACACCGAGGACGACGCGTTCCCGCAGCCCGGTGAGAAAGGCGCTCTGCACGGGCCCGAGCGATCGGGTGAAGGGGAACTCCACGACGAGGGGGGCCTTGAGAACTTCGGGCATGGGGGGCTTGCCTCCTTTAGGTCGATGGGGGGGACGCCCCGTTCTTTCTCTTTTGGGGGCGCGGGGAACTGCGCGACCAGCCCCCACCGGCCCGCAGCTTCCGGACCGGCCCAGGCCCGCGCAGCGCTACGCACGCTTGTAGACAGGCGCTCGCTTCTCCGCAAAGGCACGGGCACCTTCCTTGGCATCGGCCGTGTCGAAGATCGGCCACCCCCGCTTCAGCTCCGCAGCCAGCCCGTCGGCTTCGGTCAGCTCAGCGGTCTCGTACACCGACGCCTTGACCGCCTCGACCGCCAACGGCCCGCACGCGTTGATCTGTTCGGCGATTTCCAGGGCCTTGTCGAGCGCGGTGCCGTCCGGCACGACGTGGCCGACGAGCCCGATGTCGGCCGCCTCCCTGGCGCTGTACGGCCGCCCGGTGAGCAGCATCTCCAGGGCGTGCGTGCGCGGAATCTGCCGCTGGAGCCGCACCGTGGACCCGCCGATCGGAAAGAGCCCCCGCCGGACCTCGAAGAGGCCGAACGTCGCGGACTCGCCCGCGACCCGGACGTCGGTCCCCTGGAGGATCTCCGTGCCGCCCGCGACGCAGTACCCCTCGACCGCGGCGATCACCGGTTTGCGCGGGCGATGATGACGGAGCATCGCCTTCCAGTGCAGGTCGGGGTCGGCCTTCAGCCGGTCGCGCAGGTGCTCGCCCGCCATGCCCTGTCCGGCCAGCGCCTTGAGGTCCATCCCGGCGCAGAAGGCGCCCCCGGCCCCGGTGAGCACGATCGAGCGGACGCCGTCGTCCTCGTCGGCCTCGATCCAGCCGTCGTACAGGCCGACGAGCATGGCGATCGAGAGCGCGTTCTTCGCCTCGGGCCGGTTGAGCGTGAGCACGAGTGTGGCGCCCTCGCGCCGCACGGTGAGGTGTTCCGTTCCACCCATGGACCGTCTCCCCTCCGAAAGGGATCGTCTCCCCTCCACCAGAACGAGAACAGGTTGCAGTAGCCGGGGAGGCACTTCAAGGGTTTTCTGACAGACAGTCAGATTTCTTCGCGCGAACCCTTCACACTTGCCGCGCCCTTTGCTCTGATGACCGGCGAACGGACAGGTGCGCCTTTCTTCGTCACGGTCGCCGGGGTCAGGAGGAGCGGTGGAGTACAACCTTGCCGATCTGTTCGAGTCGGTCGTGGACGTGGCCACGGACCGCGAGGCGCTCGTCTACCTCGACCACCCCGGCACGGGGGCGGAACGCCGGCTGACCTACGCCGAGCTGGACGCCGCCGCCAACCGCATCGGCCACCATCTGATCGACAGCGGCATCCGCCCGGGCGAGCATCTCGGCCTGCACCTCTACAACGGGGTCGAGTACCTGCAGACGGTGCTCGGCTGCCTGAAGGCGCGGGTCGTGCCGGTCAATGTCAACTACCGGTACGTCGAAGAGGAGTTGGTGTACCTCTACCGCGACGCGGATCTCGTCGCGCTGGTCTTCGACGCGGAGTTCGACGACCGGGTGGCGGCGGCGCTGCCCCGGGCGCCGAAGCTGCGGCACCTGGTGCGGGTGGGCGAGCCGGTGGACACGGGCCTCAAGGCTCTCGCCTTCACGGAGGCCGAGGCCGCCGGGTCGCCCGGGCGGGGGTTCCCCGCGCGCTCGGCGGACGACCAGTTCATCATCTACACCGGCGGCACGACCGGTATGCCCAAGGGTGTGATGTGGCGTCAGGAGGACCTGTTCTTCGCCGGGCTGGGCGGTGGCGCGCCGACCGGTGAGCCGGTGAAGCGGCCGGAGGAGCTGGCCGAACGGGTCGCGGCGGGCGGGACGGGCATCACCTTCTTCCCCACTCCCCCGCTGATGCACGGCACGTCCACGCTCACCACCTTCATCGGCTTCAACTTCGGGCAACGGGTCGTGATCCACCGCAAGTTCGTCCCCGAGGAGGTGCTGCGCACCGTCGAGAAGGAGAAGGTCACCAGTATGTCGCTGGTCGGCGACGCGATGCTGCGCCCGCTGATCGACGCCCTCAACGGGCCGATGAAGGGCACCGACTGCTCCGCCCTGTTCAGCGTCTCCTCCTCCGGTGCGATCCTCTCCGAGACCGTGCGCCGGCAGTTCAGCGAACTCGTCCCGAACGCCATGCTGCTGAACAACTTCGGGTCCTCCGAGTCCGGCTTCAACGGAACCGCGACCAACGACTCCGGGGCCGGCAGCGGCTTCCGGGTCCGCGTCAACTCCCGTACCCAGGTGGTCGATCCGGCCGGCCACGAGCCGGTCGCGGTGGGCGAGATCGGCCGGGTCGCGCAGAGCGGTCACGTACCGCTCGGCTACTACAACGACCCGGCGAAGACCGCCGAGACGTTCTTCGAGAAGGACGGCCGGAGGTGGGTGCTCCTGGGCGACATGGCGACGGTCGACGAGGACGGCGTCGTGAACGTGCTCGGCAGGGGCTCGCAGTGCATCAACACCGGGGGCGAGAAGGTGTACCCGGAGGAGGTCGAGCAGGCACTGAAGTCGCACCCGGACGTGTACGACGCGCTCGTCGCCGGGGTGCCGGACACCACCTGGGGCAACCATGTGGCGGCGGTGGTGCAACTGCGCGAGGGCGCGGAGCCGCCCTCCCTCACGGACATCCAGGCCCACTGCCGTACCCATCTGGCCGGGTACAAGGTTCCCCGTCAGCTGGTGATCGCCGACGCCATCCAGCGGTCGCCGAGCGGCAAGGCGGACTACCGGTGGGCGCGGGAGGTGGCGGTGGCCGCCGACCGGTAGGACGCGCGGGCAGCGGGGCAGGACCCGCCGGGACGGCAGCACGTGCGCGCTCTTTGCACGCGATTGACCCGGATGTTTGAACACCGGGTAACGTCAGGCCGTACGCGAGGTTGGCGGTTCCTGACCTGCGGGCCCGGTCCGCCGTGCCATCACCGGGCTTCGCACGGAAGGACTTACGGGTGTCGCACCTCACGCCCCCTCGCCAACTGCTGGACGCGGACGCGTCGGCCCCGGACCCGGCGGCGGGGACGCCGACCGAGCCGACGGAGACCGAGGCCGAGCCGGACTCCCCGTCGGCCGAGCACCCGACAGATGACGGGGCCGAGGCCGAAGCCGGCACTCGGGTCGAGGCGGACGAGACAGCCGAGGCGGACAAAGCGACCGAGGCGACCGGTGACGAGGAGCGCGGCGAGGCAGCCGGGGAGACCGGTGCCTCACTGCCCGCCGGCGACGGCGAACGCGCTCCCGAGGGCGCCGAGTCGCACCCGGCCCCCGCCACGGCCGGGGACGAGACCGAACCCGCGTCGCAGGCCGCCGGATCCGCCCCACGCAGCCGGTTCGGCCGAATCCGCCGCCACCCCCGCGTCGCAACCTCCGTTCGGGTGGGCACGAGCGTCCTGGCGGCCGCCTTCGTGCTCGGTGCGATCCTCGTGCCGGACCGCCTCGACCGGTTCTCCTTCCAGACCTTCCTCCGCCTCCCCGTCGAAGTGGTGTACCTCTCGGTCGTCCTGCTCGTGCTGCCGTCGAAGGCACGGCGGATCGCGGCCGTCGTCACGGGGACGTTCCTCGGCCTGTCCACCGTCCTGAAGTGCCTCGACATGGGCTTCTACCAGACCCTGGCCCGGCCGTTCGACCTGGTCTTCGACTGGGTCCTGCTGACCGACGCGGCGGACTGGGTGAAGGACTCGTTCGGTCACACGGGCGAGGTGCTCGCGGTGATCGGGGTGATCGTCCTGCTCGTCGTCGTACTCGTGCTGAGCGCGCTCGCGATGGTGCGGCTGGCGAACGTCCTGGACCGGCACCGCTCCGCGGCCGTGAGCACCACGCTCGTCCTCGGCACCGTGTGGATCACCTGTTTCTCGCTGGGCGTGCAGTTCGCCGGCATCCCGTTCGCCACCAAGGGCTACAGCCAGTTCCTCGCCAACCGTGTGCAGTACGTCCGCGACGGACTGGGGGACGCCGACGTCTTCAAGAAGGAACTCGCCGTCGACGCCTACGCCGACACCCCGTCCGACCAGCTGCTGACCGGACTGCGCGGCAAGGACGTGCTGTTCACCTTCATCGAGAGTTACGGCCGGGTGGCGATCGACGATCCGGCGATGGCTCCGGAGATCGACGCGACGCTCAACGAGGGGAACGACAGGCTCAAGTCGGCCGGTTTCGCGGCGCAGAGCGGCTGGCTCAGGTCGCCCGTGACGGGCGCCGGCAGCTGGCTCGCCCACTCGACGTTCCTGTCCGGTCTGTGGATCAAGAACCAGCAGCGGTACCGGACCCTGACCACCGGTGACCACGCGACCCTCACCAGCTACTTCCAGAAGACCGGGGCCTGGCGCACGGTCGGCATCGTGCCGGGCGTGCGCAAGTCCTGGCCCGAGGGCAAGTACTTCGGCCTCGACCACATCTACGACTCCACGCACCTCGGTTACTACGGCCCGTACTTCAGCTGGACGCCGGTGCCGGACCAGTTCAGCCTGGAGGCCTTCCAGAAGCTGGAGCACGGCAAGAAGAACCGCGACCCGATCATGGCGGAGATCATCCTGGCCTCCAGCCACAACCCCTGGTCCCCCATCGCTCACATCATCGACTGGAAGGACCTCGGGGACGGCAGGATCTTCTACAAGATCAAGAAGGAGGGCACGAACCCCACGGAGGTCTGGAAGAGCGCGAAGAGCGTACGGACCGAGTACCGCAAGGCGATCCAGTACTCCCTGGACAGCCTGACCCAGTGGATGCAGCGCTACGGCGACGACAACACCGTCCTCGTCTTCCTCGGCGACCACCAGCCCGTGCCGACGGTCACGGGCGGCAGCACCAACCGGGACGTGCCGGTCACCATCGTCGCCCGCGACCCGAAGGTCCTGGACCGGGTCTCCGGGTGGGGCTGGACGGACGGGCTCAAGCCGGCGGACAACGCGCCGGAGTGGGCGATGAACCAGTTCCGGGACCGCTTCATGAAGGCGTTCGGGCCGCAGAGCTGAGCCCGCCTCAGGTCTCCGCAGAGCCTGCGGTACGGCGGACGGACCTCGGGGTCCTCGAGTCATGAGGCACGGGCGTGCCAGCGTGGCGGGCGGTCCCGGGGTCGCACTGTGTGCGCACGATATGGCATCGATCAAGCGCGCAGCGTCACGACGACCGTTCGGAAGGACCTCCGGTGTCGCACCCCACGCCTGCCCAGTTGCCGGACACCGAAGGCGCGCCGGCCGGTGCGGGCGATGACGGCGGCCGGCTGCGGAGACATCCGGGTGTCGCCAGGACCGTCACGGTGGGGACGACACTCCTGGCCGCCGCCCTGCTCCTGACGGCACTGCTGCTGCCGAACCAGCTCGACCACCTGAGGCCGGGGGCGTTCCTGCGCCTCCCGGCCGAGGGGATCGTGCTGGCCGCCGTTCTGCTGGTGCTGCCCGCCTGGGCGCGGCGCGTCACGGCGGTGCTGGCGGGCGCGGCGCTGGGGGTGCTGACGCTGGTGAAGTGCCTGGACATAGGCTTCTACTCGGCGCTGCAACGGCCGTTCGACCTGGTGCTCGACTGGGTTCTGCTGGACGACGCGGCGGACTACGTACGGGAGTCGTTCGGCCGGACCAGTGAGCTGCTCGCGATCGCCGGGGCCGTGCTGCTCGCCGTGACCGTGCCGGCCGTGACCGTCCTCGCCCTGGTACGGCTCGCCGACCGGCTGGCGCGCCGCCGCCGGCCTGCGAGCCGTACCACGCTGGTGCTGGCCGTCGCCTGGGTCACCTGTGCCACCTTCGGCCTCCAGGCCGGTGGCGCGCCCGTCGCCGCGACGCTGGACGCCCAGTTGGTGGACGAGAGGGTGCGGGCGGTCCGGGCCGGTCTGGCGGACGCGCGGGTCTTCGCGGCGGAGGCCGCCGTCGACGCCTTCGAGAACACTCCGCCGGACCGGCTGCTGACGGGTCTGCGCGGCAAGGACGTGCTGTTCACGTTCGTGGAGAGCTACGGCCGTACGGCGATCGAGGATCCGGCGATGGCGCGACAGGTCGGCGCGGTCCTCCAGGAGGGCACCGCCTCGCTCAAGGCGGCCGGTTTCGACGCCCGCAGCGGCTGGCTGCGCTCCCCGGTCCTCGGGGCGGGCAGCTGGATGTGCCACGCCACGCTGCTGTCCGGACTGTGGATCGACAACCAGCAGCGCTACCGCAATCTGGTCTCCGGCGGCCGGACGACCCTCAACCAGTACTTCCGGAGGACCGGCGCGTGGCGCACGGTCGGTGTCGTCCCGGGCGTCCGCCGCGCCTGGCCGGAGGCCCGGTTCTTCGGGCTCGACCGCGCCTACGACTCCACGCATCTCGGCTACCGCGGCCCGTACTTCAGCTGGACGCCCGTCCCCGACCAGTTCACGCTGGAGGCCTTCGACCGCCTGGAGTACGGGAGGAAGAACCGGCGTCCGCTGATGGCAGAGATCATCCTCGCCTCCAGCCACCAGCCCTGGGCGCCGCTGCCCCGCATGATCGGCTGGAAGGACCTCGGTGACGGCTCGGTGTTCGGGCCGATCCGGCGGGCGGGCAAGGACCCGGCGGAGGTCTGGAAGGACACGGAGAGCGTGCGCGCCGAGTACCGGGCCTCGATCGAGTACTCGCTGCGCAGTCTGTTCGGGTTCATGCAGCGCTACGCCCACCCGAACACGGTCCTGGTCTTCCTCGGCGACCACCAGCCCCGCCCGGAGGTCGTCGCGGGCAGCCCGCGCCGGGACGTCCCGATCACGATCGTCGCCCACGACCCGGCGGTCCTGGACCGGGTCGCCGGCTGGGGCTGGACTCCGGGTCTCAAGCCCGCCCCCGAGGCGCCGATCTGGGCGATGAACAAGTTCCGCAACCGCTTCCTGACGGCGTTCGGACCGCAGCACCCCCGTCCGGCTCAGGCGTCCAGGAAGGCGACGGTACGGCGGACGAACCACTCGGGGTCGTCGAGCCAGGGGTAGTGGCCGGCGCCCGGCTGCACGGCGAGTTCGGCGGCGGGGAAGGCCGTGACGGCGCGCCGGGCCAGGGCCGGGCTGGGACCGCCGTCGAGCCCACCGGCGTACACCAGGACGCGGGCGGCGAGGGCGCGCAGGGCGGTCCGGGTGGCGTCCGGGGTGAAGGCGCCCTCGGCGAAGTAGCGGTCGCCCGCCTCGTCGTTGGTCTGCTCCTCGGCGGCCGCGTCGTGCGCGCGGGCGGCGTCGTCCCAGCGGCCGTAGAAGAACGGCATGAACGCCTCGTCGAAGTCCCCGGAGCCGGTCAGCCACGCCTCCAGCGCGGGGAACGCCCCCTCGAACCAGGGCTCCCCGGCGCGCAGCCGGGCCGCCGCCAGCCGGTCCTCGGGGGTGGCCCGCAGGCCGAGGGCCGAGGGGTTGCCGGTGATCAGCGCGAGCCGCCGCACGCGCTGCGGATGGGCCGCCGCGTACAGGATCGCCAGGCTCGCACCGGCCGAGTGCGCCAGTAGGTCCATGTGGTCGAGCCCCATGTGGGCGCGCAACATCTCCACGTCGTCGACCAGTCGGTCGCAGCGGTACGACGCCGGGTCGGCGGGCACCGCGGAGTCGCCGGTCCCCCGCAGGTCGAGCAGGATCAGCCGGCGATGCGCGGCCAGCCCGCCCAGGTCCCCGAGGTAGGCGGAGGCCCGCATGGGCCCACCGGGGAGTACGACGAGCGGTTCGCCCTCGCCTCTGACGTGGTAGGCGAGGCGGGTGCCGTCCGCTGCGGTGAAGGTGGGCATGGCGCCGATCCTCGGGGACGGCGGCGCGCCGCCGCAACGGATTTCGGGCGGGCGGCCGCGCTGTCAGCCCCGGGCCGGCTTGCTCACCCGGAACGCGAACTGCCCGCAGAACGTGAGCTTGCGGAGGTTCACCAGGGCGGCGTCCCGCTTGCTCTTGCGGGCCCAGGTGTCGATCTCCGTGTTGAGCGGCGACTCCGTCTGCCAGAAGCGGCCGTACTCCTTCTTCCGCGAGCCGTGGTAGGTGCGCATGATCAGGGTCACGCCGTCGAGCGAGGGCCGGATCTCCTCCAGGGCGAGCCCGGCCTCCTCGACCAGCACCCGGAATCCGTAGGGCGTGTAGTTCCAGAGGCTGAAGGAGTGGTACGGCTCGAACTGGGAGGTGCTGCCGATGAACAGCCCGCCCGGGCGCAGCACCCGGCTCACCTCCGCGAGCAGTTCCCGGGGTCTGGCGACGTGTTCGAAGACCTGGTGCGAGTAGACGAGCGGCACGGCGTCGGAGCGGAACGGCAGGTTGACGCCGTCGAAGTACACCACGCTGTCGCCGCCTGGCGTGCGCTGGGCGGCCTCCGGCGAATCGCGGATGTCGACCCCCACCCAGCGGACGCGGGAGTCGTGCTTGCGGAAGAGCTCGGCCGACGTACCCCGCCCGCAGCCGAGGTCCACCACCCGGTCCGGTGCCCGCGGCGAGCGCATGGCCTCGTCGAGGTAGTAGCGGGAGGTGACCTGGCGGGCGTGGTCGTCGGGGATGCAGTCGCGCATGAGTTCCCACAGGGTCGACATGTCCCCACGCTACGGAGGTGCCCTTCGCTAGGCCACATCCAGGCGGGGGGTCGGGACGGCCGTCATCCCTTGGGAGGAATGCGGCTGCGCGGACGGCGGCACCAGCCGGCCGATGCCGGACAGGTCGCGGACGGTCACGCTGTTGCGGTCGGCGACCGTACGGCCGAATGCGTGGTACGGCCACAGTCCCCCGGCCTGCCGGCGGCTGTGCTCGTTCCACTCCAGGGCCTCGGCGGCACGGGCCCGGAAGAAGTTGAGCGCATAGCCCCCGCTGTGGATCCGCAGCAGGAAGAAACCGCCGGGATACTCCTTGGCGGCGCCGACCTCCTGCAGTGTCACCTGCGGGGCGAGGGGCACATGGGTGCGCTTGTTGCGGTGGGTGTGGCCCACATGGTGGAGGAACACACCCGGGGCGGCGGCGTAGGCGCGCAGGATCGCGCGGGCCTGGCGGCGGCCGAGGCGCTGCGCCGGGCTCACCGGGAAGAGTGCCTCCCGTACGGTCAGCGGATGGTGGCCGAAGACGACGGTGGGCTGTTCCCTGTGGGCCCGCAGCCGGCGCCGGAACCAGGACAGCTGCTCGGCGCCGAGGCCGCCCGTGTCACCGCCGTTCCCGCGCTTGTCGTAGGTGTCGAGGCCGATGATCCGCAGCCCGCCCACGTCGTGTTCGAACCAGCCGGGCCGGTCGGGTCCGCCGAACACCTGGTGGAAGGCGTCGCCCCCGCCCGCGCCGCGGTCGTGGTTGCCCCGGACGACGAGGTAGTCCCGCCGGTGGGTGCCGAAGCCGTCCAGGATCCGTCTGGCCTCCGCCAGGTCGCGCGGTCCGCCGCCGGCGGAGATGTCACCGGCGGCCAGCAGCAGTTGGGCCCCGCGGCGGCGGGCCTCGTCCACCACGGCGCGGCTCATGAGCTCGGGGTAGGGGGTCTGTCCGGTCCGCTGGGCCACTCCGCGCAGCAAGGGGACTCCTGCCACCAGGCCGGCGACGGTCTCGCCGATGTGGAGGTCGTTGCAGAGGGCGAGGGAGAGCAGGTGGCGGCCGGGCGGGGGCTGCGGGGTGGTGAAGGAGTAGGGGCCGCCGGGTGTGCCGAGACCGTGTCGGGAGGTGCCGGCCGCGTTGCCGCGCACCAGGTGCAGCGCGGTGGGTGTGGCGGGCACGCCTTGGGAGCGGGCCTGGTAGTAGTACGTCTGCCCGGGTTCCAGACCGGTGAGTTCGACGTGGTGGTGTGCGGTGGGACGGTCCTCGCCCGCGGTGCGGTTGAGGCGGGCCGGGTGGGTGCCGTAGACGACCTCGCCCTCGGTGACGGCGGGCAGCATCCGGCCGGTGCCGTCGTCGGTGCCGGGCAGGGCGGTGTGCCAGGTGATGACGGCGCGGTCCTCGGTGAGGGTGACGAGTTCCAGGTGGACGGCGGCGAGCGGGCCGGGGTGCCGGAGGCGGGGTGCGGTGGCGGACCGGAGCAGGGCGGGCGCGAGGAGGAGGCCGGAGCGCAGTATCTCGCGCGGGCCGGGGATGCCCGCGAGTGCGCCGAGGGGGACGGGGAGGCAGCAGGACATGTTGGTGATGTGCACGCCGGCGGTGAACGGCGGACGAGGTGTCGGAAGCCGCACACGGTATGGAACCAGACTTCTTGGGTCCTGGGCGGGCGTTGTGCCGACACTCACGTCCCGGGGCCTCGCGAGAACCGCCTCCCGGGTCCTCACGAGGCGGTCGTCAGGAGCCGGTCCTCACGAGGCGGTCCTCACGAGGCGGGGCCGAACCGGTCCCGCAGCTCCCGCTTCAGGATCTTCCCGCTGGCGTTGCGGGGCAGCGCGTCCACGAACAGGACCCGCTTGGGCGCCTTGAAGGCGGGCAGCCTCTCCTTCACGTGGGCGATCAGCCCGGCCTCGTCGATCTCGCCGCGCGGGACGACGACCGCCGTGACCGCCTCGATCCACCGCTCGTCGGGCAGACCGATCACGGCGGCCTCGGCGACCGCCTCGTGGCTGTAGAGGGCGTCCTCGACCTGCCGCGAGGCGACCAGCACGCCACCGGAGTTGATGACGTCCTTCACCCGGTCGACGATCGTGTAATAGCCGTCGGCGTCGCGCACCGCGAGGTCGCCGGAGTGGAACCAGCCGTCCCGGAAGGCCTCCTCGGTCTCCTCGGGCTTCTCCCAGTAGCCCTCGCAGAGCTGCGGTGAGCGGTAGACGATCTCGCCGGGTGTGCCGTCGGGCGCGTCCTCGCCGTCCTCGCCGACCACGCGTGCCTCGACGAACAGGACGGTGCGGCCGCAGGAGTCCAGCCGGCCCTTGTGCTCCTCGGGCGCGAGGACGGTGGCGAGCGGCCCGATCTCGCTCTGTCCGAAGCAGTTGAACAGGGCGAGTTTCGGGAGGCGTTCGCGCAGCCGCTCCAGGACGGGCACCGGCATGATCGACGCGCCGTAGTAGGCCTTGCGCAGTCCGCCGAGGTCGCGGGTGGCGAAGTCGGGCCGGTTGGACAGTCCGATCCACACGGTGGGCGGCGCGAACAGGCTGTCCACGTCCCCGGTCTCGATCAGGTCGAACAAGGTGTCGCCGTCCGGCCCGTCGAGGATGACGTTGGTCGCGCCCACCGCCAGGTAGGGCAGCAGGAACACGTGCAACTGGGCGGAGTGGTAGAGGGGCAGCGCGTGCGCGGGCCGGTCGCCGGCGCTGAGGTCGAGGGCGGCGATCGCGCTCAGGTACTCGTGGACCAGCGCCCGGTGGGTCATCATCGCGCCCTTGGGCAGCGCCGTGGTCCCGGAGGTGTACAGCAGCTGCACCAGGTCCTCGGTGCGCGGTTCGGGCCCGTCGTACGGCGCCGCGTCCGCGAGCCGGGCGAGCAGCGAGCCGTCGGCGTCCCGCAGCGGCAGCGCCCGTACGCCGTCGGGGAGCCGGCCGGCGAGGTCGGGGTCGGCGAGGACCAGGGAGCTGCCCGACTGGCCGACGATGTACGCGAGGTCGTCGCCGGTGAGGTTCTGGTTGACCGGGACGTGGACCAGGCCGGCGCGGGCGCAGGCGAGGAAGGCGATCAGGTAGGCGTCGGAGTTGTGTCCGTAGGTGCCGACCCGGTCACCGCGGTCGAGGCCCTGGCCGAGCAGGACGCCCGCCGCTCGCGAGACGGCGTCGTCGAGTTCCTCGTACGTCCACCGCCGCTCGCCGTACCGCACCGCCACCCGCGCGGGAGTGCGCCGGGCGCTGCGCCGCAGCACCCCGTCCACCGTGCTGCCCTGTCCCTGCGTCATGACTCATGATCCTCGGCCCGTCGCCCGGACAGGTCAAGCGACCGGGGCGGGACCGGGCTGGAGTGCCACCTGGAATCACAATCGATGCATCATGCATCAAGAGGTGTTCGCGCCCGGTGCTCTTTGCTTCAACGTGCCCCCGTGCGCCCCTTTGGAGAAAGGTTTCCGGAAACCCGGGCACGGTTGAACTGGGCAGGACTTGTCTCGGGTTGTCAGACCCTGAACAGGTTCGCTCATTTCACGTGTCGTACTGGGCAGGAGGTTTCCATGAACGGTGCTGTGCCTGAACAAAAACGAACGTGGAGGACAGGTACTGCTCCCGGCATATTCCCACTCCTCGGTCACGCTATCTCCCTGTACCGCCGGCCGCTGGCGTTTCTGAATTCATTGCCCGCGCACGGGGATCTGGTCGAGATACGCCTGGGCCCCCAGCGCGCCTGGATGGTGTGCCACCCGGAGCTGGCCCACGAGGTGCTCATGGACCCGCACACCTTCGACAAGGGGGGCCCGCTCTACGACCGCCTCGGAAACCTGATGGGGGACGGACTGGTGACCTGCCGTCAGCCTGCGCACCGGGACAAACGCAGGCTGCTGCAGCCCGCTTTCCGGCCGTCCCACGCCGCCGCGTACACGGAACTCGTCGCCGAGGAGGCCGAGTCGGTGTGCGAGGGGTGGCAGGCGGGCGGGACGGTTCCCGTCACCGAGGCGGCGATGACCCTCACGACCCGTGTGATCAGCCGGGTCCTCTTCTCCGGCTCACTGGACGACACGGCCGCCGCCCAGGTGCGGGACTGCCTCGCCGACGTCGTCCGCGGCCTCTTCGTCCGCACGGTCGTCCCGGTCGACGCCCTGTTCCGGTTCCCGGCCCCCGCCAACCGCCGCTACCGGCGCGCGCTCGCCCGTCTGCACGCCGTCATCGACACCGTGATCGCCGAGCGCCGCCGGGGCCCCACCCGCGACGACGTCCTGGGCAGTCTGCTGGCGGCCACCCGCGACGACGGCGCGGCGGCCCTCGGCGACCAGGAGATCCACGACCACCTGATCACGCTGCTGCTCACGGGCGCGGAGACCTCGGCCCTGGCCCTGGCCGCGGCCTTCAGCCTGCTGGCCGGCCACCCGGAGGCCGAACGGCGCCTGCACGCCGAACTCGACGCCGTCCTCCCGGGCGGCCGTCGGCCCGGCCCCGGCGACCTGCCGGACCTCGTCCGGACCCGGTGCGTCGTCTCCGAGACGCTGCGCCACTCGTCCCCGGGCTGGCTCTTCACCCGCGTCACCACCCGGGAGACGGAGCTCGCCGGACGCCGGCTGCCCGCGGGAGCCACCGTGCTCTACAGCCCCTACCTCCTGCACCACGACCCGTCGTCGTTCCCCGACCCCGAGCGCTTCGATCCCGACCGCTGGCTGCCGGGGCGGCCCACCGCCGGACAGCGGCGCGCGGCGATGCCGTTCTCCGCCGGCAACCGCAAGTGCCTCGGGGACGAGTTCGCCATGGTGGAGGTCACCGTGGCGCTCGCGACCATCGCCGGCCGCGTGCGCCTGCGCCATCTCCCCGGGTACGTCGCACGGACACCGCGCCCGGCGATCACCCTGGGGCCGCGCTCGCTGGTCATGGCCTGCGAGACGCGTCCGCAGCGGCTGTCGGACGCGTCGTCGTCCCGCGCCCCGCTCCCCCGCCGCGCGGTGTGCACCCGCCAGGCACCGCAATCCCGATCGGCAGGTGACCACAGTGTCGACAACGCATGAGGAAGTCAGGTCCGGCGTACCGGGCGGACAGCCGGCGGCCAGCCTCAAGGACCTCATCGACATCCGTCTGCACATGCCCTTCCCGTTCCGCCGCAACCCCCACGAACCCGAGGCCACGGCCAGTGTGGAGGCATGGCTGAGTACCTGGGGGCTGACCGCCGAGCCGGGGGTGGCGGCGATGATCGCCCGGACCCGCCCAGCCCAGCTCGCGTCGTTCACCAGCCCCGCCGTCGATCCCGGGCTGCTGCGCATCGTCGCCCACCAGATCGCCTATCAGTTCGTCTTCGACGACCGGGCGGAGGTCGTCGGCCGGCGCTCCCCGGCCGGGCTCGTGCCCATGCTGTGCGAGAGCATCGCGATCCTGCGGGACGACCGGGCGCCCGGCACACCGCTCGGAGCGGCGCTGACCGATCTCCTCCGGCAGGTCCGGGAGCGGTGCACACCCGGACAGGCCGCACGATGGGCCTGGCAGAGCCGCGAATACGTGCACGGGCTGCTGTACGAGGCGGTGGCCCAGGCCCACCCCGTCGCCCTGCGCACCGGGGACTGCACCTCGATACGGTCGCTGACCGCGGGCGTCGAGCCGTTCCACCCGCTGTACGAGGCCTCGGCATCGGACGAACTGTCGCCCGCGGAACTGCACCATCCGGCCGTACGGCGGCTCGGCCGGCTCTCGGCCGACGCGGCGGTCTGGACGGCCGACCTGTTCTCCGCCGTCAAGGAACAGCGCGCGGGCGAGGTGATCAACCTCGCCCTGGCCCGGCAGCGCGAACACCACTGCTCCCTGCAGGCAGCCGTCCTCCTGGCCGTCCGGCAGATCAACGGCACGATCCGCGAGTTCCAGAGGGTGCTCGCGGAGGTGGAACCGGAACTGAGCCCCGCGGGCGTCCGATACGTGGAGGGCATGACCGGCTGGATCGGTGGGTGTTACCACTGGTCCCGGAGCGTACCGCGGTATGCGGACGTGGCGTCGGTGCCCGCCGTGCCATAGGCGCCGGACGAATACCGGAGACCGCGTTTCCGGGTGGCGGCTATCAGGGCCTCTTACCCGGACCGCGGACATTATCCCTTCTGCAGTTCATGATTCACCCGATAGTACTCAGTCCGGCCTGCCCGCACCGCGACAAGGCGTACGCTCGGCTCTCCCCGGGCCGAACGAAAGAAGCCGAACGAAAGAAAGCGGTACGGCATATGGCGACGGAGCCGCGGCAACCGGTCACGGACCAGGAGACCCTGATCGAACGCCGACGGGAACTTCAGGCCGTCGACGCGGCGTTCCGGGAGTTGCGGCGCACCACGGACGGCGTGCCACGAACGAGACGCAAAGGGCTGCTCGCCTTCACCGGGTCGGCCGGACTGGGCAAGACGGCGCTCCTCACGGAGGCGCGCGCCCGGGCCATGGCACACAGGTTCACCGTGCTGTCCGGCAGAGGCAGCGAGACGGAACAGGGCGCGGCGTTCCGGGTGGTACGCCAGTTGATGCAGCCCTCACTGGCGAGGATGGACGAGAGGGAGCTCCGCGTCTTCCTGGGCAGCTGGTACGACACGGTCGCCGCCGTGCTGGGTCTCGAGGCGACGGGACCCGCCCCGGCGCCGGACCCGACCGGAGTCCGCGAAGGGCTCGACTGGGTCATGACGCGCCTCACGGTCAAGAAGGATCCCGTCGTCCTGCTCCTGGACGACCTCCACTGGACCGACCCCGAGTCGCTGAGCTGGCTCGCCTCCTTCGCGCCACGGGTCGACGACCTCCCGCTGCTGATCGTCGTCGCCTACCGGCCCGACGAACTGCCGCCCGAGGCAGGCGGACTGCGCGCCCTCGTGGGGGACCACGGGAACCGCCCGCACAACCTGGCGGTGCTCACTCCCGAGGGCGTGACGCGGATCGTCAGGAGCGAGGTCGGGGAGGCCGCCGAGGACGGGTTCTGCAAGGAGTGCTGGTCGGCCACCGGCGGGAGCCCCTTCGAGGCGGTGGAACTCGCCATCGGGCTCGCGGAGCGCAACCTGGGCGGCACCGGCGACGACCTGCCCGCGATGCGTGAGCTGGCGGCGGCGATCAAGGGCCCGGGACTGATCGAACGCCTGGAGCGGCTCGGCACGACGACCGTGCGCTTCGCGCAGACCGCGGCCGTACTGGGTTCGCCCTTCTCGCCGGAGCTCGCCGGGACCATCGCCGTGCTCGGCGACGAGGCCGTCGGCGAGGCGACCGAGAAGCTGCGCGCGGCCCGTATCCTGGCCGACGGCCACGGTCACGAGGGCGAGCTGGAGTTCGTCCACCCGCTGATCGCCACGACGATCTACCGGTCCATCCGCACGGGCTTCCGGACCGGTCTGCACAACACCGCGGCGCAGGCCGTCCTCGCCGCGGGGTACGGCCCCGCCAAGGCCGCCCGGCATCTGCTGGAGGTCCCCTGCGAGGACCGTCCCGAGACCGTCGCGTGTCTGCGCGAGGCCGCCCGCGAGTACCTCCGGGCCGGCGCCACCGAGGCGGCCCGACGCCTGCTGACCCGCGCGCTCCAGGAACCTCCTCTGCCCGAGGACCGCGCCGCCGTCCTGCACGAACTCGCCTGCGCCACCTTCCTGATCGAGCCCACCGCGACGGTGCGGCACCTGCGCCAGGCGCTGGCCCAGCCCCATGTCGACCCCGATCTGCGGGCCTCCATCGTCTACCGGCTGACGACGGCCATGGCCCACACCGATCAGCTGGCCGAGGCGGTGGACGTGGCCGCCGAGGAGGCCCGGCAGGCCACAAATCCGCGCGTCAAACTGCGCATGCAGGCCGACCAGTTCGTCTGGAGCATGGTGCGTCCGGACGACCACGACTCGCCCACCCGCTCCCGGACGCTGGCGCGCCTGGCCGAGCAGTTGCCCGGCCGCAGCCTGGAGGAGCGCTACATCCTGGGACTGCGCGCCTGGGACGCGGCCATGCGCGGCGAACCGCGGGAGACCTCCCTCGCGTACGCCGACAAGGCCCTGCGCGGCGGCATGAGCTGGACCGACGAGAACCGGGGGTTCGAGGTACCGCTCTCCGTCGCCCTGGTGTTCATGTACGGCGACCAGCCGCGACGGGCCGAGGAGCTGTTCGCCAAGGGGATCGCCGAATGCCTGGCCAAGGGCTGGCACGGCTCCCATCTGGCGTTCGGCCAGACCATCGCCGGATACATCCGCTACCGGCGCGGTTGCCTGGCCGAGGCCGAGAACACGGTACGGGAGGGGCTGCGGATCGCCGACAAGGTGGACGGGGTCGTGGCCGCCCAGTGGTTCGGCGTGAGCATCCTGATCAAGACCCTGCTGGCCCGCGGGCGCGTCTCGGAGGCGCGCGCGTTCGCCGACGGGCACCACTTCGGCGAGACACCGGTCAACGCCGTCATCTACCCCGACCCTCGTACCGTCTACGCCGAACTGCTCCTCGCCGAGGGCCGGCACGCCGAGGCGGCGCGGCTGCTGGCCGCGGTCGGGGAGTGGCTGGACGGGCGGGGCTGGCGCAACCCGGCCTGGTGCCCGTGGCAGCTGCGGCTCGCGTCCGCGCTCGCCCCCGCCGCCCCCGAGGAGGCGGTCGCCCACGCCGAGGAGGCCGTGCGCCGGGCCCGGGAGTTCGGCGCCGCCTCCGCCGTCGGGCAGGCCCTGCACACCCTCGCCGAGGTGACCGCCGGGCCGGCGGCGGTCGACCTGTACGCGCAGGCCGTCGACCATCTGGAGCAGTCGCCCGCCGCCTACGAACTGGCCCGCGCCCAGATCGGCCACGGCGCCGCGCTGTCCCGGGGCGGCCGGCTCCAGGAGGCCGCCGACCGGCTCTACCAGGGGCTGGAAGGAGCCGTCCACTGCGGGGCCGAGGCGCTCGCCGCCCGGGCCAGGGAGGAGCTCTCGGCGGCCGGGCTGCGCCCGCTGCCGTTGCGCTACCCGCAGGCGGACACGCTGACCGCGCAGGAGCTGCGCACCGCCCGACTGACCGTCCAGGGACAGCCGGTGGCCGTGGTCGCCAAGGAGCTCCGCCTCACCGAGCAGGGCGTGCGGCAGCTGCTGTCCCGCGTCTACCGCAAACTCGGCACCGACGCCACGGGGCTCGCCGGGTTCCTGGAGGCCCGGCACCGTCCGCGCCCCTGAGGCGCCGGGAGCCGTGGTCACACCGGGCGGGTGCGGCCCTCCCAGTACGGGTCCCGCAGCCGCCGCTTGTACAGCTTTCCGTTGGGGTCGCGGGGCATCTCGGCGATGAAGTCGACGGTCTTGGGGCACTTGTAGCCCGCGAGCTGTCCGGCGCAGTGGGCCAGCAGGTCGGCGGCGAGGTCCGGGCCGGGCTCGTGTCCGGGGGCGGGTTCGACGACGGCCTTGACCTCCTCCCCCCAGTCGTCGTGCGGGATGCCGAAGGCGGCGGCGTCGGCGACGGCGGGGTGGGAGAGGAGCACGGACTCGATCTCGGCGGGGTAGATGTTGACCCCGCCCGAGATGATCATGTCGATCTTGCGGTCGCGGAGGAACAGGTAGCCGTCCTCGTCGAGGTAGCCGAGGTCGCCGACGGTGAAGAAGTCGCCGATGCGGTTCTTCTCCGTCTTGGCCTGGTCCTTGTGGTAGGCGAAGCCGCCGGTGTTCATCTTCATGTAGACGGTGCCGAGTTCGCCGGGCGGGAGCCGGTTGCCGTCGTCGTCGAAGACCGCGAGTTCGCTGATCGGCCAGGCCTTGCCGACCGTGCCGGGCTTCTTCAGCCAGTCCTCGGCGGTGGCGAAGGCGCCGCCGCCCTCGCTGGCCGCGTAGTACTCCTCCACGCTGGGCCCCCACCAGTCGAGCATGGCCCGTTTGACGTGGTCCGGGCAGGGGGCGGCGCCGTGGATGGCGTGCCGCATGGAGGAGACGTCGTAGCGGGCGCGCACCTCCGCGGGGAGGGCGAGCAGGCGGTGGAACTGGGTGGGAACCATATGGGTGTCGGTGCACTTGTGTGCGTCGATCAGGCGGAGCATCTCCTCGGGGGTCCACTTGTCCATGAGGACGAGACGGTGGCCTATGTGGAGGGACGCGCCGGCGAACTGGAGTACCGCCGTGTGGTAGAGCGGCGAGCAGACCAGGTGGACGTCGTCGCCGAAGGGGCGGATGCCGAAGATGCCGAGGAAGCCGCCGAGGTAGGCCTCCTCGGGAAGCTTGCCGGGCAGCGGGCGGCGGATGCCGCGGGGGCGGCCCGTGGTGCCCGAGGTGTAGTTCATGACCCAGCCGAGCTCGCGGTCCGCGGGCGCCGACTCGGGCTGTCCGTCCAGGAGTTCGGCGTACTTCCGGAAGCCCTCGACCGCGCCGACCGCGTACCGGTGGGTGGCCGGGAGGCCGGCCTCGTCGGCGGCGTGGCGGGCCGGTCCGGCGAACCGTTCGTGGGCGAGGAGCACCTTGGCGCCGGAGTCGGCGACGATCCAGGCGATCTCCGGGCCGACGAAGTGGTGGTTGATCGGGACGAGGTAGAGACCGGCCTGGGTGGCGGCCAGGTAGGCGGTGAAGAACTCGGGCCCGTTGGGCAGGACGACCGCGAAGGCGTCGCCGCGTTCGAGGCCCGCGGCCCGGAGTCCGTGGACGAGCTGGTTGGTGGCCGTGTGCAGGCGGCCGGCGGTCCATTCCTCGCCGTCGGGTGCGACGAGGACCGTGCGCTCGGGGTCCGTGGTGGCCTGGGCCCAGAATCCGGCGGGGGGCGTACTGGTCACGTGCCGCTCCTTCCGGCGATGCGGTTGATGCGGTCGACGGCCTGCTCGAAGCCCCGGGTGAGGTCGTCGAAGACGGCCTGGACGCTGCGTTCGCCGGTCATCCGGCCGACGATCTGGCCGACGGGGGTACCGAGCAGGGGCTCGACCGCGTACTTCTGGATGCGGGTGAGGGCCTCGGCGACGAGCAGGCCCTGCAGGGGCATGGGGAGGGTGCCGGGGCCGTCCGGGTCGTCCCAGGCGTCGGTCCACTCGGTGCGCAGCTGCCGGGCCGGTTTGCCGGTCAGCGCGCGGGAGCGGACGGTGTCGCCGGAGCCTGCGGCGAGCAGTTTGCGGGTCACGGCCGGCGAGGAGAGGTCGGCCTCCGTGACGGTCAGCCACATGGAGCCCAGCCACACTCCTTGAGCGCCGAGGCTGAGCGCGGCGGCCACCTGTCGGCCGCTGCCGATGCCGCCCGCCGCCAGCACCGGCAGTGGCGCGACGGCGTCGACGACCTCCGGGGTGAGCACCATGGTGGCGATCTCACCGGTGTGGCCTCCGGCCTCGTAGCCCTGGGCCACGACGATGTCGATGCCCGCGTCCTTGTGCTTGATCCCGTGCCGGGCGCTGCCGGCCAGCGCGGCGACGAGGACGTCCTGGTCGTGGGCGCGGTCGACGACGTCGGCGGGCGGTGAGCCGAGGGCGTTGGCGAGCAGCCGGATCGGGTAGTCGAAGGCGACGTCGAGCTGGGTGCGGGCGACCTGCTCCATCCACCCGGTGATGCGCCAGCCGGACGCCTCGCCGTCGGCCAGCTCGGGCACGCCGTACTTGGCGAGGGTGTCCCTGACGAACTGCCGGTGCCCCTCCGGGATCATCGCCTCGACATCGGCTTCACTCAGTGTTTGATTTTTCGGGGCTTCCACCTTCTTGGCGGGCATGACGACATCGAGCCCGTACGGTTTCCCGTCGACATGCGCCTCGATCCAGTCGAGGTCGCGCTTGAGGTCGTCGGGGGCGGTGTAGCGGACCGCGCCGAGCACTCCGAAGCCGCCGGCCCGGCTGATGGCCGCGGCCACGGCGGGGAACGGCGTGAAGCCGAAGACGGCGTGCTCGACTCCCAGGGTCTTGCTCAGCTCCGTCTGCATGGGCGCAGGATGCCGCAGTCGTGCGGCCGACGGAAGAGGTTTTCTGATGCTCCGTCAGATTCTCCTGCCGGATTCCGAACGCGCCGCTCGGTCAGGTCTGTTCCAGCACCGCCATCGCCGCGTTGTGCCCCGGCACCCCGCTCACCCCTCCCCCGCGCACCGCGCCCGCCCCGCAGAGCAGGACGTTGGCGTGCCGGGTCTCCACGCCCCAGCGGCCGGTGCCGTCCTGGGCGTAGGGCCAGGAGAGGTCGCGGTGGAAGATGTTGCCGCCGGGGAGGCGCAGGTCGCGTTCGAGGTCCAGGGGGGTCTTCGCCTCGATGCAGGGGCGGCCGTTGGCGTCGAGGGCCAGGCAGTCGGTGATCGGCTCGGCGAGGTGGGCGTCGAGCTGGGCGAGGGTGGACTTGAGGAGTTCGTCGCGTACGGCGTCGTTGTCGGCGGCGAAGAGCCGGGCCGGGGTGTGCAGGCCGAAGAGGGTGAGCGTCTGGTAGCCGCGTTCGGCCAGGTCGCGGCCGAGGATGGTGGGGTCGGTCAGGGAGTGGCAGTAGATCTCCGAGGGCGGGGCGGCGGGGAGCCGGCCGGCCGCCGCCTGGGCGTGGGCGGTGGCGAGTTGCCCGTAGCCCTCGGCGATGTGGAAGGTGCCGGAGAACGCCTCGCGCGGGTCGACGGCGGTGTCGCGCAGTCTGGGCAGCCGCTTGAGCAGCATGTTGACCTTGAGCTGGGCGCCCTCGGCGGGCTCCGGGGCCGGGTCGCCGGTGAGGTGGGCGAGTTCCTGCGGGGAGGCGCCCACCAGGACGTGCCGGGCGGCGGCCACGCCTTCCCCGTCGGCGGTGCGGTAGGCGACCTCGGCGGCCCGGCCGTCCGTCTCGATCCGTACCGCCTCGTGCCCGGTGGCGAGCACCGCGCCCGCCGAGCGCGCGGCGGCGGCCAGCGCGTCGGTGAGGGCGCCCATGCCGCCGACCGGAACGTCCCAGGCGCCGGTGCCGCCGCCGATGACGTGGTAGAGGAAGCAGCGGTTCTGGCGCAGCGAGGCGTCGTGGGCGTCGGCGAAGGTGCCGATCAACGCGTCGGTGAGGACGACCCCGCGGACCAGGTCGTCCGTGAAGTTCTCCTCGATCGCCACCCCGATCGGCTCCTCGAACAGCGCCCGCCAGGCCGCCTCGTCGTCGATCCGGCGGCGCAGTTCCTCGCGCGCGGGCAGCGGCTCGGTGAGCGTCGGGAAGACGCGTTCGGCGACCCGGCCGGTCATGGCGTAGAACCGCTGCCAGGCCTGGTACTCCGTCTTGCCGCCGGTCAGCCGTTCGAACGCCTCGCGGATCCGCCGCTCGCCGCCGCCGACCAGCAGGCCGGTCGGGCGCCCGTCGCGCTCCACGGGCGTGTAAGAGGAGACGGTGCGGCCGCGGACGCGGAAGTCCAGGCCGAGATCGCGGACGATCTTCCTCGGCAACAGGCTGACCAGGTAGGAGTAGCGGGACAGCCGCGCGTCGACGCCGGCGAAGGGGCGGGTGGAGACGGCGGCGCCGCCGGTGCGGCCGAGCCGCTCCAGCACCAGGACGGAGCGGCCGGCCCGGGCGAGGTAGGCGGCCGCGACGAGGCCGTTGTGGCCGCCGCCGACGATGATGGCGTCGTAGGAGCGGGAGGGTTCCGTGGCAGCGGGCATGGTTCTTCGTAACACATGATGATCTAGGTGGGTAAGAGGCGTGCCGGTTCGCTCCGCGAGGAGGGCCGGTTTTCGGGTGCGGGTTGTGCGGGGCTGGTCGCGCCCACGCGGCGGAGCCGCATATGTCACAGCCCCGCGCCCCTACGGGGCGCGCTGCCTCTTACGGGGCGCTTCACAGTCGCCCTCCTGATGCGCGCTGTTGGCGCAGGACCGCCACCCTTCGGTACAGCTCCACCGCCTCCGGGCCCCGTCCCAGCTGTTCCAGGCAGTGGGCCTCGTCGTTGCGGCTGGCCAGGGTGTCGGGGTGGTCGGAACCGAGGACGCGTTCCCGGGCGGCGGCGACGCGGCCGTACTCGGTGAGCGCGTCCGACCAGCGGCCCAGCCAGCCCAGGCTCACCGCCACCTCGCGGCGGCTGACCAGGGTGTCCAGGTGGTCCGTGCCCAGGACCCGTTCGCGGATCGCGCAGACGTCGCGTGATTCCGCGAGGGCCTCCTCCCAGCGGCCGAGGCGGCCGAGGTTGACGCCGAGGCCGTGGCGGGCGCGCAGGGTCTCGGGGTGGGCGGGGCCCTGGACGCGGGTGCGGTCGTCGATGAGGGCGCGGTAGAGGGTGAGCGCGTCGGCGCTGCGGCCCAGGCGGCCGAGGCTGATGCCGACCTCGTAGCGGGCGGCGAGGGTGTCGGGGTGGTCGGGGCCGAGGGCGCGGGCGCGGGCCTCGGCGACCTCGCGGTAGGTCTGCAGGGCCTCCTCCCAGCGGCCCAACTGGCCCAGTGCGTAGGCGACTTCGTAGCGGGTGACCAGGGTGTCGGGGTGCTGCGGGCCGAGCACCCGGGCGCGGGCCGCGGCCACGTCGTGGGCCATGCGGTACGAGTCCTCCAGGCGGCCCAGTCTGCTGAGGTTGAAGGCGAGGTTGTGGCGGCAGCGCAGGGTGTCCGGATGGTCGGGGCCGGTCAGCCGCTGCCGGGCGGCGAGGACGGCCGTGTACACCTGGTGGGCGTCGAAGTGGCGGCCCAACTGGCCCAGCACGTAGGCCGTTTCCTGGCGGGCGGCGAGGGTGTCCGGGTGGTCGGCGCCCAGGACGCGCTCCCGGGCGGCGGCGACCTCGGTGTACTCGCGCAGCGCGTCGGCGGCGCGGCCGGTGCGGCTGAGGGTGAAGGCGATCTCGTAGCGGCTGGCGAGGGTGTCGGGGTGGTCGGGGCCGAGGAGGTGGGTGCGTTCGGCGGCGACGGCGCGGTGCACCTCGCCGGCCTCGGCCCAGCGGCCGAGCCGCCCCAGGCTGAGCCCGGCGTTGTGCCGGCCGGCGAGGGCGGCCAGGGTCTCCGGGGCGGGGGCGGGGACCGCCGGGAGCGGTTCCGCGACGCCGGTGGCCGGGCGGGCGATCCACTCGCCGGTGAGTCCGGCACCGGGATCGGGCGGGGTGGTGCGAAGGGCGGCGCCGGTCGCCTTGTGGCCGGTGGTCATGCCCCGGGTCCAGGACGGCAGCCGGGGCTCGCGGGCGGCCGGTTCGGGCGGCCGGGGCGGGGGCTGCGCGGTGACGACGGTGGGGACGTACGTGGGTGTCGTCCGCCCGGAGGTGATCCGGCGGCCCAGTTCCCGGGCGTCGTAGGGTCGTTGTTCCGGCCGTTTGGCCAGCAGGTCGAGGACGACCTGCTCGAACCAGCCGGGCAGCTCGGGGCGGTGGCTGCGCGGCGGGGCGGGCAGGGTGTCGCGGTGGCCGACGAGGATCGCCCAGGCGTCGTCGAGGTCGAACGGCGGTGCCCCGGTGGCGATCTCGTACAGCACGCAGCCCAGGGAGTACAGGTCGCTGCGCTGATCGACCTCGGTGCCGCCGATCTGCTCCGGGGACATGTAGTGCGGGGTGCCCATGGCGATGCCGGTGCCGGTCAGGCGGGAGGTCAGGCCGATGTCCTGGCCGAGGCGGGCGATGCCGAAGTCGCAGAGTTTCGCCGTGCCGTCGGTGAGCCGCATGATGTTCGCCGGTTTCAGGTCCCGGTGCACGATGCCCTGCTGGTGGGTGTAGGCGAGGGCTGCGGAGACCTGCTCGGCGATGTCGACGACGTCGCCGACGGGCAGCGGGTGGTGTTTGTTGTCCTCCATGAGCTGGCTGAGGTTGCGGCCGTCCAGCAGCTCCATCACCAGGTAGAGGATGCCGTCGTGCTCGCCGAAGTCGTGGACGACGGTGACCCCGCGGTGGGAGAGCGCGGCGGCCACTCTCGCCTCGCGCCGGAACCGCTCCCGCAGGACCCGGGTGAAGGCCTGGTCGTGGTGCGGGCCGAGCGGTTTGAGGCACTTCACGGCGACCTGCCGGCCGAGTGACTCGTCGCGGGCCCGCCACACCTCGCCCATCCCGCCCCGCCCGATCAGGTCGAGCAGCCGGTACCTCCCCTGGACCAGCCTGCTGTCAGCCATCGCGCGCCGTCGCCCCCCGTCGCGGTCCGTGACACCCCCCTGCTCGCCCAGTATGGCTGTCTATTGCCCGACTTTGTACGGTGCGGGGCGCGCGTCCGGGCCGAGCCTCGCGATGGCGTCCAGGATGTGTTTCGGTGGGAGTTGCCAGCGCAGACGTGCGGGAACACAGCGCAGCAGGGAGCCGGTGGCGCGCAGTCGGCGGGTGACGACGGCGGGTTCCGGGGCCGGTCTGCCGTACAGCGCGTGGGCGTACGGCGGCAGAGAGGCGTACGCGAGGTGGGCCACGCGCCGCCACAGCACCTCGCGCGCCGGTATCAGGAGGGGGTGCGTCGACGGCCGGAGCAGGAACTCGTCCACCGCGCGCGCGTCGGCTCCGACGGCGAGCACGGGCCGTACCGACGCGAAGTACGCGGCCAGTGCCGCCCGGTCACCGGGTACGGCGTCGGCGTCGAGGCCCACCAGGCGGGCGCGGGCGCGCTGTTCGGCGACGTACCGGTCGGCCTGGGTGTCGGTGAGCGGGATGCCGGAGCGGCGGCCGACGTGCAGGTACGAGTCGATCTCGGCGCAGTGCACCCAGAGCAGCAGGTCGGGTTCGTCCACGCCGTAGCGTTCGCCGGTGTCGGGGTCGGTGGCGCCCAGCATGCTGTGGATCTTCCGTACCCGGGCCCCGGCCCGCTCGGCGTCCTCGGTGGTGCCGTAGATGGTGGTGCGCACGTAGTTCGCCGTGCGCATCAGACGGCCCCAGGCGTCGCTGCGGAAGTCGGAGTTCTCCATGACGCCGCGCACCGCGCGCGGGTGCAGCGCCTGGAGCCAGAGCGCCCGGATGCCGGCGATCCACATGATCGGGTCGCCGTGCAGGTGCCAGGTCACGGAGTCGGGGGTGAAGAGCCCGGCATCACCGTCCATACCGGCAGGCTAACGCCGTACCCGTGGCATCCCCAGTCCGATCCACGAGATGATCTCCCGCTGGATCTCGTTGTTGCCGCCGCCGAAGGTGAAGATGACCGCGGAGCGGTAGCCGCGTTCCAGGTCGCCGTGGAGGACCGCGCCCGCCGAGCCCTCCTTGAGCGGTCCGGCCGCGCCGGCGACCTCCATCAGCCAGGCGTAGGCGTCGCGGCGCGCCTCGGAACCGTAGACCTTGACGGCGGAGGCGTCCTGCGGGGTGAGGGTGCCCTCCTGGACGGCGGTCACCATCTGCCAGTTGAGGAGCTTCATGGCGTCCAGGCGGGTGTGGGTCTGCGCGAGGCGGCGGCGCACCCAGGGCAGGTCGATCACCCGTCGGCCGTCGGTGAGCTTGGTCTCCATGGCCCAGCGCTGCACGTCGTGCAGGGCGCGGATGGCCATGGTGCCGTGGGCGGCGAGGGTGACGCGCTCGTGGTTGAGCTGGTTGGTGATCAGCCGCCAGCCGTGGTTCTCCTCGCCGACCCGGCGGGAGACGGGGACGCGGATGTTCTCGTAGTAGCTGGCGGTGGTGTCGTGCGAGGCGAGGGTGTTGATGACGGTGCAGGAGTAGCCGGGGTCGGTGGTCGGCACCAGGAGCATGGTGATGCCCTTGTGCGGCGGGGCCCCGGGGTCGGTGCGGGTGGCGAGCCAGACCCAGTCGGCGGTGTCGCCGTTCGTCGTCCAGATCTTCTGCCCGTTGACGACGTACTCGTCGCCGTCAGGGACGGCCCGGGTCTTCAGGGCGGCCAGGTCGGTGCCGGCGTCGGGCTCGCTGTAGCCGATGGCGAAGTCGATCTCGCCGGAGAGGATGCGGGGCAGGAAGTACGACTTCTGCTCGTCGGTGCCGTACCGCATGATCGTCGGGCCGACGGTGTTCAGCGCCATCAGCGGGAGCGGTACGCCGGCCTGGGCGGCCTCGTCGAAGAAGATGAACTGTTCCATCGCGGTCAGGCCGCGCCCCCCGTACTCCTTCGGCCACCCGACCCCGAGCCAGCCGTCGGTGCCCAGCCGGCGGACGGTCTCCCGGTAGAAGCGTTTCTGCGCGGCCGGGTCGGCGTAGCGGGCGTAGGCGTTCTCCGGCACCAGGCCGGCGAAGTAGGCGCGCAGTTCGGTGCGCAGCCGCTGCTGCTCGGGCGTGTGGTCGAGGTGCACGGCGCCTCCAGGCTCCCCAAGGGCGGTCCTGACGGCGCACACCGTAGAACGTGTTCCAGAAATTGGGAATGGCGGCGGACCGTCGCGACCGGGTTCAGGACTCGCCGGCCGCCAGCGGACTGCCGTGCAGCGAGTCGAGCACCCCGGTGCCCAGGACCTTCAGCAGCGGCTCGGTGAAGACGCCGTCCACGAGGACGAACACCATCCGGGCCGCCGTGTCCGTGCGGTTCTCCCAGCGGTGGTCCGTACCGCGCTGGATCACCACGTCCCCGGCGCGCAGCACGCGCTCGGAGTCGTCGAGGACGAGGACGACCTCGCCGTCCAGGACGATGCCGTAGTCCACGGTCTGGGTCCGGTGCGTCGGGGAGACGCAGCCCGGCGGGAACTCGTTGACCCGGATCTTGGTGCCGCCCGGGGCCGGCGGCACGGTCAGGTCGCGCTCCGTGGGCTCGGGCTCGTCCGCCGCCACGGGTGCCGGTACGGAGTCGGTGTTCCACATCTCGTAGAAGGCGGCGCCGTCGGGTGCGGTGCGGATGACGGGCGGCTCGCCGTCGGAGAGGAACACGGAGGTGCCCGTCTCGTCGTGACCGGTGACGATCCGGCGGGGCGGCTGGCTCATGGAGGCACTCCTCTTACGGCGCACGGGAGGCTGGGGACGGGGCGGTGCTCCTGTCACGCTAGGCAGCCCGGCGGCGCGGCGGAAACGCGCATCGGCGATGCCAGCCATCGGGTCAGCGGTTCGTGCCGGCCGGGCCCGCCTCCGCGCGGACCTCCTTCGGTGCCAGGGCGAGGACGGTGACGGCGACCGCGAGCAGCACTGCCGCGAACCGGGCCGGCCGGTCCGCCGGGATGGTGCGGGCCATGACCACGTTCCACCGGACCGTCATCAGCTCCACCAGGACTCCGGTCCCGAACGAGAACGCGCAGATCAGCCAGAACGGCAGGAGCAGCGCCAGGGCCGGCGTGGGCGCGGCGACCGCCGCTCCGCACAGGGCGGCGAACAGCATGGGCCGCCGGGTGGTGAAGCGGGTCGCGGCGCAGGCCCCGACGACCAGCCCGGGCGACTCGGCGACCAGGATCTCGCCCCAGGCGGTCGACCCGTCCAGGCTGTCCCGGGCGACCACGGGACCGAGCACGCCGTACCCCCACGCGCAGGCCATGGAGACGAGCGAGTACTGCAGGACGATGACCCACAGCCAGGTGTGGGAGCGGAACTCCCGCCAGCCCTCGCGCACTTCGCCGAACAGGTCGGGAGCGGGGCGGAGGGCTGTCGGGGCGGTGCGGATCAGGAGGTTGGGGACGTCCGCGGCGAGCATCGCGTCCGCGGCCAGCGCTCAGCCGGGTCCGAAGGCGGCCACGGCGAGGGAGTTGTGGACGGCGCCGTCCCACTCGGGGAAGCCGACGAGCGCGACGATCCCGGAGGTGCCGCGGGCGAACTCGTCGAGGGCGGCCGGCAGTCGCGCAGGAAGTGTGCCTTGAGGAGGAGGTCCTCGGGCGGGTGGCCGCAGATCGACAGCTCAGGGGTGAGCACGAGTTCGGCGCCCTCGTCGCGCGCCCGGTCGGTCCGGCGGCGCAACGCGGCCAGGTTGCCGGACAAGCCGCCCACATGGAGGTTGAGTTGGGCGAGGGCCAGGCGCAATGGGGCGGGGGGTCTCATCGGCGTATCCCGGTCAGGGAGTCGGCGAGGTCGGCGATCAGGATGCCGCCGGTCTCGCCGCCCGGGGCGCGCCGGATGTTCTCGCGGACCTCCGCGAGGCGCCGGCGGCGGCCGTCGTCGGCGAGCAGTTCCCCGAGGTCGGCGACGCGCTGGGCGTTGTCGTACTGGTCCCGGAAAAGCGGGAGGACGATCATCGGCAGGCCCGCGGCGACGCCTTCGCCCAGGGTGTTGCTGCCGCCGTGGGTGATGAGGAGGTCGCACTCGGGCAGCACGCTGGGCTGCGGCAGGAACGGCTCGCCGGACATGTTCGGGCCGAGGGTGACCTCATGGTGGCAGGGGCCCATGGAGACGCGACGGTGCGGTGGCCGGTGCGGGCGACGGTGTCCCCGAGGTGCTGGAGGAGCCGGGTGTCGAGGGAGCCGAGAGCGGCCTGCGGGGTCGTAGTGCAGTGCCTCCTTCACGCTCATCGCCGCCGCGAGCTCCCCGACCTCCTCGTAACGGCAGCCCTCGCGCATCCGCAGGCCGCCACTGGCCAGGCCCCTGACGAGCCGGTCGACGACGAGGAAGCCCTGGCGTCCCGTGACGGGGTCGGTCCAGGTCAGTGCTGCTTCGGGAGGTCGGGGTGCGGCGGCACCGGCACGGACCGCGGGCATGGTGAGAAGACCGCTGTTCACGGCGAGGGACTCCTAGCGAAAGCCGACGAGGACGGGCCACGGAGCGCGCAGGTGACGGCCGACGGCCGACGGAGAACGGCCACCTGCGCGCGCTCCGACGGTAGTTCCGGCCGTGGATCACTGGGCGGTCCCCCGTTCCGGGGGCAGACCCGGTCCCCCGCTCGGGGACTGCCGGCCGCTCGTCGGCGGCTCACGGACCCGCCGGCCGCTCGTCGGCGGCCCGGGAAGCGTCCGTCGCCCCTCGGCGCCGCCCGCGCCGCACCGGACGGCGGCGACGCCGGTTGCCGGGGCTCCGGTGTCAGCCGAGCGCCGCCGTGAAGTCCGCGCAGGCCGCGGCGCATGCCCGGCAGGCGGCCGCGCTCGGCTCCGCGCCGGGCCGGGCGTCGAAGGCCCGCGCGCCGTCGAGGCAGACCGTACGGCACCACTCCAGCTGGACGCGCAGACCGGCCGGGTCCTGGCCGGTGTCCTCGGTCAGCGCCCGGCAGGTGGCGTCGCACACCTCGGCGCACATGATGCCGGTGCGGCGGTACCGCTCCGCCTCGGCGGTCCCGGCCGGATCCAGCACGCCGGTCCGCAGCACACACATCCGGGCGCACTCCGCGCAGGCCTGCGCGCACACGAACCGGTCCTCCAGGAACCGGTACACGTCCTGCTGAGAAGACGTCCACGTCATACGGCCCGGGTAACCGGTACGCAGGCCGGCAAACCCCGCTCCGTACGGGCCCCGGATCAGTCCTGTTCCGCGCGGACGATCACGACCGGGCAGGTGGCGTGCTGGGACACCTGCTGGCTGACGGAACCGAGCAGGGCGCGGGCGAACCCGCCCCGCCCGCGGCTGCCGACGACCAGGGCCTCGGCGCCCTCGGCGGCCCGCAGCAGCACGTCGGTGGTGTTGCCGTGCACCAGGTGGGAGCGGACCGAGTCCGCCTTGTCCGCGCCGAGCACGTCGGTCAGCTCCTGCCGCATCCGGTCCCGGGCCTCCTCCGCGTCGACGTCCATGTCCACGGCGGGCCCCGACCATCCGTACAGTCCCGGCAGTTCCCACACGGCGACCGCCTCGACGACGCCGTCGACGAGACCGGCGTACCGCAGGGCCCAGCGCAGGGCCGCGTAGGAGGACGGCGAGCCGTCGACGCCGACCACGACCCGTCGCTCGGTGACATCCCTGTCCATGCGTTGCACCTCTCCTCGGGCGTTCGGCCGGCCCCTTCCTCCACGCTGCGCGTCCGGCGGCCGCACCGCCAGAGAAGTGCGTCCGGCGGCATGACGGGGCCCGCCGGCCGGCGCACTTGCGGGCACTGCGAATTCCGGGCCGGTCGGCCCTGGTGGAGTGGGCGTTCCCGTGGTGTGCTGGAGGTGACGGGAAGGACCCGCAGTGACGCGGAGAAGCGGTCGGCCACGGCCGCGCACCGCGCAATCAGGATCCGCGAGAAGTGGATGGCGTCCTTCCCGCCCTCTCGTGATCGGCGGGATCCGAGGAGGCAACCATGCACGGCAGCCCGCACACCGTCGGCGACGTCATGACCCGCACCCCCGTGTCCGTAGGCCGTGACACCCCGTTCAAGGACGTCGTCACGCTGATGGACCGGTGGAAGGTCGGTGCCCTCCCCGTGCTGGAGGGCGAGGGCAGGGTGGTCGGCGTCGTGTCCGAGGCCGACCTGCTGTTCAAGGAGGAGTTCCGGGACCGCGACCCGGACCGGTTCGTCGAGCGGGCGCGGCCGGCCGACGTGGCCAAGGCGGGCGGGGTCACCGCCGGGGAGCTGATGAACGCGCCCGCGGTGACCGTGCACGCCGACGCCACCCTGGCGGAGGCCGCGCGCATCATGGCGCGGCGCGGGGTCAGGCGGCTGCCCGTCGTCGACGGCGGGGGCGTGCTCCAGGGCATCGTCAGCCGGGCGGACCTGCTGAAGGTGTTCCTGCGTGCGGACGAGGAGCTGACCGAGGAGGTGCGCCGGCAGGTCGTCGACCGCCTGTTCCCGCTCTCCGCCGACCACATCCGGGTCGAGGTCACCGAGGGGGTCGTCACGCTGACCGGCTGGATCGACAGCCCGGAACCGGCGCCGGTCGCCGAACGGCTGACCCGCGCCGTGGAGGGCGTGGTCGACGTGCACTGCCGCCTCTGCCCGGTCTCCGTGCGCGACGATCCGCACTGACGCCCGGCCGACTGCCCGCCGCAGAGGGCGACCGTGAGG
>NZ_JBHXMA010000049.1:0-83653 GCF_042721035.1 Streptomyces sp. NPDC058464
TAAGAGACAGCCTCTGGAGAAGAGGTGCGGCCCCACCGTCGTAACGGAGGACCCGGGGGATCCGGGGGACTCGGGGGAGTTCGGAGGACCCCGAGGTCAGCCCCGGTTCCCGCCGTTCCCGTTGTTGCCGCCGTTTCCGTTCCCCTGGATGAAGCCGTCGGGGAAGGAGTAGGTCGGGGTCGGGGTGGAGGTGCCGCCGTCCGTCGTGCCGCCGATGAGACCGCCGATCAGGCCGCCCGTGTCGTCGCCCCCGTTGCTGTTCCCGTTCCCGTTCCCGTTGCCCTTGTCGTGGTCGTCCTCGTCCGGGATGTTGACGAGGTTGAAGGACTCGGAGGACTTGCCCTCCAGGGCGCCCGTCATGGCGTCCTTCCAGATCGGGCCCGGGGTGTCGGCGCCGTAGACCTCGGAGTGGTAGACGCCGCCGATGGTGATGTTGGTCATCTCGATGTTCTGCTTGGCGCTGCCGACCCAGACCGCGCCGGCCATGTTGGGCGTGTAGCCGACGAACCAGGCGTTCTTGCGGGAGTCCGTCGTACCCGTCTTGCCGGCGCTCTCCCGGTCGTCCAGACCGGCCTGCTGACCGGTACCGGAGTCGATCACGCCGCGCAGCAGGGTGTTGATCGTATCGGCGGTCTTCTCGCTCATCGCACGCGAGCAGGTCGACTTGGGGACGGCCAGGGACTTCTGCTCGTTGCCGACCTTCTGGGTGATCGACTCGATGGCGACCGGCGTGCAGTACATGCCGCGGTCGGCGAAGGCGGCGTACGCGCTCGCCATGGTCAGCGGGGAGAGGCCGATCGCACCGAGGGCGATGGACGGGGTCTCCGGAAGCTTCGAGCCGTCGCCCTGGTGGACGTTCAGCGAGTCGGTCATCTTGACCACCGGGCACAGGCCGATGTCGGAGATCAGCTGGACGAAGTAGGTGTTGATGGACTTCGCCATCGCCTTCTTCATCTGGTATGGCCCGACCTCGGACTCGTTCTCGTTCTGGACCTGCTCGCCGTCCGTGTTGACCCACTGCTTGCCGTTGCACTGCTGGACGGGGCTCGGGTAGTTCATCTTGTACGGCGACGAGTACTCCTGCGTCGCCGACTTGCCGCCCTCGATGGCGGCCGCGGCCACGAACGGCTTGAACGTCGAACCCGTCGGGAAGCCGTAGTTGGAGCCGCCGTAGTCCCGGTCGACGGAGAAGTTGTACTCGGTCTCGTTCTTGTTGTAGCCGTACGGCTTCGACTGACCCATCGCCAGGATCTTGCCGGAGCCGGGCTCCACCAGGGTGGCGGCCGCGGCGACCGAGTCGGACTTGTAGACGTGGTCCTTGATCGAGGACTGCACCGAGTCCTGGGCCTGCGGGTCCAGCGTCGTACGGATGGTCAGGCCGCCCTGGTTCCAGAGCTTGGCGCGCGCCTCGCGGGTCTTGCCGAAGACCGGGTCGGTGAGGAAGACGTTCTCGACGTACTTGCAGAAGAACCCGGCGCCCTTGACGGCGGTGATGCAGCCGTTCTTCGGCTGGGTGACGTGCAGCCCGAGCGGGGTCTCCTTGGCCTTGTCGGCCTCCGCCTGGGAGATGTCGCCCAGTTGGGCCATGCGCTCCAGCACCACGTTGCGGCGCTTGGTGGCCTCGGCCTCGTCGTTGACCGGGTCGTAGCGGCTGGGCGACTGGACGATGCCAGCCAGCAGGGCCGACTGCTGCAGGTTCAGGTCCTTGGCGTGCTTGGAGAAGTAGCGCTGGGAGGCGGCCTCGACGCCGTAGGCCTGCTCGCCGAAGAAGGTGATGTTCAGGTAGTTCTCGAGGATCTTCTTCTTGCCGAGCTTCTCCTCCAGCTGGATCGCGTACTTCAGCTCCTTGACCTTGCGGCCGAGGGTCTGCTGGGTGGCCTGGGCGACCTTGGTCGGGTCGTCGCCGGCCTCCTCGATGAAGTAGTTCTTCACCAGCTGCTGGGTGAGCGTCGAGGCGCCCTGGGACACCCCGCCGCTCTGGGCGTTCTTGTTCAGCGCGCGCAGCACGCCCTTCAGGTCGATGGCCCCGTGCTGGTAGTAGCGCGAGTCCTCGATCGCGACGATCGCCTTCTGCATGTAGGGCGAGATGTCCTTGAGGTCCACCACCGTGCGGTCACGGGAGTAGACCTGGGCGATCTGGTTGCCCTTGCTGTCGAGGATCGTGGTGCGCTGGCTGAGCTGCGGGCTCTTCAGGTTGGCCGGGATCTCGTCGAAACCCTGTACCGAACCTTTGGCCGCGAGGCCCAGGGCCCCGGCCGCGGGCAGCGCGATGCCCGCCATCACGGCTCCCGCGAGCACACTGACACCGAGGAACTTGGCGGCCTGCTGCGTGGTCGACAGACCACCGCCCGAGCGCTTCTTTGGCATGGGGGCAGCCTAATCCGTAGTCCTGGGCGTTCCGGGGGAGCGGGTGGCTCTCGGGATGTTCGAGTGCCGGATCGTGACATACGGGACCAGGCGCGTGCGGCAGGCATGACTCGGCGCACAGGACCATGCATGGCGCCACGCACGGAACCACGCATGGCACGGCGCACGGCACGACGGCATGAACGGTCTACCTTGCCATTCGCCGGACACACGTACAGGCCTTGGCCTAAGCTGCTCTCAACTGTCACAGCAGTGCGGCCACGTATCAATACGTCCGGCGACCCCGAATCGTTCCGGAACCAGCCCACTTTTTTTCGGGTGATGTGTTGGTCGCGTGTCCGAATCCGCCTCGTGTGTCATCTGGCGTCCGTTGTGGCGCGCCGTAGCTGTCCCGGTTTGCCGCGATGATCACGCATGTCGCCAGCTCACTCCCGCGGGTGATCTGCCGCTTACCCATAGTCCGTTCGGGCCATTCAAGATTGGGCCCGAAGGGGGTGTTGCGCTGTGCCCACCTTCCGTAACGTCCTCAACTGGCGGCGGTGAATATGCCGCTGCCGCCGTGGGGGAGCCTCGATTCGGGAGAGGACGGCGCCGGTATGGGCTGGGTAACCGACTGGAGTGCGCAGGCTGCCTGCCGCACTACCGATCCGGATGAACTGTTCGTTCAAGGAGCAGCGCAGAACAGGGCCAAGGCGGTGTGCACCGGATGTCCGGTACGCACTGAATGCCTGGCCGATGCGCTGGACAATCGCGTCGAGTTCGGCGTGTGGGGAGGCATGACGGAGCGGGAGCGCCGCGCACTGCTGCGCCGGCGGCCCACCGTGACCTCCTGGCGCAGGCTCCTGGAGACAGCGCGCTCGGAGTACGAGCGGGGGACCGGGATCGTCCCCCTCGACAGCGACGAGGTGTACGAGAACTACGCGGCCGTGAGCTAGGCCGCACAGGCCGTCTACGGCGAGCCAGACCGCAACGGTCCCAGACCGCAACGGTCCCAGACCGCAACGGTCTGCGCCGCAAAGGTCTACGGCAGCTCCGGCCGGCCGGCCGCGAGCCGGTCGCCGATGTCCCGCAGTCCCGCGAGGTCGTGCACATCGCCGGGCAGCGCGGCCACTTCGACCACGGCCACTTCGGGGTGGCGCGCGGTGAAGCGGTCACGCGTGCGCTGCTCACGGGAGAGCAGCTGCATACGTTCGGCGTGCAGCCTCAGCAGGCCTGCGGTGAGCTGGTCGACGGTGCGGTCCGGCGCCTCTGACGAGGGGGCTTCGTCAGTCATGTCCTCAGGCCCTGACGAGGGGGATTCGTCGGGCCGGGACGCGGACGGCACGGGCGCGGGTGATTCGGAACTGCCGTACGTGTCGGGAGAGTTACGAAGTCCAGCTTTCCCGCCACCCTGATCGACAATGCGGGGCTCTTCAAGATTTTCCGCGGCTTCGGCATTTTCCGCGGCCTCAGGATTCTCCGCGGCCTCAAGATTTTCCGCGGCGGCGAGCGCACGCTCGGCCGACAACCGGTCGGCGCCGCTGCCGTGGACCCTGTTGAGGACCAGACCGACCAGCGGCATGTCCTCCGCGGCCAGCCGCTCCACGAAGTACGCGGCCTCCCGCAGCGCGTCCCGCTCCGGAGCCGCCACCACCAGGAACGCCGTACCGGGCGCCTGAAGCAGCTTGTACGTCGCGTCCGCGCGCGTGCGGAACCCGCCGAACGTCGTGTCCATCGCGGCCACGAACGTCTGCACGTCCTTCAGCAACTGCCCGCCGAGCAGCTTGCCGAGCGTGCCGGTCATCATCGACATGCCGACGTTCAGGAAGGCCATGCCGGCCCGGCCGCCGAGCTTCGCCGGCGCCGTGAGCAGGCGGATCAGGCGGCCGTCCAGGAAGGAACCAAGACGCTTCGGCGCATCGAGGAAGTCCAGGGCGGAGCGGGAGGGCGGGGTGTCCACCACGATCAGGTCCCACTCGTCCCGGGCCCGCAGCTGGCCCAGCTTCTCCATCGCCATGTACTCCTGCGTGCCCGCGAAGCCCGCCGACAGCGACTGGTAGAACGGGTTGGCCAGGATGGCCGCCGCCCGCTCGGCGTCCGCGTGCGCCTCCACGACCTCGTCGAAGGTGCGCTTCATGTCGAGCATCATGGCGTGCAGTTCGCCACCCGCCCTGCGCTCGCCACCCGCTCTGCGCTCGCCGCCCGTCCCGCGCTCGCCGTCACCCGCGGCCGAGCCGCCGCGCGTCGCCGCTCCCCGGTCCTCGGTGCCCTTCACCTTCCGCGGCACGTTGTCCAGCGAGTCGATGCCCATGGACTGCGCCAGCCGCTTGGCCGGGTCGATGGTCAGCACCACCACCTTGCGGCCGCGTTCCGCCGCCCGCAGGCCCAGGGCCGCCGCGGTGGTGGTCTTCCCGACGCCGCCCGAGCCGCAGCACACCACGATCCGGGTGTTCGGGTCGTCGAGCAGCGCGTCGACGTCGAGCGCGGGCGCGTGGGCCAGCCGGCGCGCGCCGTCCTGCGCCGGGTCCTGGGCCGGGTCCGGATCCGGAGTCATGACATCCCCTGTTCCCGCAGCTCGGTGGCGAGTTCGTACAGGCCCGCCAGGTCCATCCCCTCGGCGAGCAGCGGCAGTTCGTGCCGCTCCAGGTCCAGCTCGGCGAGGACCGCGCGCTGCTCGTGCTCCAGCGCGTACCGCTCGGCGTACTCGCCGGCCTGCGCGAGCAGCGGGTCCACCAGCTGCCCGGCCTTCCCGCCGCGCCGCGCCCCGCCGAGCCCGGCCGCCGACAGCGCCTGCGCCACGGCGGTGCGCGGCACCGTCCGTACGAGTTCCAGGTCGGCCGCGTCCAGAATCTCCGGCCGGACCATGTTCACGATGACCCGGCCCACCGGCAGCCGCGCGGACCGCAGTTCGGCGATGCCGTCGGCGGTCTCCTGGACCGGCATCTCCTCCAGGAGCGTGACCAGGTGCACGGCCGTCTCCTTGGACTTCAGCACCCGCATCACGGCCTGCGCCTGGTTGTGTATCGGGCCGATCTTGGCGAGCCCGGCCACCTCGTCGTTGACGTTCAGGAAGCGGGTGACGCGGCCGGTCGGCGGGGCGTCCATGACGACGTAGTCGTACACGAACCGGCCCGCCTTGTCCTTCCTGCGCACCGCCTCGCACGCCTTGCCGGTCAGGAGGACGTCCCTGAGGCCGGGCGCGACGGTGGTGGCGAAGTCGATCGCGCCGAGCTTCTTCAGCGCCCGGCCGGCCCCGCCGAGCTTGTAGAACATCTGGAGGTAGTCCAGAAGGGCCAGTTCGGGATCGATGGCGAGGGCGTAGACCTCACCGCCGCCCGGTGCTACGGCGATCTTCCGCTCCTCGTAGGGCAACGCCTCCGTCTCGAAGAGCTGGGCGATGCCCTGCCGACCCTCGACCTCCACGAGAAGCGTCCGCTTCCCCTGGGTCGCGAGGGCCAGCGCGAGTGCGGCGGCGACCGTCGTCTTTCCGGTCCCGCCCTTGCCGCTGACGACCTGGAGCCTGCTCACGCCTTCGAGACTAACCAGTCGGCCGGACACTCACGCGGGAGGCTGTGGATAACCGTGCGTGCGGTGGGCCACGTGTCCCGTGCGTCACAGCGGATAAAGTCAGCCACATGACCAAGTGGGAATACGCAACCGTGCCGCTGCTCGTCCATGCCACGAAGCAGATTCTGGACACCTGGGGCGAGGACGGCTGGGAGCTCGTCCAGGTCGTGCCCGGGCCCAACAACCCCGAGCAGCTTGTGGCCTACCTGAAGCGGGAGAAGCCGTAATGAGCGCCGTCGAGGCCAAGCTGGCCGAACTCGGTCTCACGCTGCCGGCGGTCGTCCCGCCGCTCGCCGCGTACCAGCCGGCCGTGCGGACCGGCGGGTACGTCTACACCTCCGGCCAGCTGCCGATGGTGGACGGCAAGCTTCCGGTCACCGGCAAGGTCGGCGCCGAGGTCACCGCGGAGGAGGCCAAGGAGCTGGCCCGCATCTGCGCGCTGAACGCCCTGGCCGCCGTGAAGTCCGTCGCCGGTGACCTGGACCGCGTCGCGCGCGTGGTGAAGGTCGTCGGCTTCGTCGCCTCCGCGGCCGACTTCACCGGCCAGCCGGGCGTGATCAACGGCGCCAGCGAGCTGCTCGGCGAGGTCCTCGGCGACAAGGGCGTGCACGCGCGCAGCGCGGTGGGCGTCGCGGTGCTGCCGCTGGACGCGCCGGTCGAGGTCGAGGTGCAGGTCGAGCTGGAGCCGTAGTCGTAGCTGTGGCCGTAGCCGTCGGACTGGAAGCCGTGGCTGTGGCCGTAGCTGTCGGACTGGAAGCCGTGGCTGTGGCCGTAGCTGTCGGACTGGAAGCCGTGGCTGTGGCCGTAGCTGTCGGACTGGAAGCCGTAGCCGCGGCCGTAGCTGTCGAGCGGAAGCCGTAGCCGTGGCCGTATCTGACGAGCCGGAGCCGGAGCCGTAGCCGCGGCCGCAGCCCGGCGAAGCCGAAGCGGTGGCCCGTCGGAGCCCCTCTCGAACAATCGCTCCCCACGGGATAGCCTCCGGTAATGGCCGATGGACAGTGGTATCCCCCCGAGTGGCCGGACCGGATCCGCGCACACGCGGAGGGCACCCTCGTGCCGGTGACCCCGAAGCGCGCGGCCACCGTGCTGCTCCTGAAGGACACCCCGGACGGTCCCGTCGTCCACATGCTGCGCAGACGCGCCTCCATGGCCTTCGCCGGAGGCGCGTACGCGTATCCGGGCGGCGGTGTCGACCCGCGCGACGACGACCACCAGGTCCGCTGGGCGGGCCCCACGCGCGCGTGGTGGGCCGAGCGGCTCGGCGTCGACGAGGCGGTCGCCCAGGCGATCGTCTGCGCGGCCGTGCGGGAGACGTACGAGGAGGCGGGTGTGCTGCTCGCCGGTCCCGCCGCGGACGCCGTGGTCGGGGACACCACCGGGGACGACTGGGAGGCCGACCGCGCCGCCCTGGTCGCCCGTGACCTGTCGTTCGCCCAGTTCCTGGACCGGCGCGGCCTGGTCCTCCGTTCGGACCTGCTGGGCGCGTGGACGCGCTGGATCACCCCGGAGTTCGAGAGCCGCCGCTACGACACCTGGTTCTTCGTCGCCGCCCTCCCGGCGGGCCAGCGCACCCGCAACGCCTCCACGGAGGCCGACCGCACGGTGTGGATCCGCCCGGCGGACGCGGCCGCCGGCTACGACAAGGGCGAGCTGCTGATGATGCCGCCCACCATCGCCACCCTGCGCCAGCTCCTGCCGTACGCCACGGCCGCGGAGACGCTCGCGGCGGCGCCCGCGCGGGACATGACGCCGGTGCTGGCCCGCGCCCGCCTGGAGGACGGCGAGATCGTCCTGACCTGGCCCGGCCACGACGAGTTCACCAAGCACATACCGACGCACGTAGCGACCGACCTGACGACCGGTGGAGCCTGACCATGACGGACGCAGCAGCCCTGCCCGGCCAGCCGCGCGGCGGAGTCCTCTCGGGTCCCGCCACCGCACGGGCCGTCAACGTGCTGGCGCCCAACGCCTCCGCGATGACCCTGGACGGCACCAACACCTGGATCGTCGCCGAGCCCGACTCCGACCTGGCCGTGGTGATCGACCCGGGCCCGCTGGACGACGGCCACCTCAAGAACGTCGTCGACACCGCAGAGAAGGCCGGCAAGCGGATCGCGCTCACCCTCCTGACGCACGGCCACCCGGACCACGCGGAGGGCGCCGTACGCTTCGCGGAACTGACCGGCACGCGCGTGCGTGCCCTCGATCCGGCGCTGCGCCTCGGCGAGGAGGGCCTGACGGCCGGCGACGTGATCACCACCGGCGGGCTGGAGCTGCGCGTCGTACCGACGCCGGGCCACACCGCCGACTCCCTGTGCTTCCACCTCCCGGCCGACCGCGCGGTCCTGACCGGCGACACCATCCTGGGGCGCGGTACGACGGTCGTGGCGCACCCGGACGGCCGTCTCGGCGACTACCTGGACTCGCTGCGACGGCTGCGCTCGCTGACGGTCGACGACGGCGTCCGCACCGTCCTGCCGGGCCACGGACCCGTCCTGGAGGACGCCCAGGGCGCCGTCGAGTTCTACCTGGCCCACCGCGCCCACCGGCTCGCCCAGGTCGAGACGGCCGTCGAGAACGGCCACCGCGCCCCTGCCGAGGTCGTCGCCCACGTGTACGCCGACGTGGACCGCTCCCTGTGGCCGGCGGCGGAACTGTCGGTACGGGCCCAGCTGGACTACCTGACCGAGCACGGCCTGATCCAGCCGGAGCTCTGGTCCGAGCTCTAGTCCCGGACCTAGTACCAGCTCTGGTCCGAGTTCTGGTCCGAGTTCTGGTCCGAGCTCTAGTCCCAGCCGTCCGGCCGGGGCGTCTTCACGCCGTGCACGCGCGCGTACTCGTCGGCGAGCCACGGGCCCAGGTCGTCCACGTACGACCGCAGTACGGCGCGGTCGCCGACCGGCTCGTACCCGTATCCGGCCGCGCGACGCAGCTGGCCGGCGCGCTCCGGGTAGTAGCCGGCGAACCCCTCCGCCATCTCCCGCAGCTCGCTGGTCCAGCCGTTCCAGCGGGGCATGACGAGGGTGAAGCCGGTGCGGACGAGGTTCCGTGACATGAAGCGCACCAGGGGCCGCAGGGCCTCCTCCGTGTCGTCCGCGGCCGCGATCCGCTCCCGCCAGCGCGGCAGGTACCGGGCCAGGTCGCCGTTGGTCTCGCGGGCCAGCAGCGAGTCGGGGCGGTAGCGGGGCAGGAACTCGGCGAGGTCCTCGCCGAGCAGCGGGGTGCACAGGCAGGCCACGAACCAGCCGATGTCGTACCGCTCCAGCTCGCTGAGCACCCGCGCGCGGGAGTAGAGCAGGGTCCCGACCCCGTCGATCTCCGGGAACTCCTTGTCGACCGCCGCGCCGTGGGCACGGGCCGCGTCCCGGTCGGCGCCGGTCGGCTCCTCTCTCAGCACGACCACCAGGTCCAGGTCGCTGCGCCCCACGCGCGCGGTGCCGCGCGGGATCGAACCGTAGAGGTAGGCGCTGTCCAGGCGGGGCCCGAAGACCTCCAGGAGCCGGTCCCGGGCGGCGGCGACCACGGGACGGAAGACGCGCGGCACGCGCGCGTGCGAGCCTTCGCGCTCTATGAAGCCCAGAGGGTCGAGGCCCCGGGACGCGACTGTTTCAGACATGGGGAACCACATACCAGCCCGTCCGGCGTTCGAGGACGAGGCCGAAGGCCGATGATGCGGGGCTCCGGGGGCGGCAGCCCCCGGAAACCGGAGCCTACCGGGACCGCTTCGCCAGACGCTCGACGTCCAGCAGGATCACGGCTCGCGCCTCCAGCCGCAGCCAGCCACGCTGGGCGAAGTCCGCCAGGGCCTTGTTCACGGTCTCGCGGGACGCGCCGACCAGCTGGGCCAGCTCCTCCTGCGTGAGGTCGTGGACGACGTGGATGCCTTCCTCGGACTGCACGCCGAAGCGGCGCGAGAGGTCCAGCAGGGCGCGCGCGACCCGGCCCGGCACGTCGGAGAAGACCAGGTCGGACATGGCGTCGTTGGTCTTGCGCAGCCGGCGGGCGACGGCGCGCAGCAGGGCGGTGGCCACCTCGGGGCGCACGTTCAGCCAGGGCTGGAGGTCGCCGTGGCCGAGGCCCAGCAGCTTGACCTCGGTCAGCGCGGTCGCGGTCGCCGTGCGCGGGCCCGGGTCGAACAGCGACAGCTCGCCGATCAGCTCGCCGGGGCCGACCACGGCGAGCATGTTCTCGCGGCCGTCGGGGGAGGTGCGGTGGAGCTTGACCTTGCCCTCGGTGACGACGTAGAGCCGGTCGCCCGGGTCGCCCTCGTGGAACAGGGAGTCGCCACGCGCGAGGGTCACCTCACTCATGGAGGCACGCAGCTCCGCGGACTGCTCGTCATCGAGCGCCGCGAAAAGCGGGTTGCGCCGCAGAACGTCGTCCACGAGTTCTCTCCTTGTCGACCTGCTCAGGGGATCTTGCTCCCCCTTGGTACCAGGGGACCGTGCTCCCCATTTTGCCGGACGGTCCAAACAGTGTGATCTGTCACAAGGATGCCGCACAGGTGTGCCGAGGTAAGCGGCAGGGGTCCAATCGGGGGCTGATCTTCCGGGTCCGGGGCGGATGTCGGTGCCGGGCTTTAGGCTGGCCGGGTGTCCAAATCGCCGGTGAGAGCACAGGACAAGGGGGCTGGGCGGGTGGTTGTACGAGGTGATTCCGCTGTGGGCGAACAAGGGTCCGATGCCGCCTCCGGTGAGCCGAAAAGCGCGACAAAGGTGGCGAAGGTCGTGAAGAAGGCGCCGGTGAAGAAGACGGCGGCGAAGACGGCGACCGCGAAGAAGACGGCGGCCGTGAAGAAGACGGCCGTGAAGAAGGTGGCGGCAAAGAAGGCGGCACCGGCGAAGGCCGCACCGGCGGCAAAGGCGGCGCCGGCCGGGAAGCCCGAGTCGCAGACCTCGCTCGTCCGCCGGGCCCGCCGGATCAACCGCGAGCTCGCCGAGGTGTACCCGTACGCCCACCCCGAGCTGGACTTCGAGAACCCCTTCCAGCTCCTGGTCGCCACGGTGCTGTCCGCCCAGACCACCGACCTGCGCGTCAACCAGACCACCCCGACGCTGTTCGCGAAGTACCCCACCCCCGAGGACCTGGCCGCGGCCAACCCGGAGGAGGTCGAGGAGATCCTGCGGCCGTGCGGGTTCTTCCGGGCCAAGACCAAGTCGGTGATAGGGCTTTCCAAGGGGCTGGTGGAGGAGTTCGGCGGCGAGGTCCCCGGTCGGCTCGAAGACCTCGTCAAGCTGCCCGGCGTCGGCCGCAAGACCGCGTTCGTCGTCCTGGGCAACGCCTTCGGGCGCCCCGGCATCACCGTGGACACTCACTTCCAGCGCCTGGTCCGCCGCTGGCGGTGGACCGCGGAGACCGACCCCGACAAGATCGAGGCGGCCGTCGGCGCGCTGTTCCCCAAGAGCGACTGGACCGACCTCTCGCACCACGTGATCTGGCACGGCCGCCGGATGTGCCACGCCCGCAAGCCCGCCTGCGGGGTCTGCCCCATCGCCCCGCTCTGTCCGGCCTACGGCGAGGGCGAGACCGACCCGGAGAAGGCGAGGAAGCTGCTCAAGTACGAGAAGGGCGGCTTCCCCGGCCAGCGGCTCAATCCGCCGCAGGCGTATCTGGACGCGGGCGGCCGCCCGGCACCGCCGCTGGGCGGCGTATCAGGAACATGACCCAGGGGTCTTCTCAGGGACGGGGAACGGAACGATCAAGGAGTCTTCGGGCGTTGGAACGGGCAGGACGGGGGAGCAGGGCAGGACGGGGGATGCCGTGACACACAGCAGCAAGGAGCAGACGGGCGATGCGCGCGCCGGCGTGGCGCTCGGCAAGGAGGGCCTGCCGGAGTGGCTCGACCCGGTGGTGCGGGCCGCCGAGACGATCCAGCCGCTCCAGCTGAGCCGCTTCCTGCCGCCGGAGAACGGCGCGGGGCGGCAGTCGGCCGTGCTGATCCTGTTCGGCGAGGGGAAGCAGGGGCCGGAGCTGCTGTTGATGGAGCGGGCCGGCTCGCTGCGCTCGCACGCCGGGCAGCCCTCCTTCCCCGGCGGTGCCCTCGACCCCGAGGACGGCGACCCGAAGACCGACGGGCCGCTGCGGGCCGCTCTCCGTGAGGCCGAGGAGGAGACCGGGCTGGATCCGGCCGGCGTCCAGCTGTTCGGGGTGCTGCCCAGGCTGTACATCCCGGTGAGCAAGTTCGTGGTCACCCCGGTGCTGGGCTGGTGGCGCGAGCCGAGCCCGGTGGGGGTGGTGGATCCGAACGAGACGGCGCGGGTCTTCACCGTTCCCGTGGTGGATCTCACGAATCCGGCCAACCGGGCCACCACCGTGCACCCCAGCGGGCACCGAGGTCCGGCATTCCTGGTCGAATCGACCCTGGTGTGGGGGTTCACGGCCGGGGTGATCGACCGTCTGCTGCACTACGCGGGATGGGAGCGCTCCTGGGACCGCGAGAAGCTGGTCCCGCTCGACTGGCGGTCATGACAGGGTGTCGTTCGTGAATGTGCTGGACATCCTGTTGCTGGTCGCCGCCGTGTGGTTCGCGATCGTCGGCTACCGCCAGGGGTTCGTCGTCGGCATCCTGTCGGTGATCGGCTTCCTGGGCGGCGGACTCGTCGCCGTCTACGTCCTTCCGGTGATCTGGGACGCGGTGACCGACAACGCCGAGGTGGGCACCACCGCCGCGGTCGTCGCCGTGGTCGTGGTCATCGTCTGCGCCTCGGTCGGCCAGGCCCTCACCACCCATCTGGGCAACAAGCTGCGCCGGTACATCACCTGGTCCCCGGCCCGCGCCCTGGACGCCACCGGCGGCGCGCTCGTCAACGTGCTGGCGATGCTGTTGGTCGCCTGGCTGATCGGCTCCGCCCTCGCGGGCACCACCCTGCCGACGCTCGGCAAGGAGGTGCGCAACTCCAAGGTGCTGCTCGGGGTGTCCAGAGCGCTGCCCAACCAGGCCGACACCTGGTTCGCGGACTTCTCCAAGGTCCTCGCGCAGAACGGCTTCCCACAGGTCTTCAGCCCCTTCGCGAACGAGCCGATCACCGACGTCTCGCCGCCCGACCCGGCCCTCGCGAACAGCGCGGTGGCCACCACCGCCAAGCAGTCCATCGTCAAGGTGACGGGCACCGCGCAGAGCTGCGGCAAGATCCTGGAGGGCACCGGCTTCGTCTTCGCCGACCGCCGGGTCATGACCAACGCCCACGTGGTCGGCGGCGTCGACGAGCCCACCGTCCAGATCGGCGGCGAGGGCCGCAAGTACGACGCCAAGGTCGTCCTCTACGACTGGCAGCGCGACATCGCCGTACTGGACGTGCCGGACCTGCAGGCCAAGGCCCTGAAGTTCTCCGCGGCGGACGCCGACACGACCGACAGCGCGATCGTCGCCGGGTTCCCGGAGAACGGGTCGTACGACGTCCGGCCCGCCCGGGTGCGCGGCCGGATCAGGGCCAACGGCCCGGACATCTACCACCGCGGCACCGTCCGCCGTGACGTCTACTCGCTGTACGCGACCGTCCGCCAGGGCAACTCCGGCGGCCCGCTGCTCACACCTCAGGGCAGGGTGTACGGGGTCGTCTTCGCGAAGTCACTGGACGACGCCGACACCGGGTACGCCCTCACGGCCGACGAGATCCAGGCGGACATCGCCCGGGGCCGTACCGCGAGCCAGCAGGTGGGCACCGACAGCTGCGCCCTCTAGGAGCCCCCTCGGGGTGCTTCGGGGGGTCGTCGGGGGGCCATCGGGGTCCTTCGGGGTGTCAGCCTCGGGTGTGGCGCAGACGTACCGAGACCCAGCGGGCCCGGCGGCGCAGGATGTGCGGAATCCCCACCCTGAGGTCTGCCCCCGGCAGTTGCGGGGCACCTCCTCGATGAGGGTTCGGGCCGCCTGTCGTACGGCGGTTGCGGGGTGCGTCACTGTAGTCGTGCGTCCAGCCCATACCCCGACGTCTGCCCCTGCCCCAAGGTCGATAACCTCCCGCGCGCCCCTGAATCGGCCTATGCGCCGGGCATGTGGCCGTTCGTAGAACAGCTGTACAGGTCCGGATACCGGGCGCATCGGCGCGGTCACCGATCGGGTTCGGGGTCTTTCAGCCAGTTGACCAGTTCGGCGGAGAACGCGACCGGGTCCTCCTCGTGCGGGCTGTGCTGTCCCGGGGGCCAACCCCCGGACCCCCGGCCGGTTCGAGCGCAACGTCTTCTCAGCGGTCGGGCTCCGGGTCCTTGAGCCAGTTGACCAGTTCGGCGGAGAACGCGACCGGGTCCTCCTCATGAGGGAAGTGTCCGAGACCGTCGAACAGCCGCCAGCGGTACGGCGCTTCGACGTACTCGCCGGAGCCGGCCGCGCTGCGGGTGCGGGTCACCGGGTCCAGGGAGCCGTGCAGATGCAGCGTCGGGACGCGTACCGGGCGCTTCATCCTGCGGTTGAACTGGATGCCGTCCGGGCGCGCCAGCGAGCGCACCAGCCAGCGGTACGGCTCGATCGAGCAGTGCGCGGTGGACGGGATGCACATGGCCCGCTGGTACGTCTGAACCGCCTCGTCGTCCGGCAGCCGCGGCCCGGACCAGTCCCGGATCAGCCGGCCGACCAGCGCGCCGTCGTCGGCGGTGAGCTGCCGCTCCGGGATCCAGGGCCGCTGGAAGCCCCAGATGTAGGAGGCGGCGGCGGTCTGCCGGCGGTCCCGGAGCATCGCCGAGCGCCAGCGTCGCGGGTGCGGCATGGACACCACCGCGAGCCGTCGTACCAGCTTGGGGCGCATCGCGGCCGCCGTCCACGCCAGGTAGCCGCCCAGGTCGTGGCCGACCAGCGCGGCGTCCGGCTCGCCGAGGGAACGGATCACGCCGGTGATGTCGAGCGCGAGGTTCGCCGGGTCGTAGCCGCGCGGGGTGCGGTCGCTGCCGCCGACGCCCCGCAGGTCCATGGCGACGGCTCGGAAGCCCGCGTCGGCGAGCGCCACCAGTTGGTGCCGCCAGGTCCACCAGAACTGTGGGAAGCCGTGCACCAGCATGACCAGCGGTCCGTCGCCGAGCTCGGCGATGTGGAACCGGGCGCCGTTCGCGGCGACGTCCCGGTGTGTCCAGGGGCCCTCCGGCCGTACGGCCGAGGGAGCGGGATCCGTCATGACGTCGAGCGTGCCACAGCCTCGATGGCCGGCACCTCGTCCCGGGGGAGCTCCGGGCGCGGATGCGGCTTGGCGTTCTGCAGCACGCCCGCCGTCTCCTTCACCGACGCGGCCACCTTCTGCGGGCCCTTGCTCTTCTTGGCCTTCTTCGCGAACACCACGCCGATCAGCGCGAGGGCGACGGCCACCAGGACGTTCGCCGCGAAGGAGAGCAGGAAGCAGAGCGCGAGATTCCAGTGGCTCCAGGTCCGAATGCCGTACGCCAGCGCGAAGTTGAGCATCGGCAGGGAGAACAGCAGCAGCACACCCGCCACCGAGAACGCGCCGCCGCTCACCGCGCCCCGCTTGACGTCCTGCTTCAGCTGGGCCTTGGCCAGTGCGATCTCGTCGTGCACCAGCTCCGACATCTCGGCCGTGGCCGAGGCGAACAGCTGGCCGATGCTGCGTTCGGCACCGACCGGGCTGCCGTCGGGTGCGCTCATCGCGGTCTCCCTCTGCGTCTTCGTCATCGTCTTCGCGTGCCGGTCCTCTGGCACCGGTCCTCTGGCACCGGTCCTCTGGCACCGGTCCCTTTGTTCCGGTCTTTTTTGTACCGTCTCGTCAGATCATGCCGGACGGTCGCCCTGCCCGCCTGCCCCGCCCGGTACTTCGGTGGGCGCGTCACGCCCGCCGGCCCCTCAGGAGGCGGCCTTCTCCTTGGCGATCCTGCGGTGTTCGGCGGCCTTCCGCTCGTAGATCTCCGCCATCCGCAGGTGGTACGCCGGGTTGTCCTCCTCGTAGACGTCCGGGATGCCGTCGAGGTCGTCGTCCCGCTCCTCGGCCTCGACCAGCCTGCGGTAGCGGGTGTTGCGTATCTTCAGCAGCACCGTGGCGCACAGGGCCGCGATGAGCGAGCCGGTGAGTACGGCGGCCTTGACCTCGTCGGTGAGTACGGTGTCGCCGGCGAAGGCGAGTTCGTCGATGAGCAGCGAGACGGTGAAGCCGATGCCGGCGAGCGTGGCCACCGCGAAGACGTCGGCCCATTCGAGGTCCTCGCTGAGGGAAGCCCGGGTGAAGCGGGCGGTGAGCCAGGTCCCGCCGAAGATCCCGGCCGCCTTGCCGACGACCAGGCCGAGGACGACCCCGAGCGTCTCCGGCTTGGTGAAGACGTCCCCGAGCGCTCCTCCGGACACCTTCACACCGGCGCTGAAGAGCGCGAACAGGGGCACGGCCAGCCCCGCCGACACCGGCCGTACCAGATGCTCGACGTGTTCCCCGGGAGAGTGCTCCTCACCCTCACGGGTGGTGCAGCGCAGCATCAGGCCCATGGCGACACCGGCGATGGTCGCGTGCACGCCGCTGTTGTACATCAGCGCCCAGATGACGACGGCGAGCGGCACGTACACGTACCAGCCGCGCACGCCCCTGCGCAGCAGCAGCCAGAAGACGGCGAGGCCGAGGACCGCGCCGCCGAGCGCGGCGAAGTCGATCCGGTCGGTGAAGAAGATCGCGATGATGAGGATGGCGAACAGGTCGTCGACGACCGCGAGAGTGAGCAGGAAGGCGCGCAGGGCGCCCGGCAGCGAGGTGCCGATCACGGCCAGCACGGCCAGCGCGAAGGCGATGTCGGTGGCCGTGGGCACCGCCCAGCCCTGCGTGGAGCCGCCGCCGGTGAGGTTGGTGAGGGTGTAGACGAGTGCCGGTACGGCCATCCCGCACAGCGCGGCGACCACCGGGAGGACGGCCGCCTTCGGGTCCCGCAGGTCACCGGCGACCAGTTCGCGCTTGAGCTCGATGCCGGCCACGAAGAAGAAGATCGCGAGCAGGCCGTCGGCGGCCCAGTGGGCGACGGAGAGGTCCAGGCCGAGGGCGCGAGGGCCGAAGTGGAAGTCGGCGACGCTCTCGTAGCTGTGGTGGAGCGCGGGGATGTTCGCCCAGACCAGCGCGGCCACCGCGGCGACGAGCAGCAGCACACCGCCGACGGTCTCGGTCCGCAGCGCGTCCGCCACGATGGTCCGCTCGGGCAGCGAGAGCCGCCCGAGGACCTTACGGACGGGGGCGGTGCGGGGCGCGGACACGGGAGACCTCCGGTCGGTGGGCAGGGCAGGGCTACTTGCCGACCAGACTTCCCGGCGCACCTTGGGGATCGCGTTTGCGATCACGCTACTTTGCTTAGTTTACCTAAGGTGTGGCGGGAGATGCCAGGTGAGTTTCACGGTAGGTGCAAAAAGGGCGCCCGGCGCGTTTCGCGCCGGGCGCCCTACGGGGCTCGGTGGAGGCTCAGTCCTCGCTGGGCGCCGCCGGGAGCTTCGCCTGGATGAGGTCCATGACCGTCGAGTCGGTCAGCGTCGTCACGTCACCGAGCTGGCGGTTCTCGGCGACGTCGCGCAGCAGCCGGCGCATGATCTTGCCGGAGCGGGTCTTCGGCAGCTCCGCCACCGGCAGCACCCGCTTGGGCTTGGCGATCGGGCCGAGCGTGGCGCCGACGTGGTTGCGCAGGTCGGCGATGAGGTTCTCGTCCTCCGCGTTCGCCGTGCCGCGCAGGATCACGAAGGCGACGATCGCCTGACCGGTCGTCTCGTCCGCCGCCCCGACCACGGCCGCCTCGGCGACCGACGGGTGGGACACCAGTGCCGACTCCACCTCGGTGGTCGAGATGTTGTGCCCGGAGACGAGCATGACGTCGTCCACCCGGCCGAGCAGCCAGATGTCGCCGTCGTCGTCCTTCTTCGCGCCGTCACCGGCGAAGTACTTGCCCTCGAACCGCGACCAGTACGTGTCCAGGAACCGCTGGTCGTCGCCCCAGATGGTGCGCAGCATCGACGGCCACGGCTCGGTCAGCACCAGGTAGCCGCCACCGCCGTTGGGCACCTCCTGCGCCTCGTCGTCGACGACCGTCGCCGAGATGCCGGGCAGCGGGGTCTGCGCGGAACCGGGCTTGGTCGCGGTGACGCCCGGCAGCGGCGAGATCATCATCGCGCCGGTCTCGGTCTGCCACCAGGTGTCCACGATCGGCGTCCGGTCGGCACCGATGTGCTTGCGGTACCAGATCCAGGCCTCGGGGTTGATGGGCTCGCCCACCGACCCCAGCACCCGCAGGCTGCTCAGGTCGAACTTCGCGGGGATGTCGTCCCCCCACTTCATGAACGTGCGGATCGCGGTGGGCGCCGTGTACAGGATCGTCACCCCGTACTTCTGCACGATCTCCCAGAACCGGCCCTGGTGCGGGGTGTCCGGGGTGCCCTCGTACATCACCTGCGTCGCGCCGTTGGACAGCGGTCCGTACACGATGTACGAGTGGCCGGTCACCCAGCCGACGTCGGCCGTGCACCAGTACACGTCCGTCTCCGGCTTGAGGTCGAACACCGCCCAGTGCGTGTACGACGCCTGGGTGAGGTAGCCGCCCGAGGTGTGCAGGATGCCCTTCGGCTTACCCGTCGTACCGGACGTGTAGAGGATGAACAGCGGGTGCTCGGCGTCGAAGGCCTCCGGCGTGTGCTCGGCCGGCTGCCGCTCGACGATCTCGTGCCACCACACGTCCCGCGAGTCGTCCCAGGCCACTTCCTGCCCGGTGCGGCGGACGACCAGCACGTGCTCGACGTTGTCCACCTTGCCGATCGCCTCGTCCACGGCCGGCTTGAGCGCGGACGGCTTGCCGCGCCGGTAGCCGCCGTCGGAGGTGATGACGACCTTGGCGTCCGCGTCCTGGATCCGGGTGGCGAGCGCGTCCGCCGAGAAGCCGCCGAAGACCACGGAGTGCGCGGCGCCGATCCGGGCACAGGCGAGCATCGCGACCGCCGTCTCCGGGATCATCGGCATGTAGACCGCGACCCGGTCGCCCTTCTGAACTCCGAGCTCCAGCAGGGCGTTGGCCGCCTTGGAGACCTCGTCCTTCAGCTCGGCGTAGGTGATCGCACGGCTGTCGCCGGGCTCGCCCTCGAAGTGGATGGCGACCCGGTCGCCGAGCCCTGCCTCCACGTGCCGGTCCACGCAGTTGTACGCGACGTTGAGCGCGCCGTCCTTGAACCACTTGGCGAACGGCGGGTTCGACCAGTCCAGCGTCTCGGTCGGCTCCTTGGCCCAGGTCAGCCGACGGGCCTGCGTGGCCCAGAAGCCGAGCCTGTCAGCCTTGGCCTGCTCGTACGCCTCGGCCGTGACATTGGCGTTCTCGGCCAGGTCAGCGGGCGGCGCGAAGCGTCGCTCCTCCCTCAAGAGGTTGGCCAGGCTTTCGTTGCTCACGACATCTCCCTTTCGAAGGGTGTCCGTTGTGTCCCAGGCCACAGCTCATCAGACCTGGGGCCCCGGTGACAAGGGCCGCCGAATAATTGGTTTAGACCTATCAGGTGTGGCGGAGCGAGCCACGGCCGGGCGTGTCACCGTCCGCCGTGCCACAGCCATGCCACCGCCGTGCCACCGCTGTGTCACCGTCGGGTGTGCCGAGCCTGCCAGTGCCGGGCGTGGGGCGGCGCACCGGGTCCGCCCTTCCGCTCACGCCGGGCTGGGCAACTCCTCAGCACCGGGTACCCCCTGGAACACCCCTCCCTCTCCCGCCGCGTCCGCACCGTCCCGGCTCAGCAGATACGCCTGCGCCTCGCCCACGTGGAAGTACATCCCCTGCAGCTCCAGCTCACCCGCGGTGAGCGCCCGCGCCACCGAGTCGTGCGCCCGCAGATGCTCCAACTGCTGGACCACGTTGGTCAGGCACAGCCGCTCCACCGTGTCCGCCGGCGCCCGCCCGGCCAGCCGGACCCCCGTACGGCCCTCGTCGGCCAGCCGGGCCAGGCTCGGCAGGCCGTGCCGCAGCCACCGCCCGAGCGGGGTCGCCGCGCCCCCGGTCCCGGAGCCGAGCAGCGCCTGCATCGCCCCGCACCCGGAGTGCCCGCACACCGTGATCGACCGCACCTTCAGCACGTCCACCGCGTACTCGATCGCGGCCGCCACCGAGTCGTCCCCGTTCTCCTCACCCGGAAGAGGGACCAGGTTGCCGACATTGCGGACCACGAACAGGTCACCCGGACCACTGGAGGTGATCATCGAGGTGACGAGCCGGGAGTCGGCGCAGGTGAGGAAGAGCTGCGACGGCCGCTGCCCCTCGCGCGCCAGCCGGGCCAGCTCCTCCCTGACCAGGGGCGCGGTGTCGCGCTGGAACGCACTGATCCCGCGGGCGAGTTCATGACCCGCCGCCCTGTCCGGTCTCCCGAACCGGTCTCCGGGACCGCGTGCCGGTCCGCGACCGTGTCGCCGCGCGTGGCCGTACCCCGGTCCCTGGCCGTACCCCGATCCCTGGCCGTACTCCGGTGCGTGGCCGTCCTCCGGTGCCTGACCGTCCTCCGGTGAGCGGACGCCCGCGCGGCAGCCGGTCAGTTCGGCGGAGCCGCCCTGGGCGCTGTGGGCCCTGCGCCAGTCCCGCAGTGACTCGTAGGCCGCGTGGTCCATGAACGAACCGTCCAGCTCCACCACCGCGTGCGCGCCCTGGGGCACGAGATGCAGGACTCTGCTGAGCCGGGGGACCGCGAGGAACGTGAGCTGTCCTCTTACGTGTACGTGATGGACTCCTCCCTTCTCTTCGTGGGTGATGCGGGTGCGGGCGAGGCGGTGCAGGGCGACGGCGACGGCCACGGCGACCCCGAGGACCACGCCCTCCAGGACGCCGAGGAGAACCACCCCGAGCGTGGTGACGACGTACACCAGCACTTCGCGGTGGCGGGTCACGGTGCGGATGTGGTGCAGGGACACCATCTGGATGCCGACGGCCATCACCAGGGCGGCGAGCGAGGCGAGCGGGATCAGATCCAGGACCGGGACCATCAGCAGCGCGGCGGCTACTACGAAAACGCCGTGCAGCATCGTGGAGTTCCGGCTCACGGCACCGGATCGCACATTCGCCGAACTGCGCACCGCGACCCCTGCGACCGGCAGTCCGCCGAGCGCCCCCGACACGATGTTGGCCGCGCCCTGACCGAGCAGCTCCCGGTTCAGGTCGGAGCGGCCGAGGCCGGACTGGGGCCCGGTGCGGCCGGCCACCAGCTTGTCCACGGCGACCGCGCCCAGCAGCGACTGCACGCTGCACACCAGCGTGGTGGTGAGCACGGCGGCGACGATGCCGAGCACCGGCCCCTCGGGCAGCCCCGCCAGGGCGTGGCTGCTCCAGGACGGCAGGTCGACCCGGGGCAGGGTCAGCCCGGTGAGCGCGGCGGTCGCGGTGGCACCGGCGACGGCGACCAGGGCGGCCGGGACCGTGCGCAGCGGACGGCCCGCTCTGCCCGGGATCCGGGGCCAGCCGAACAGCAGGGCCAGGGTCAGCGCGCTCATCGTCACGGCGGCCGGGTGCAGGTCGGCCAACTGGGCGGGCAGCGCCCGGACGTTGGCGAGGACCGAACTCTGCGGGTTGCCGCCGAGGACGATGTGCAGCTGGGCGACGGCGATGGTGAGGCCGATGCCGGCGAGCATGCCGTGCACCACGGCCGGGCTGACGGCGAGCGCGGTGCGGGCCACGCGCAGGCAGCCCAGGCCCAGTTGGGCCAGTCCGGCGAGGACGGTGATGCCGCAGGTGGCCCGCCAGCCGTACCGGTGGATCAGATCGGCGGTCACCACGGTGAGTCCCGCGGCGGGGCCGCTGACCTGGAGCGGGCAGCCGCCGAGCCGGCCGGCGACCAGTCCGCCGACGGCTGCCGCGACCAGGCCGGCCTGGAGCGGGGCGCCGGTGGCGAGGGCGATGCCGAGGGACAGCGGCAGGGCGATCAGGAACACCGCGACGGACGCCGACAGGTCGGCACCCGCGACGGAGAAGCGGCGGCGCGGGGGCGTGGACGGGGGTTGCGGCCGGTCAGTGCCGGTGTCGGTCTTGGGAGTTGTGGCCCGGGCGAGGCCGAGGTTCTCGGGGTGGGTGGGTACGCAGGCTGATGACATGTTTCCCGTCTCCTCCGGGGCAGCGCGGTCGCGGATCTGGGCGGGATGAACCAACGTTCAGTAAACGAATCGTAATGCAAGGTAAAGGTCAAGCATGAACTTATTGCGCAAATGGGGCACCCGTTCACCTCCATGGGTGAACTGAGCATTTCATCGGCTTGTCGTATTAATCCCTCTCTCGGTCCTATGCGACCTTGGCCGCGCTGTCGGCAGATACCCGGCACATCGCCATAAAACGCCGTCACCGGCGTTAGCCGAGAGAAGGAAGAAGGTGAGCGGAATTGGCCGCCACCCAGAGGATTGCCGTCGGCGCCGTGGCCGCCGCGGCCTGTGCCGCGTCGGTCGCCGGTTGCGCGACCGGTACCAACTCCGAACAAGGGGCGTCCGGGCCGCAGAAAGGAGCACCGGCGCCCCAGAGCGTGGTCCGTCTGATCGGCGACGGATCCACCGCGTACACCGGGGCGCAGCCGCATCTGCCCCGGCCCGAGCGGCTCAAGGCCGGTGAGAAGCCACCGCAGTTCGTGGTGTTCTCCTGGGACGGCGCGGGCGAGGACAGCCAGAAGCTGTTCTCGCACTTCCGCAAGGTCGCCAAGGAGAACCACGCGAACATGACGTACTTCCTCAGCGGCGTCTACATGCTGCCCGACGAGAAGCGTGACCTCTACCGGCCCCCGCAACACTCGCCCGGCAGCTCCGAGATCGGCTTCAACGACGAGCGGGGCATCGCCGACACCGTCGATCAGCTACGGCTGGCCTGGCTGGAGGGCAACGAGATCGGCACCCACTTCAACGGGCACTTCTGCGGCCCCGACGGAGGTGTCGGCGAGTGGTCGGTGGCCGAGTGGAAGAGCGAGATCGCCCAGGCCAAGCAGTTCGTGAAGACCTGGAAGACCAACACCGGCATGAAGAACGCCGCACCGCTGCCCTTCGACTACGACAAGGAGCTCATCGGCGCCCGGACCCCCTGCCTGGAGGGGCAGAAGAACTTCGTGAAGGCGGCGAGCGAGCTGGGCTTCCGCTACGACACCAGTGGTGTCAACGACCAGGTCTGGCCCAGGAAGAGGGAAGGGCTGTGGGACCTGTCGATGCAGCTCGTCCCCTTCCCCGGCCACTCCTACGAGCAGTTGACCATGGACTACAACTTCATGGTCAACCAGTCCGGCACGTCCACGCAGGGTGACCCCGACATGTACGACTACTGGGGCGACCAGATGCGCGACGGGCTGCTCCAGGGCTTCAACCGGGCCTACAACGGCAACCGCGCACCGCTCGTCATCGGCAACCACTTCGAGTCGTGGAACGGCGGCACCTACATGCGCGCCCTCGACGAGGTCGTCGCGGACGTCTGCAACAAGCCCGAGGTGCGCTGTGTCTCCTTCCGTCAGCTGGCGGACTGGCTGGACGCCCAGGACCCGCAGGTCCTGGCGAGGCTGCGCACCCTGAACGTGGGCGAGGCCCCGCGGCAGGGCTGGGAGTCCTTCCTGTCCGGGCATCCCGCCCCGGCACCGAAGGGGGTGCCCGGGGCGCCGGCGGTCAGGCAGTAGCACGGAACCGGGGTCGGCCGCCCGTCAGGCGGGGGCGGCCACTCCCTCACCGAGCACGAAGCCGGGGTCGATCTGCGCGGCCAGGTCGGCCCCGGTGCGCTCGTTGCCCCACGACAGGGCGTTCTTCAGGTGGAAGTGGACCATCTGCCGGGTGTAGCGCTCCCAGTCGCGCAGCTCGTACGTCGCGTCGGTGGCCACCTTGAGGGTGCGCAGGGCGCGGGAGTTGGGGTTCTCCAGGAGCTCGAACCGGGGCGGGCGGCCCTTCTCCATGGCGCGCACCCAGTCCGAGTGCCCGACCGTGACCAGCAGGTCGTCCCCGACCTCCGAGCGCAGGAAGTCGATGTCCTCCTGCCCCTGCACCTTGTTGCCGACGACCTTCAGCACGACGCCGAAGTCCCGGGCGTACTCCTTGTACTGGCGGTAGACGGAGACCCCCTTCCGGGTCGGTTCGGCGACGAGGAACGTGATGTCGAAGCGGGTGAACATGCCGGAGGCGAAGGAGTCCGAACCCGCCGTCATGTCGACCACGACGTACTCGTCGGGGCCGTCGACGAGGTGGTTCAGGAACAGCTCAACCGCTCCTGTCTTGGAGTGGTAGCAGGAGACCCCCAGGTCGGCGTCCGTGAAGGGCCCGGTGACCATCAAACGGACAGCGCCGCCGTCGAGTTCCACCGGCCGCGCACAGGCGTCGTACACCGGGTTGGGCTCCCGCACCCGGACCAGCCGCGAGCCCTCGCCGGGCGGGGTGGTCTTGATCATCGTCGCGGCGGAGGCGATGCGCGGGTTGTTGCCGCGCAGGTAGTCCTTGATCAGGGAGAGCCGCTCGCCCATCGCGGGCAGCGCCTCCGCCTCTGTCTCGTCGAGACCGAGCGCGGGGCCCAGGTGCTGGTTGATGTCGGCGTCGACGGCGACGACCGGCGCGCCGGCGGCCGCGAGATGGCGGATGAACAGGGAGGAGAGCGTGGTCTTGCCGCTGCCGCCCTTTCCGACGAAAGCAATTTTCATGTTCACGAAGAGTAGTCGGGTGATAGCTGTACGTGTCACGTGAAGTGAAGAAGACCACTCCTTCGTGGAGTCCCCGGGCGGGGTGCGTACTGTCGTACTCATGAGTACGACAGGTGCGACCGCTGATCCGCTCGCGGCCCTGGGCTCGCTGCCCGGGGTGGCCGAGTCCGTGGAGTCCGTGCGCAAGGCCGTGGACCGGGTCTACGGGCACCGGATCATGCGGCGCCGCAGCAACGCCGTCACCTCGGAGGCCGCGCTGCGCGCCGCCCGGGGCAGCGCCGCGCTGTCCGGTGCCGACTGGGCGCTGGAGGAGGTGCGGCGGCGTTCCGACTTCGGTGTGGACGACGACGCGCGTGTGGTGGGCGCGGCCCTGCGGCTGACCGCGGAGGCGGGCCAACTGCTCTCCATCTGGCGGCAGTCGCCGCTGCGCGTGCTGGCCCGGCTGCACCTGGTGGCGGCTGCGACGAACGATGACGAGGTCGGCCGGCCGCGCCGGGCCGGCGAGGGTGTCGACGAGCCGCTGGTGGAACTGGAGCTGCCGGGCGCCGACGAGGTGTCGGGGCGCCTGGAGGGGCTCGCCGAGCTGATCGTCGCCGGGAGCGAGGCGCCCGCGCTGGTGACGGCCGCCGTGGTGCACGGCGAGCTGCTCGCGCTGCGGCCCTTCACCTCGTGCAACGGGCTGGTCGCGCGCGCGGCCGAGCGGATCGTGCTGATCGGCAGCGGCCTCGACCCCAAGGCGATCTGCCCCGCCGAGGTCGGTCACGCCGAACTGGGCCGAGCCTCTTATCTGGCGGCCCTGGACGGCTACGTGTCCGGCACCCCGGAAGGGATGGCGGCCTGGATCGCGCACTGCGGGCGCGCGGTGGAGCTCGGCGTGCGTGAGTCGACGGCGGTGTGCGAGGCGCTGCAGCGCGGAGCGGCGTAGGGGCGCGGCGGGGCCGGGCGGGCGGCCGCGCGGGGCTTCGGAAAAGGGTTGCGGCGGTACGAGTTCTCGTACCGCCGCTGGCATGCTCACCGAGTTACCAAGCGTCCTCGATATGTCGCCCATCAGGTCGGGTGCTTTGCCCGTCACCTGGTGCGGCTGGCCCGTAATCGACGGGTCGACGTCGCGTGGGTGCCCAGTGTCCATGCTGGGTCCGTGGGGCCAAATGCGTTTTAAAGGTGATCCTCTCGGATGTCCTTTGGTCTCGCGGGCCGCTAACCCCTTTGTACTGCAAGCCCGGGGCAAGCGGAACCCCTGCCTGCAGTTCTTTACTTTCAGGTTCAAAGACGCACTAAAGGGGCGTAGGTTCAGGCGACCGTGCTCCGGCGCCGGCTCGCGTACCAGACCAGGCCCGCGGTGGCCGCCGCCGCTCCTATCGCCGCCGCGGCGACCAGGGCCGGGCGCGGGGGCGTGGAGATCCGCTGCTTGAGCCGTACCGGCCGGTGGAAGTCCAGGATCGGCCAGCCCTGGGCGAGCGCCTCGCGGCGCAGTGCGCGGTCCGGGTTCACGGCATGCGGGTGCCCGACGACCTGGAGCATCGGCACGTCGGTCGCCGAGTCGCTGTAGGCGTAGCAGCGGTCCAGGTCGTACCCCTCGGAGGCGGCCAGCTCCCGGACGGCCTCGGCCTTGGTCGGGCCGTACGCGTAGTACTCCACCTCGCCGGTGTAGCAGCCGTCGTCGCCGACGACCATGCGGGTGGCCACCACCCGGTCCGCCCCGAGGAGTTCGCCGATCGGCTCGACCACCTCGGCGCCCGAGGTGGAGACGATGACGACGTCCCGGCCCGCCCGGTGGTGCTCCTCGATGAGGGAGGCGGCCTCGTCGTAGATGATCGGGTCGATCAGGTCGTGCAGGGTCTCGGCGACGATCTCCTTGACCTGCTGGACATTCCAGCCACGGACGAGGCCGGACAGGTAAGCGCGCGTGCGCTCCATCTGGTCGTGGTCCATACCGCCGACCAGGAACACGAACTGGGAGTACGCGTTGCGCAGCGCCGCCCGGCGGTTGATCAGACCGCCTTGGTAGAACGACTTGCTGAAGGTGAGCGTGCTCGACTTCGCAATGACCGTCTTGTCCAGGTCAAAGAAGGCCGCTGTGCGGGGCAAGGAGTGGTTTTCCACGACCCCGAGCATAGGCGCCCACCATTCGGCGTAAGGTGGGGCGCGTGGGTTTGCCTGAGAGGGCTCTCGGGTACACCATGGAAGTCACGGATCGTTCGCGACCGTGCTAACCCGGTCCGGCTCCTCCCCCCCCGAGTCGGCCGTGGAGACGACCCCCACTCTCCCCCCCGGTGGGGGTCGTCGCATGTCCGGGTGGGTTTTTCTCCTCTCTCGCGGGCCGTGAGGCCGTGATCGGGCGGCTTCGGCCGCCCCTTTCGTATGCCCATGATCCGTCACGTTGGGTAGTCGCAGCGCTGCGCTGTGGAAGTCGCGCAGACCTCGGAACGGGCCTCACCGGTATGGGTGACGGCGATATTCACAACCATCGGGTTGTCCACAGTTTCGGACCAAGATCCACACGATTTCCGGGTTCGCTGCACCGTGATTCCAGCGTGCTCCGGCGGCGGCGAGTTCATGGCCGGTTCCGTTTGTCGGGCGCCAATGGCCGGTTTCTGTCGGCCGTGCATATGGAGGCCGCTCGCCGGTTCTTCGCACGTTTGGGAATCGTGTGGCCGCAGGGGCCATGCGGGAGAACGCAGCCAAGGGGGAAGCCACGTGGCCGGAACTGTCACCCAGGACCCGCCGTCCGCCGCCTCGGGACGGCCCGGACGCCCGATGATCGTCACCGAGGACGCCGAACTCCTCGACGACCTGTTGCGCCTGTGCGCGGCGGCCGGCGCCAAACCGGAGGTCCACCACCGCCCGCCGGAACGCGGCGGAGGCTGGGAGTCCGCCCCGCTCGTCCTGGTCGGTGACGACGCCGCACGGCGGGTGCGCGGCGCCGCACGCCGACGCGGAGTGGTGCTGGTCGGCCTCGACCAGGACGACCCCGACGTGTGGAAACGGGCCGTCGAGATCGGCGCGGACCACGTCCTGATGCTGCCCGACGGCGAGCAGTGGCTCGTGGACCGGATCGCCGACGTCGTCGAGGGCGTGGGCCGCCCGGCCCTCACCGTCGGTGTCATCGGCGGCCGGGGCGGGGCCGGCGCCTCCACGCTGGCCTGCGCGCTCGCCGTCACCTCCGCGCGGGAGGGACTGCGCACCCTGCTCGTGGACGCGGATCCGCTGGGCGGCGGAATCGACGTACTCCTCGGCGGCGAGACGGCCGAGGGCCTGCGCTGGCCCGCCTTCGCCGCCTCACGAGGCCGGCTGGGCAGCGGCGCCCTGGAGGAGTCGCTGCCCGAACTGCACTCGCTGCGGATCCTCAGCTGGGACCGCGGCGACTGCGTGGCGATCCCGCCGCCCGCCGTCCGCGCGGTGCTCGCGGCCGCCCGGCGGCGCGGCGGCACGGTCGTCGTCGACCTGCCGCGCCGCCTGGACGACGAGGTCGCCGAGGTCCTCACCCAGCTCGACCTCGCCGTCCTGGTGGTTCCCGCCGAACTCCGCGCCGTCGCGGCGGCCGGACGGGTGGCGGCCACCGTCGGCATGGTCGTACGCGATCTCAGGGTGGCGGTACGGGGGCCGTACGCGCCGGGACTGGACGACCGCGAGGTGGCCCGGCTGCTCGGCCTGCCGCTGGTCGGCGAGGTCCCCGCCGAACCCGGCCTGTCCCGTCCGGGCCGGAAACCGCCGGGGTCCGCCGCCCGCGGACCGCTGGCCCGCTTCTGCAAGGGCTTCTGGGAGCGCACTCTGGTCGAGGCGGGGGGCGGCGTATGAGGCCCGGCACCGCGGGTGCGGAGGCCCCTGCCCTGCTCGACGGGGTACGGCGCTGGCTCGCCGAGAGCGGCGCCGAACCGACACCCGCGCGGGTGGCACAGGCGCTGCGCGCACAGGGCCGGGTCCTCGGCGATGCCGAAGTCCTCGGCGCGGCCGAGCGACTGCGCTCCGAACTGGTCGGCAGCGGCCCCTTGGAGCCCCTCCTTGCCGACCCCACGGTCACCGACGTCCTGGTGACCGCCCCGGACCGGGTCTGGGTGGACCGCGGCGGCGGCCTGGAACTCACCCGGATCGCCTTCCCGGACGCGGCGGCGGTACGACGCCTCGCGCAGCGGCTGGCTGCGGTGGCCGGCAGGCGCCTGGACGACGCGCGGCCCTGGGCGGACGCCCGGCTGCCCGACGGCACCCGTCTGCACGCCGTCCTGCCCCCGGTGGCCATCGGCTGCACCTGCCTGTCCCTGCGGGTAGTACGGCCCCGGGCGTTCACTCTCGGCGAACTGGTCGCGGCCGGGACCGTGCCCCCGGGCGGCGACCGGATCCTGCGGGCGCTCATCGCGGCCCGGCTCTCCTTCCTGGTCAGCGGCGGCACCGGCACCGGCAAGACGACCCTGCTGAGCGCCCTGCTCGGCCTGGTCGGGCCGAGGGAGCGGATCGTCCTCGCCGAGGACTCCGCGGAGCTCAGGCCCGAACACCCGCACGTCGTACGCCTGGAGACCAGACCCGCCAACCAGGAGGGCGCCGGCCTCGTCACCCTGGAGGACCTGGTCCGGCAGGCCCTGCGGATGCGGCCCGACCGGCTCGTCGTCGGCGAGGTCCGCGGGCCCGAGGTGGTCCACCTGCTGGCCGCGCTCAACACCGGCCACGAGGGCGGCTGCGGCACCGTGCACGCCAACGCGGCCGCGGACGTACCGGCCCGCCTGGAAGCCCTCGGCACGGCCGCCGGGCTCGACCGGGCCGCCCTGCACAGCCAGCTGGCGGCCGCGCTGTCGGTGGTGCTGCACCTCGTACGGGACCCCGCGGGCCGGCGACGGATCGCCGAGGTGCATGTCCTCGAGCGGGACCCCTCCGGGCTGGTGCGGACGGTGCCCGCACTGCGCTGGGAGGCGACGGCGTTCGCCCGGGAGCCGGGATGGGAGCGGCTGCGGGGACTGCTCCGGAGCCCGGAGTGACGGGGGCGGGCTGTGAGCTGTGAGCTGTGAGCTCCTGGGCGACTGACTGGTTCCGGTCCGAAGTGACTTCAGTGATTCACGAGTTGAAAGAGGCGTACGTGATGGGTGAGACGACGGTGGGTGCGGCCGTGGTGTGCGGTGGGGTCATGGCCTGGCTCCTGGCCGAGCGGCAGCGCGAGGTACGGCGGACGCGGCTGTTGCTCGCCGGCGGCGGAGTGGTGGCCACCGGGCCGCCCTCCTGGGAGCAGGCGCTCGGGGAACTGCGGCGGCTGCGCGGCCGTTGGCGGGGTGAGTGGTGGGCCCTGGCCGCCGGTGTCGCGCTCGCCCTCCTTGCCGCCTCGCTCCTGCCGGTCCTCGCGGGGGCGGCCGGGGTGCCGGTGCTGCGCCGGGTGCGGCTGGCCCGGCAGGCCCGGCGGACCCGACAGGCGCGCGCCGACGCGGTGATCACGCTGTGCGGTGCGCTCGCAGGCGAGGTGCGCGCGGGACGGCAGCCGGGCGAGGCGCTGTTGCGGGCCGCGCGGGACTCTGGTGGCCTCGGCGAGGCCCAGCCGGCCGTGGTCGCGGCGGCACGCTTCGGCGGCGACGTGCCTGGCGCGCTGGCGGTGGCGGCGCGGCAGCCGGGCGCCGACGGCCTGTTGGGGCTCGCGGCCTGCTGGCGGGTGGCCGTCGACCAGGGCGCCGGTCTCGCGGCCGGCCTCGACCGCCTGGACGCCGCCCTGCGCGCCGAACGGGACCAGCGTGCCGACCTGCGTGCCCAGTTGTCGGGCGCCCGGGCCACCGCGGTGATGCTCGCCGCCCTGCCCGCCCTCGGCCTCCTGCTCGGCTCGGCCATGGGCGCCGACCCGCTGCGGGTCTTGCTGCACACCGGAGCCGGCCTGGGCTGCCTGCTGGTCGGCGCGGTGTTCGAGGGCGCCGGGATGTGGTGGGCGGCCCGGATCGTGCGGGGAGCTGAGGCGGCATGAGCGCGGAAGTTGTCCACAGGCTGGGGGTGACGCTCGCGGTGCTGGCGACCCTGGGCTGGTCGGCATGGTGGCTGGAGCGGGTCAGGCGCAGGCGCTGGGCCCGGCGGAAGGTGGCCGAACTGCTCGGCCTGGAGCGGGTGGAGCGGCACTCCGACATCGGCGGAGCCGTCCGCAGGTGGCTGCCGGTCGCCGGTGTGATGTGCGGCGGCTGGGTGCTGGTCGGCGGGGTCGCCGGAGCGCTGCTCGGGCTGGGCGTCGCGGTGGGCCTGTGGCGATGGCGGGGCAGGGCGGGCGACGGAGGCCGGACGGCCGAGGCGGAGGCGGCCGAGGCCGCACGCCAACTCCCGCTCGCCGCCGATCTCCTGGCGGCCTGTATCGCCGCTGGTGCCGGTCCGGTGGTGGCCGCCCAGGCCGTCGGGGAGGCCCTCGGCGGGCCTGTCGGCGAAGGGCTGGCGCGGGGCGCCGCGGAGGTGCGGCTGGGCGGTGAACCGGCGGCTGCCTGGCGGCGGTTGGCGGGACTGCCGGGTGCCGCGGCCCTGGCCCGGCTGCTGGAGCGCGCGGACGAGTCCGGGTTGCCGGCGGCCGCGCCCGTGGCCCGGCTCGCCTCGGACGCCCGCGCCGAGTGGGCAAGGAGCGCGACCGTGCGGGCGCGGCGGGCGGCCGTACTGATCTCGGCGCCGGTGGGGCTGTGTTTTCTGCCCGCGTTCATCGCGATGGGCGTGCTCCCCGTCGTGATCGGACTCGCGGGTGGGGTGCTGCGAGGGGGAGGGGGTGGTGGATGAAGGGCGCGACAGCAAGGCCGTCAGCAGGAACCGAAGTCAATTCCGAGCGAGTTCAAGGGAGTCGAGATGCGTGAGATGTACTGGAAGATGTGGAAGCTGGCACGCCGGGACGCGGGAATGGTCACGTCCGAGTACGCGATGGGGATCATCGCCGCGGTCGGGTTCGCGGCGGTCCTCTACGCGGTCGTGACGAGCGGGCAGGTCAGTGCGGAGCTCCAGGCCATCGTGAAACGAGCCCTCAGTGCGCGGATGTGAGCGGGGGCGCGGGGCGGACCGGGGGTTCGTGACGGCGGAGGCGGCCGTGGTGCTGCCGGTGCTGGTGGCGTTCGCGATGGCGCTGGTGTGGGGGCTGCTCGTGGTGGCCGCCCAGATCCGGTGCGTGGACGCCGCCCGCACCGGGGCGCGGGCCGCGGCGCGGCAGGACGCCGAGGACGCGGTGGTCGCGGTGACGAAGGAGGCGGCGCCGGCCGGGGCGACGGTGACGGTCGGCCGGGAGGGCGACGTGGTGCGGGTGACGGTGGTGGCGAGGCCGCCGGTGCTCGGCGCGTTGCCGTTCGAGGTGCGGGAGTCGGCGGTCGCGTTGGCGGAGGGGGCGACGGAGGTGGGGCCGTGAGGGGGCGTGCGGTGGCCTCTCGGCTGCGGGTCGGTGGGGGCTGGTCGCGCAGTTCCCCGCGCCCCTATGGGGCGCGTAGCAGTGGGGCGGGTGATCGAGGCTCTGCCACTGTCTGGAGCGTCGGAGCGATCGCCGTGCTGTGTGTGGTGTTCGGGGTGGTGCTGGGGCTGGGGCACGCCGTAGTTGTCCGGCATCGCGCGGCCGGTGGCGCCGACATGGCAGCCCTCGCGGCGGCGGACCACTGGGCCGAGGGGAGGACGGCGGCCTGTGCCCGGGCCGACCGGGTGGCACGGGCACAGGGCGCTCGGCTGACGCGGTGCGTGATCGTCGGGGACATCTCGGATGTGACGGCGGCGTCCGGGGGTGGACCGTTCGCCGCAGAGGTCCGCGCCAGAGCCGGCCCCGCTGCAACGCGCCCCTGACAACGCGCCCCGATGGGCGCGGGGAACTGCGCGACCAGCCCCCACCGACCCGCAGCCGAACGACTACCTCGCTACCCCGTCGGCGCCCCCTTCAACAGCACCGTGAGGAGTCGCACCGCCCCCCGCTTGTGCAACGGCTCGTTCCCGTTCCCGCACTTGGGGGACTGGATGCACGAGGGGCACCCGGCGTCGCACTCGCACGCGGCGATCGCCTCCCGGGTCGCCGTCAGCCACGTGCGGGCCGTGTGGAAGGCGCGCTCGGCGAAGCCCGCGCCGCCGGGGTGGCCGTCGTAGACGAAGACCGTCGGCAGGAGCGTGTCGGGGTGCAGCGGGATCGACACGCCGCCGATGTCCCAGCGGTCGCAGGTCGCGAAGAGCGGGAGCAGGCCGATGGAGGCGTGTTCGGCGGCGTGCAGGGCGCCGCCGAGGATCTCCGGGTTGATCCGGGCCTCGTCGAGCTGGTCCTCGGTGACGGTCCACCACACCGCGCGGGTGCGCAGCGTACGAGGAGGGAGGTCGAGCTTCGACTCGCCCAGGACCTCGCCGGTGATGAGCCGGCGGCGCAGGAAGGAGACCACCTGGTTGGTGACCTCGACGGAGCCGTAGCAGAGGCGGCCGTCGCCCCAGGGGACCTCGATGTCGGTCTCCAGCACGGAGATGGCCGTGGTGTCGCGGGCGACCGTGGAGTACGGCGGCTCGGCCTGCTCGACCAGGGCCACCGAGTCCTCCAGGTCGAGGGACCGTACGAGGTAGGTGCGGCCCTGGTGGAGGTGGACCGCGCCCTCGTGGACGGTGGAGTGGGCGGCGCTCGCGTCCACCGTGCCGAGCAGGCGTCCTGTGCCCGCCTCGACGATCTGCACAGGGCGGCCGCCCTCGCCGCGGATGTCGGTCAGCTCGGCGGCCCGCTCCCGGCGGGTCCAGTGCCAGGCCTTCGTCCGCCGGCGCAGCAGTTTCGCGGCCTCCAGCTGCGGGAGCAGCTCCTTGCAGGCGGGGCCGAAGAGGTCGAGGTCGTCGTCGGTGAGCGGGATCTCGGCCGCGGCGGCGCACAGGTGCGGGGCGAGGACGTACGGGTTGTCGGGGTCGAGGACGGTCGATTCCACCGGTTGGTCGAACAGGGCCTCGGGATGATGGACGAGGAAGGTGTCCAACGGGTCGTCGCGGGCGACCAGGACCGCGAGGGCGCCCTGTCCGGCGCGGCCCGCGCGGCCCGCCTGCTGCCACACAGAGGCCCTCGTACCGGGGTACCCGGCGATCAGTACGGCATCCAGCCCGGAGACGTCCACGCCCAGCTCCAGGGCCGTCGTGGCGGCAAGTCCGAGGAGTTCCCCGGAGTGCAGCGCGCGTTCCAGGGCGCGGCGCTCCTCGGGGAGGTAGCCGCCGCGATAGGCCGCGACACGCCGGGCGAGGGAACGGTCCACCTCGGCCAGCCGTTCCTGGCTGATGACGGAGATCAGCTCCGCCCCGCGTCTGGAGCGCACGAAGGCGACCGAGCGCACGCCCTGCACGGCGAGGTCGGTCAGCAGGTCGGCGGTCTCGGCGGTGGCGGTACGGCGGACGGGGGCGCCCTTCTCGCCGTGCAGCTCGGTCAGCGGCGGCTCCCAGAGGGCGAAGACCAGCTCGCCGCGCGGGGAGGCGTCGTCGGCGATCTCCACGACCGGCAGGCCGGTGAGGCGGCCGGCGGCCACGGCGGGCTCGGCGGCGGTGGCGGAGGCCAGCAGGAAGACCGGGGAGGCGCCGTAGCGGGCGCACAGGCGGCGCAGCCGGCGCAGCACCTGGGCGACGTGCGAGCCGAAGACGCCCCGGTAGGTGTGGCACTCGTCGACGACGACGTACTTCAGCGACTTCAGGAAGGAGGACCAGCGGGCGTGCCCGGGCAGGATCCCGCGGTGCAGCATGTCCGGGTTGGTGAGCACGTAGTTGGCGTACTGGCGGATCCACTCGCGTTCCTCGTACGGGGTGTCGCCGTCGTACACGGCCGGGCGTACGGCATTGCCCAGCGGTTGTGAAAGTTCCTTCACCGAACGGCACTGGTCCGCTGCCAGCGCCTTGGTGGGCGCCAGGTAGAGGGCGGTGGCGCCGCGGCCGTTGGCGGCCTCGGAGCCGTCCAGAAGGGTGGACAGGACCGGTACGAGGTAGGCCAGCGACTTGCCGGAGGCGGTGCCGGTGGCGACGACGACCGAATCGCCGTCCAGGGCGTGCTCCGCGGCCAGCGCCTGGTGCTCCCAGGGATGCTCGATGCCGCAGGCCTGCACGGCCGCCACGACCTCCGAACGAATCCGGTCAGGCCAGACGGCATGCCGACCCGCACGCGGGGGCAAGTGCTCCGTATGAGTGATGCGCGAAGCCCGGCTCGGCCCGGAGGCGAGCCGGTCCAGGACCGTGCTCGGGGAGAACCCGGACGCGGCCGGAACCGAGGGCCGATCGGATCGGTGATTTATGGCCATCGGGACCGAGTGTGTCACTGGAGTGACGGACAATGGGGCCAAGGCGTCGTGCACGCCTGCCGGTAAGTGATTGAATGCCATCGCGGCTGGCGAAGCGTCCCTGGGACTGCAAGCCGAGGTGTCCCGAGGGGCGACCGCTCGATAGCAAGGTGCTGGAGGATCCGTGGACCTGTCCCTGTCGACCCGTACCGTCGGCGATCGTACGGTCGTCGAGGTCGGTGGCGAAATCGACGTATATACCGCGCCCAAGCTGCGCGAGCAGCTGGTCGAGCTGGTGAACGACGGCAATTTCCACCTCGTCGTCGACATGGAGGGCGTGGACTTCCTCGACTCCACCGGGCTCGGCGTGCTGGTCGGCGGCCTGAAGCGGGTGCGTGCCCATGAGGGCTCGCTGCGCCTGGTCTGCAACCAGGAGCGCATTCTGAAGATCTTCCGTATCACCGGCCTCACCAAGGTGTTCCCGATCCACACCTCGGTCGAGGAAGCGGTGGCGGCCACCGACTGACCCTGGGCCGGCCGACGTACCCCGGACCGCCGATCGGTCCGTGCCGTCCGGCCGGCTCTCGGCACAGGCTCGTACGCGTTGTACGGACGCCTGTGCCACCCCCGCCCGTTGGGGCCTGCATGCCCGTGCCGGTAGCCGCGCACGGTCCGCAGAGCCCGCGGCGCACGCAATTCATCGGGGGGCCCGGGTTCTTCGGCGACCCGGCCCCCTACCGCACGCCCGTAGTTCCGAGGGGGACGTATGGCCACCGTTGAACTCCGCTTCAGCGCGCTGCCTGAGCACGTCCGCACCGCCCGACTGGTGGCGGCGGCGGTGGCTCGCAGGGCCGGAGTGGACGAGGCCGTCCTGGACGAGGTCCGGCTGGCCGTCGGCGAGGCCTGTTCCCGCGCGGTGGGTCTGCACCAGGCCGCCGGCATCACCGAGCCGGTGCGGGTGGCGCTGATCGAGGAGGAGAAACAGTTCTCCATCGAGGTCGGCGACGAGGCACCCCGTTCGGCTCCCGGTGACCGGGCGTCCGGTGGCGCGGCGGACGTGGACGTGGAGACCGAGGAGGACGAGATGGGCCTCGCGGTCATCAGCGGCCTCGTCGACGACGTGGAGGTCACCGCCGGGGAGCACGGCGGGCTGATCCGCATGACCTGGCCGACCACCCCGCCCGGAGTCGCGCTCACCTGAGCGCCACCCCGTTTCGCGTACCGAAGGGCCCCACCGAGTGGGGCCCTTCGGCATGTCCGCGCCGACTCCGGCCGGTCGTGTCGGCCGCGTCGGCCACACCCGTCGCACCCCCCGCACCCGCCGCACCCCTTCCGCACCCGCCATACCGGTCGCGCCTGCCGTGCCGGTCGTACAGTGATCTGGTGCGATGGATTTAGTGAATTCATTCACGATCAATCAGGCGATAATTCGATCAAGTAAACGCCGCCGTCAATGCTTTTAGGGCATTACCGCTTTCGGGTTCGTCGGAGCGACCTCGATCATTTGCTGAAGAGCACGAGAAGGCCAATTCCGTTTACCGTCCCCTGTTTAGATCACTCGCGGGTACCTAGAATCCGTCCACATCTTGAGCTCAGTCCAAGCGTCAAGGAGGACGAATGGCGGGGCTTTCTACCCCTCATCAGTTGGGCCACCACCCCACAACCTTCGCAGCCGCGGTCCTGACCGACGACAACCGGGTCCTGGTGGCGGTCATCGCCGCCGTGGCGCTGGCCGCGCTCGTGGTCGCCTGGATCCTGGTACGCCAGGTGCTCGCGGCGGGCGAGGGCACCGACAGCATGAAGAAGATCGCGGCGGCGGTCCAGGAAGGCGCCAACGCCTATCTGGGCCGGCAGTTGCGCACGCTCGGCGTATTCGCCGTCGTGGTGTTCTTCCTGCTCCTGCTGCTGCCCGCGGACGACTGGAATCAGCGCGCCGGACGGTCGATCTTCTTCTTGATCGGCGCGGCCTTCTCGGCGACCACCGGTTATATCGGCATGTGGCTCGCCGTACGCAGCAATGTGCGCGTCGCCGCGGCGGCCCGCGAAGCCACCCCGGCGGCGGGCGAACCCGAAAAGGATCTCACCGCCGTCTCGCACAAGGCCATGAAGATCGCTTTCCGCACGGGCGGCGTCGTCGGCATGTTCACGGTGGGGCTCGGCCTGCTCGGCGCCTCCTGTGTGGTGCTGGTGTACGCGGCCGACGCGCCGAAGGTGCTCGAAGGCTTCGGCCTCGGGGCCGCCCTGATCGCCATGTTCATGCGTGTCGGCGGCGGCATCTTCACCAAGGCCGCCGACGTCGGCGCCGACCTGGTCGGCAAGGTCGAGCAGGGCATTCCGGAGGACGACCCGCGCAATGCCGCGACCATCGCCGACAACGTGGGCGACAACGTCGGCGACTGCGCCGGCATGGCGGCCGACCTCTTCGAGTCGTACGCCGTGACCCTGGTCGCCGCGCTGATCCTCGGCAAGGCGGCGTTCGGCGACTCCGGACTGGCCTTCCCGCTCCTGGTGCCGGCGATCGGCGTGCTCACCGCGATGGTCGGCATCTTCGCGGTCGCCCCGCGCCGCAGCGACCGCAGCGGCATGAGCGCCATCAACCGCGGCTTCTTCATCTCCGCGGTGATCTCGCTGGTGCTGGTCGCGATCGCGGTCTTCGTCTATCTCCCCGGGAAGTACTCCGACCTCGACGGAATCTCCGACGCGGCCATCCGGGCCAAGGACGGCGACCCGCGGATCCTCGCGCTCGTCGCGGTCGCCATCGGCATCGTGCTCGCGGCGGTCATCCAGCAGCTGACCGGCTACTTCACCGAGACCAACCGGCGTCCGGTCATGGACATCGGCAAGACCTCGCTGACCGGCCCGGCCACCGTCGTCCTCGCCGGTATCTCGGTCGGTCTGGAATCGGCCGTCTACACCGCGCTGCTGATCGGCCTCGGCGTCTACGGCGCGTTCCTGCTCGGCGGTACGTCGATCATGCTCGCGCTGTTCGCGGTGGCGCTGGCCGGCACCGGCCTGCTCACCACGGTCGGCGTCATCGTCGCCATGGACACCTTCGGGCCGGTCTCCGACAACGCCCAGGGCATCGCCGAGATGTCCGGCGACGTCGAGGGCGCGGGCGCGCAGGTGCTCACCAACCTGGACGCCGTCGGCAACACCACCAAGGCCATCACCAAGGGCATCGCCATCGCCACCGCCGTCCTCGCGGCGTCGGCGCTCTTCGGGTCGTACCGGGACGCGATCACCACGAACGTGCAGGACGTGGGCGCGAAACTCAGTGGTGCGGGCTCCCCGTTGACCCTGTCCATGGACATCTCGCAGCCCAACAACCTCGTCGGCCTCATCGCCGGCGCGGCGGTCGTGTTCCTCTTCTCCGGACTCGCCATCAACGCGGTGTCGAGGTCGGCGGGTTCGGTGGTCTACGAGGTGCGGCGGCAGTTCCGCGAGCACCCCGGGATCATGGACTACACGGAGCAGCCCGAGTACGGCAAGGTCGTCGACATCTGCACCAAGGACGCCCTGCGCGAGCTGGCCACGCCGGGACTGCTCGCCGTGATGGCGCCCATCTTCATCGGGTTCACGCTCGGTGTCGGCGCCCTCGGTTCCTACCTCGCGGGCGCGATCGGCGCGGGCACCCTGATGGCCGTCTTCCTGGCCAACTCCGGTGGTGCCTGGGACAACGCCAAGAAGCTCGTCGAGGACGGCCACCACGGCGGCAAGGGCAGTGAGGCCCACGCGGCCACGGTCATCGGCGACACGGTCGGCGACCCCTTCAAGGACACCGCGGGTCCCGCGATCAACCCGCTGCTCAAGGTCATGAACCTGGTCTCCCTACTCATCGCGCCCGCGGTGATCAAGTTCTCCTACGGACATGACAAGAGCATCGGCGTCCGGATCGTGGTCGCGGTCCTCGCGCTGGCCGTGATCGTCGGCGCGGTGTACGTCTCCAAGCGGCGCGGTATCGCCGTCGGCGACGACGAGGACAGTGCCGAACACGTGGCCAAGTCGGCCGATCCCGCGGTGGTTTCGTAGGCGGTCTTACGACGCCCACCGGAGCCTTCGCGAGGGTGCTCGCGAGGAGGACCGGTCAACGAGCGGGCGGATGGCGTGTGCTGACACGCCGTCCGCCCGTTTCGCATGCCGAGGCGCTCGCCGTCCGGCGTGCGCCGGGGTGTGCCGGGGTGTGCCGGGGTGTGCTCGGGGAGCGGGGGATGTTCGCGTCGTCTCGTCGTGAGCCTTCTCTCTCTTGGTGCAAAGGTGCACAAAAGCATACTTAGTGGGTACTTCCGTGAGGGCGCTGTCCGTCCGCCGTGTAGATTCCGGGGGCCGAGAGCCATGGAAGGGACCGATCCGGTGAACAAGAAGCTCGCGGCCGCACTGTCCAGCGGTGCGGTACTGGTGGTGGCGCTGTCCGGGTGCAGCAGCAACAAGGGCACCGACCCGAAGCTGATCGCCTGGGCCAAGACCGTGTGCGACGCGGTGCCGGCGCAGGACGCGAAGATCAAGGCGGCGAACGAGGCGATCTCCACGGCGGTCTCGGACACCACGAGCTCGCCCGCGACCATCCAGAAGACCGACTCCCAGGCGTTCCAGGACATGTCCGACGCCTACAAGGCGCTCGCCTCCGCCATCAGCGGCGCCGGTGCGCCCCCCGGGGTCGAGGAGGGCGCCAAGCGGCAGCAGAACGTCGTCACGACCCTCAACAGTCTTTCCGCGTCGTACGCCGACCTGAAGAAGAAGGTCGACGCGCTCGACACCAAGAACCAGGCGAAGTTCGCCTCGGGCCTGCAGGACATCGCCTCCCAGACGACACAGCTGGAGGCGCAGAGCAAGAGCGGCACCGCGGCGCTGAACGCCCTGGAGCAGGGCGAGGTCAAGGACGCCATCGCCGAACAGGCCAGCTGCAAGAAGGTCGCCGCGACGACGGATCCGGCGTCGACACCCGCGTCGGGATCGACGCCGTCCTCGGCCGCCTCTTCGTCGGCCTCTTCGTCCTCGTCCTCGTCGGCGTCGACGGCGGGCTGAGACAGGGGCTGCCAAGCCTCCGGGGCCGGGGTCGGCGCCGGGGGCCGTGGCGGGGCCGGGCGGGACCGGGCGGCGCCGGGAGCCGAAGCCGGCGCTGTGCGCCGAGGCCGGACACCGAGCCCCGGCGGTCCGGCGCTCCGGAGCCGTGTGCCGAGTCCGTCGGGCTGAGCTGAGTCCGTCGGGCTGAGCTGAGTCCGGCGGTCCGGGGCTGAGCCCGGTGGCCTGGGCCGGAGTCCGGTGGCCTGGGGCTGAGTCCGGCGGTCCGGGCTGAAGTCCCGCGGTCCGGGCCGGAGCCTCGGAGTCCAGGCCGGAGTTCCGCGGTCCGGGCTCGTGTGCTGAGCCCGCGGCGGGGCGGGGCCGCGGGCCACAATGGAGGGCGTGACTGACTCCGGCCTCGCCACTCTGCCCGCCTCCGACCGCCCCGACGTCGCCGCCCGGCTGCGCACCGCCCTGCTGGGCGCCTCCTTCACCGCCGACGGGCTGCTCGACCTGCTCGGCGCACCCGCGTACGCGGCGCTGGCCCGCAGCGAGACGGTGCCCGCGCTGCGGGCGACCCGCGGGGACACGCCCCTGGAGACGCTCGTCCGGCTGTTCCTGCTCCAGCAGCCCGTGCCGCACGCGCGCGTGGTCGGCGTGCTGCCCCTCGACGACCTCGTGGACAGTGGCTGGCTGACCCGTGTGGGCGGCGACGAGTTCGCGGCCACCGTGGATGTACGGCCCTACGGCGGGCCCGACGGCGAGGACTGGTTCATCGTGTCCGACCTCGGGTGCGCGGTCGGCGGCGCCGGTGGCATCGGGCAGCGGCACGAGGGTGTGGTCCTCGGGGTCGGCGGCGCGTCCACGACGCTCGCCGGCATCACCGTCCGTACGCCCGTCACCGCCGCCCTCGACCTCGGCACCGGCTCCGGGATCCAGGCGCTGCACGCCGCCCAGCACGCCACGCGCGTGACGGCGACCGACCTCAACCCCCGCGCGCTGCACATCACGGCGCTCACGCTGGCGCTCTCCGGCGCACCGGCGGCCGACCTGCGCGAGGGCTCGCTGTTCGAGCCGGTCAAGGAGGGGGAGACGTTCGATCTGATCGTCTCCAACCCGCCGTTCGTGATTTCGCCCGGCGCCCGGCTGACGTACCGGGACGGCGGGATGAGCGGGGACGATCTGTGCCGCTCGCTCGTTCAACAGGCCGGGGAACGGCTGAACGAGGGCGGGTTCGCGCAGTTCCTCGCCAACTGGCAGCACGTCGCGGGAGAGGACTGGCAGGACAGGGTCAGGTCGTGGGTGCCGCGCGGCTGCGACGCGTGGATCGTGCAGCGCGAGGCACAGGACGTCAACCAGTACGCCGAGCTGTGGCTCAGGGACTCCGGCGAGCACCGCGGGGACCCGGCGGAGTACCAGGCGCAGTACGACGCGTGGCTCGACGAGTTCGAGGCGCGCAAGGTGAAGGGGGTGGGATTCGGCTGGATCACGCTGCGGAGGACGGACGCCGCGGTGCCCTCGGTCACCGTGGAGGAGTGGCCGCATCCGATCGAACAGCCGCTCGGCGAGACGATCCGCGCGCACTTCGACCGCCTCGACTACCTCCGTGACCACGACGACGCGGATCTCCTCGAAGGTCATTTCAGGCTTGCCGTCGAGGTGGTCCAGGAGCAGGTCGGGCTGCCCGGCGCCGAGGACCCGGAGCACGTGGTGCTGCGCCAGCACCGCGGGATGCGCCGCGCGACCAAGGTGGACACGGTGGGCGCCGGGTTCGCGGGGGTGTGCGACGGCACGCTGAGCGCGGGCCGGATTCTCGACGCCATCGCGCAACTGATGGGCGAGGACCCGGTGTTGCTGCGCGACCGCACGCCCGCGCAGATCCGGCTGCTGGTGGAGCAGGGGTTCCTGGAGCCGACGGCCTGACGGGTCGGCGGTCTGACGGGTCGGCGGTCTGACGGACCGGAAGACGTGCCCCGTGGATCCGCACGAGGTCCACGGGAGGCCCATGGGAAGGCCCACGGGAAGCCCGTAGGACACGCCGGAACAAGAAAAAGGCCGGAAAAATGTGGCCGGAACGTTTGGCGGGCGGCTCATCGTTAGTCCGTCGATCGGATGTTCGAGCGGCTTACGGCTGCCCGTTCACCTCGATTTCGCCCGTCGGCCTCCCGCCCGCCGCCCGCACGTGCCAGTCTCCGGGCGCTGGGCAGTCGCAGACGGCAGGGAAGGGGTGCGCGGGTCATGGAGAGCGGACCGGCGATCTTCGCGGGGGTGGTGTTCGCCCTGTTCGGAGGCGCACTGCTGGTGTGGACCGGGACCCGGCTCCGGCGTGGCGAACCCGTCGCCCAGGGTGTGAGCCAGGTCGCATCCGCGACCCTCGCGAGCCTCGCCGCGGTGGTCGCGCTGGGCCTCGCGGCGTACTGCCTGACCCGCCCCTGAGGGCAACCCGTCGGTAATCGGAGCGTCACGCTCCGGACAGGGCCGGAAGAGCGACCGGGGACTCCGGGCGGCAGGAATGGCGGTAGTCGGGTTACCGTTCGAGTGGCCGTTGTGAGCTTTTCCCGTTTGACACGGGGGCGGGATGTACCGTCACACTCCGCAGCGTCACCAAGTGAGCGGGCATCCCTGCCCGTGCCACGACCCCGGGAGCAAGGCCTGGGGAGGCCCCAGCGTCGACCGGAGAGAAGAGCGAAGTTGTCCCCGACCAGCGAGACCGCACAGGGCGGCCGCCGACTCGTCATCGTCGAGTCGCCTGCCAAGGCGAAGACGATCAAGGGCTATCTGGGCCCCGGATACGTCGTCGAAGCGAGCGTCGGGCACATCCGTGACCTTCCCAACGGCGCCGCGGAGGTGCCCGAGAAGTACACCGGCGAGGTCCGGCGCCTCGGCGTGGACGTCGAGCACGACTTCGAGCCGATCTATGTGGTCAACGCGGACAAGCGGGCCCAGGTCAAGAAGCTCAAGGACCTGCTGAAGGACTCCGACGAGCTCTACCTCGCCACCGATGAGGACCGCGAGGGCGAGGCGATCGCCTGGCACCTCCAGGAGGTGCTCAAGCCCAAGGTCCCGGTCAAGCGGATGGTCTTCCACGAGATCACGAAGTCCGCGATCCAGGCCGCCGTCGCCAACCCGCGCCAGCTCAACCAGAAGCTCGTCGACGCCCAGGAGACCCGCCGCATCCTCGACCGCCTCTACGGCTACGAGGTCTCGCCGGTCCTGTGGAAGAAGGTCATGCCGCGCCTGTCGGCCGGCCGTGTCCAGTCCGTGGCGACCCGGCTCGTGGTGGAGCGGGAGCGCGAGCGCATCGCGTTCCGGTCCGCCGAGTACTGGGACCTGACCGGCACCTTCGGGACCGGCCGGGCAGGTGACCCGAGCGACCCGTCGTCCCTGGTCGCCCGCCTCCAGGCCGTCGACGGCAAGCGCGTCGCCCAGGGCCGTGACTTCGACTCGCTCGGGCAGCTGAAGTCCGCGAACACCCTCCACCTCGACGCGGCGAACGCCCGCGCGCTCGCCGCGGCCCTGGAGAACACCCGGTTCTCGGTCCGCTCGGTCGAGTCCAAGCCGTACCGCCGCTCGCCCTACGCCCCGTTCCGTACCACGACCCTCCAGCAGGAGGCCTCGCGCAAGCTCGGCTTCGGCGCGAAGGCCACCATGCAGGTGGCCCAGAAGCTGTACGAGAACGGCTACATCACGTACATGCGTACGGACTCCACGACGCTGAGCGACACCGCGATCGCGGCCGCCCGCGCCCAGGTCACGCAGCTGTACGGCGCCGACTACCTGCCGGCCCAGCCGCGGACGTACGCCGCGAAGGTCAAGAATGCGCAGGAGGCCCACGAGGCGATCCGCCCCTCGGGTGATCGTTTCCGCACCCCCGCGGAGACCGGCCTGACCGGCGACCAGTTCAAGCTCTACGAGCTGATCTGGAAGCGGACCGTCGCCTCCCAGATGAAGGACGCGACCGGCAACAGCGTCACCGTGAAGATCGCCGGCGCCGCCGCCGACGGCCGGGACGTCGAGTTCAGCGCCTCCGGCAAGACGATCACCTTCCACGGCTTCCTGAAGGCCTACGTCGAGGGTGCCGACGACCCGAACGCCGAGCTGGACGACCGCGAGCGCCGGCTGCCCCAGGTCGCCGAGGGCGACGCGCTCAGCGCCGAGGAGATCACGGTCGACGGGCACGCCACCAAGCCCCCGGCCCGCTACACCGAGGCCTCGCTCGTCAAGGAGCTGGAAGAGCGCGAGATCGGCCGCCCGTCGACGTACGCGTCGATCATCGGCACGATCCTCGACCGGGGTTACGTGTTCAAGAAGGGGACGGCCCTGGTGCCCTCCTTCCTGAGCTTCGCCGTGGTCAACCTCCTGGAGAAGCACTTCGGCCGGCTGGTCGACTACGACTTCACCGCCCGGATGGAGGACGACCTCGACCGCATCGCCGCAGGTCAGGCGCAGGCCGTGCCGTGGCTGAAGCGCTTCTACTTCGGCGAGGGCGGCGAGGGCACCACCACGGGCGGCGCCGCCGACGCCGGCAACGGCGACGGGGACCACCTCGGCGGCCTCAAGGAACTGGTGACCGACCTGGGCGCGATCGACGCGCGCGAGGTGTCGTCGTTCCCGGTGGGCAACGACATCGTGCTGCGGGTCGGCCGCTACGGCCCGTACATCGAGCGCGGCGAGAAGGACTCCGAGGGCCACCAGCGCGCGGACGTGCCGGAGGACCTGGCCCCCGACGAGCTGTCCGTCGAGCTCGCGGAGGAGCTGCTCGCCAAGCCGAGCGGCGACTTCGAGCTGGGCGCCGACCCGGAGACCGGCCACCAGATCATCGCCCGTGACGGCCGCTACGGCCCGTACGTCACCGAGGTGCTCCCCGAAGGCACCCCGAAGACCGGGAAGAACGCGGTCAAGCCGCGCACGGCGTCGCTCTTCAAGTCGATGGCCCTGGACACGGTCACCCTGGCGGACGCGCTCAAGCTGATGTCGCTGCCGCGTGTCGTCGGCGCCGACGCCGAGGGCCAGGAGATCACCGCGCAGAACGGGCGCTACGGGCCGTACCTGAAGAAGGGCACGGACTCGCGCTCGCTCACCTCCGAGGACCAGCTCTTCACGATCACCCTCGAAGAGGCGCTCCAGATCTACTCCCAGCCCAAGCAGCGCGGCCGGGCCGCCGCCAAGCCGCCGCTGAAGGAGCTGGGCACCGACCCGGTCAGCGAGAAGCCGGTCGTGGTGAAGGACGGCCGCTTCGGGCCGTACGTCACCGACGGCGAGACCAACGCGACCCTGCGCTCCGGCGACAGCGTCGAGGAGATCACCCCGGAGCGCGGCTACGAGCTGCTCGCCGAGAAGCGGGCCAAGGCGCCCGCCAAGAAGACGGCGAAGAAGGCGCCCGCGAAGAAGACGGCGGCCGCGAAGAAGGCCGCGCCGGCCAAGAAGGCGGTTGCCAAGAAGACCGCCGCGAAGAAGACGACGACCACGGCGAAGACGGCGGCCAAGAAGGCGACGGCTTCCCGGACGGCGTCCGCGGAGGACTGAGTTCGGATCGAGCTGAGCGAGGACCGAGGGGTCTGAAAAGGCCTCCGGCCCTCACATCGGCTTCGCAATGTGCACGCCCCGGCATCAACTTGGTGTCGGGGCGTGTGTACCTGTGGACGGCGCGGCGGGCTGTCCGTGGCTGCCGATAGGCTGAAAGCATGACGCGAGCCGAGCAGCCAACGGCCCCCCAGACAGATCCGGACGACGCGCTGGTAGCGGATTCCCGCGAGCGCGCGGTCCGCTCGCTGCTGCGCCGACCCGAGCTCAGGCGGTTGTGGAGCGCCCAGCTCGTGAGCGGGATCGGCGACAGCCTGGCGTTGCTGGTGCTTGTCGTGCTCACGCTCCAGGCGGCCGTCGCCCAGGGCTCCTTCGGCGGTGGTTACCGCGGTGCGGCGCTCGCGGTGACGATCGTCTTCGGGGTACGCATTCTGGCCACCCTCCTCTTCGGGGCGGTCCTGCTGGGCCCGCTCACCACGCTGACCGGGCAGGACGGCCCGCTCGACCGCCGCTGGACCATGGTCGGCGCCGACGGTCTGCGCACCGTTCTGCTGATCATCGCGCCCCTGTGGATCGACTGGACCCCGGCGAACGCCCTGACGCTCGTCCTGGTGACGGCCTTCGTCACCGGAGTCGCCGAGCGCTTCTGGACCGTCTGCCGGGAGAGCGCGGCCCCCGCGCTGCTGCCCGCCCCGCCCCCGGAGGGCGCCACGGTACGACCGCTGCCCGACCACCTCGACGCCCTGCGCCGCCTTTCGCTGCGGACGACGTTCCTGGCGATCCCGCTCGCGGCCGCCGCCCTGGTCGTCGCGTCCCTGGTCAACAACCTGCTGGGCACGGGCATCGCCTGGTTCGCCCAGCACCAGGCGGCCCTCGCCTCGTACGTGGCGGCGGGCCTGTTCGCCGCGTCCCTCTCGGTGCTGGTCTACCTGGAGGTGCCCGGCACCCGCACCCCGCGCGCGCGGTCGCCGCTGGAGGGCCTGCGCCGCCCCAAGACCGCCGCCGGCACCGACACCGGCCGCACCGGCGCCATCCCGCTCCTGGTGCTGGCCTGCGCCGCGGTCGCCGGGGCGATCTCCGCCGCCGTCGCCGTCTCCGTGCTGCACGCCAAGGACCTGGGCGGCGGCCCGGTGCTGTACGGCCTGCTGGTGCTCGCCCTGACCGGCGGGGTCGCCGTCGGCATCCGTACGGCGCCCTCGCTGCTGCCGACGCTCTCCCGCCGTCGGCTGCTGTCGCTCGCGATCGCCTTCACCGGTATCGCGCTGCTCGCCGCTGGTCTGGTTCCGGACGTCACCACCGTGCTGCTGATCGTCGCGCTGGCCGGCATCGGCGCGGGTGTCGCCGCCAACACCGGGCACACCCTGCTCGACCAGGAGACCGAGGACTTCCGCCGGACGCGGACGACCGAGCACCTGCACGCGGTGGTCCGGGTCGCCATAGCGCTCGGCGCGCTGATCGCCCCCCTGGTGGCCGCGCTGATCGGGCCGCACCGGCTGGAGAACGGCAAGTTCGTGTTCGCGCACGGCGGCGCCGCCTTCACGCTGATGCTGGTCGGCGCGCTGCTGCTGCCGGTGGCCGCCCTGGTGCTCGCCAAGGTCGACGACCGCGCGGGCGTACCGCTCCGCCACGACCTGCGGGACGCGCTGCTCGGCGGCGACGACCCGGTGCAGGCCCCCACGGCCAACGGTTTCTTCATCGCCCTGGAGGGCGGCGACGGCGCCGGGAAGTCCACCCAGGCCGAGGCCCTCGCCGAGTGGATCCGGGCCAAGGGCCACGAGGTCGTCCTCACCCGCGAGCCGGGCGCCACCCCGGTCGGCAAGCGGCTGCGCTCGATCCTCCTCGACGTCTCGTCCGCCGGTCTCTCGCACCGCGCGGAGGCGCTGCTGTACGCCGCCGACCGCGCGGAGCACGTCGACACCGTCGTCCGGCCCGCCCTGGAGCGCGGCGCGGTCGTCATCTCCGACCGGTACATCGACTCCTCCGTCGCCTACCAGGGCGCCGGCCGCGACCTGTCCCCCACCGAGGTCGCCCGGATCAACCGCTGGGCGACCGCCGGACTCGTCCCGCACCTGACCGTCCTGCTGGACGTGGAGCCGGAGACCGCCCGCGAGCGGTTCACCGAGGCGCCCGACCGGCTGGAGTCGGAGCCCGCCGAGTTCCACGCACGCGTACGGGCCGGCTTCCTCACGCTGGCCGCCTCCGACCCCGGCCGCTACCTGGTCGTCGACGCCGGCCAGGAGCCCGAGTCGGTCACCACCGTCATCCGGGCCCGGCTCGACACCGTGCTGCCGCTCTCCGAGGCCGAGATCAAGGCCGCCGAGGAGGCGCGCAGGAAGGCCGAGGAGGAGGCCCGCCGCAAGGCCGAGGAAGAGGCCGCGCGCAAGGCCGAGGAGGAGCGCCTGGAGCGCGAGCGCCAGGAGCAGCTCGCCAAGCTGCGCGCCGAGGAGGAGGAGCGCAAGCGCCGCGAGCTGGAGGAGGCGCAGCGCCGCGAGGCCGAACGGCAGGCGGAGGAGGCCCGGCTGCGGGCCGAGGAGGCGCGTAAGCGGGCCGAGGAGGAACAGGCCCGGCTGCTCGCCGAGGAGAAGGCCCGCGCGGAGGCCGAGGCCCGCCGCAAGGCCGAGGAGGAGCAGCGCCGCAGGCAGGCCGAGGAGGAGGCCCGGCTGCGTGCCGAGGCCGAGGAACGGCGCCTGGAGAAGCAGCGCAAGGCCGAGGAGGCCCTCCTCAAGGCCGAGCAGGCGCGGCGCGCCGCCGCGGAGGCGGCGGCAGCGGCCGACGTGGCCGCCCAGCAGTCCGCCGCACGGCAGCCGACGGCTCCCGGTGTCACACCGGAGGCGATGACGGTGCCGACGCCGGTGGTGAGGCCGGAGGCCGGGCGGGGCGAGTCGGAGGCCGGGCGGGGCGAGTCGGAGGCCGGGCGGGGCGAGTCGGAGGCCGGGCGGGGCGAGTCGGAGGCCGGGCGGCGTGCGCCGGAGGCCCGGGACGACGAGACGAAGGTGCTGCGCCCGGTGCGGGAGGAGTCGGCGCCCGCGGCCCGGGAGTCCGACGCCGAGGTGACGGCGGAGCTGCCGCAGCCGCCGGTGCGGCCCGCGGGGGCGGCCGACGAGACGGCGGTGCTGTCGCCGGTGAAGCCGGGCGCGGTGGACGAGACGGCGGTGCTGCCTTCGGTGGGCGCTGCCGACGAGACGGCCGTACTGCCGCCGGTGCCGTCCGGCGCGGCCGACGAGACCGCCGTACTGCCTCCCGTGCGTGGCGATGCCGCCGCTCCCGCCGACGCCCCGGCGGACCGGATGCCGCCCGGGTTCTTCCGGGACGAGCGGGCGGGCGGGAACCCCGACGGTTCCGAGGGCAGCACCCGTGAGCTGCCGCAGGTCGACACCGACGCTCCGGCCCCGCGCCGGCGTCCCCGGCCCGACTGGGCCGAGGAGACCCCGCTGGACGACCTGCCGTCGCTGGCGGACGAGCTGCTGGGGTCGTACGACGAGTCGGATCACGACGACGAGCGGGGCCGCCGGGGTCGCGGTCGGCGCGGCTGAGGCTCCGGTGCGCGGGGGCGGTGCGGGCCGGGACTGCCGGCCGGTGCCGCCCCCGTCGCCGTTGCCGTTGCCATGGGCGGGCGGGGGAACCGGCTGTCCCGGTCGCCCGCGGACCCCGCTGTCAGTGGGCACCCGCACAATGGAGTCCGGACCACGGAACCGGTGGGCTCCGGGACCGGTACCTGTCGGGACCGGTACCTATGACGAAAGGGCGGCGTGACCCATGACCGTGTGGGACGACCTCGTCGGGCAGGAGCGGGTGAGTGAGGTGCTCACCGCCGCCGCCCGGGACGCCGACGCCCTCGTCACCGCGGCCGCGACCGACCAGCCGCTGCCGGAGTCGTCGAAGATGACGCACGCCTGGCTCTTCACCGGCCCGCCCGGCGCCGGCCGCAACCAGACGGCACGGGCCTTCGCCGCCGCGCTCCAGTGCGTGAGCCCCGACCGGGCCCTGGGCGGCGCCCCCGGCTGCGGCTTCTGCGACGGCTGCCACACCGCACTGGTCGGCACCCACGCGGACGTCACCACCGTCGCCGCCGTCGGCGCCGAGATCCTGGTCAAGGACATGCGTGACACGGTCCGCAAGTCGTACACGTCCCCGGCGACCGGCCGCTGGCAGATCATCCTCGTCGAGGACGCCGAGCGGCTGAACGAGAAGTCGGCCAACGCCGTCCTCAAGGCCGTCGAGGAGCCCGCCCCCCGCACGGTCTGGCTGCTCTGCGCGCCCTCCCTGGAGGACGTGCTGCCCACGATCCGTTCCCGTTGCCGCCACCTGAACCTGCGCACGCCCTCGGTGGAGGCGGTCGCCGACATGCTCGTCCGGCGTGAGGGCATCGAGCCCCAGGTGGCCGCGGCCGCCGCCCGCGCCACCCAGGGGCACGTCGACCGGGCCCGCAGGCTGGCCACCGATCCGGCCGCCCGTGAGCGCCGCGCGGCCGTGCTGAAGCTGCCGTTGCGGGTGGACGAGGTCGGCGCCTGCCTGAAGGCGGCCCAGGAGCTGGTGGACGCGGCGGCGGAGGACGCCAAACAGCTTGCCGAGGAGATGGACGGCAAGGAGACCGAGGAGCTGAAGGCGGCGCTCGGCGCGGTCCAGGGCGGGCGGCTGCCGCGCGGTACGGCGGGCGTGATCAAGGACCTGGAGGACATGCAGAAGCGCCGCCGGACCAGGACCCAGCGCGACAGCCTCGACGTCGCCCTCACCGACCTCACCGGTTTCTACCGCGACGTCCTCGCCCTTCAGCTGGGGTCCAGGGTCGCGATCGCCAACGCGGACGCCGAGGACGCCCTGGAGCGGCTGGCCCGGGCCGGCTCGCCCGAGGCCACGCTGCGCCGGATCGAGGCGATCGGCGCCTGCCGGGAGGCCCTGGACCGCAATGTGGCGCCGTTGCTGGCGGTGGAGGCGATGACGATGGCGCTCAGAGCGGGCTGACGGCATCCAGCGCTCGGGCGTGCACGGCGTTGACCGGGGTCACCCGTACGAGCCACAGTCATCACGCACGGCACGGAGATCATTTCTCGGCGTTACGCTCGATTGATGCACATCAGGCGAATCCCCCGCCGGACCCGAAATCGGCCCCGGGCCCATACCCGGACCATGGCAGCCGCCCTGTTCTCGGCCGCCGCGCTGCTCGTCTCCGCGTGCTCCTCCTCGGGGGACGCGTCGACGTCGGCGGCCACCTCGGCCGGCGCCGCCCAGCTGGCCGCACTGCCCCGTTCGACGCCGTCCGCGCTGGCGCCGTACTACGACCAGAAGCTCACCTGGCGCGACTGCGGGGTCCCCGGTTTCCAGTGCGCGACGATGAAGGCCCCGCTGGACTACGCCAGGCCCGGCGCGGGTGACGTCCGGCTGGCGGTCGCCCGGAAGAAGGCGACCGGCAAGGCGAAGCCGCTCGGTTCGCTGCTGGTCAACCCGGGCGGGCCGGGCGGCTCGGCGGTGGACTACCTCCAGCAGTACGCGGGCATCGGCTACCCCGCCGAGGTGCGGGCGCGCTACGACATGGTCGCCGTGGACCCGCGCGGAGTCGCCCGCAGCGAGCCCGTCGAGTGCCTGAACGGCCCGCAGATGGACAGGTTCACCGAGACCGACATGACCCCCGACGACCAGAAGGAGACGGACCAGCTGGTCGGGGAGTACAAGACGTTCGCGGAGGCCTGCGGGAGGCATTCGGCGCAGGTGCTGCGCCATGTCTCCACCGTGGATTCGGCGCGGGACATGGACGTCCTCCGGGCGGTGCTCGGCGACCCCAAGCTGAACTACGTGGGGGCGTCGTACGGGACGTTCCTCGGCGCGACCTACGCGGGCCTCTTCCCGGAGCGGGTCGGCCGGATGGTCCTGGACGGCGCGATGGACCCGTCCCTGTCCGCGCGTGAGCTGAACCTCCAGCAGACGGCCGGGTTCGAGACGGCGTTCCAGTCCTTCTCCAGGGACTGCGCGAAGCGCACCGACTGCCCGCTCGGCCCCAAGGGCAGCACACCGACGCAGATCGCGGACAACCTGAGCACGTTCTTCCAGAAGGTGGACGCGCACCCCGTCCCGACCGGCGACCCGGACGGCCGCAAGCTGACCGAGTCCCTCGCGACGACCGGCGTGATCGCGGCGATGTACGACCAGGCGGAGTGGGAGCAGCTGCGCGACGCCCTGCGCTCGGCGATGAAGGACAACGACGGCGCGGGTCTGCTCGCCCTCTCCGACAGCTATTACGAGCGGGACGCCGACGGCCGCTACTCGAACCTGATGTTCGCCAACGCCGCGGTGAACTGCCTGGACCTGCCGCCCGCCTTCGCCGGCCCCAAGCAGGTCGAGAAGGCGCTGCCCGAGTTCGAGAAGGCATCGCCGGTGTTCGGCCCGAACCTGGCGTGGGCGTCGCTGAACTGCGCGTACTGGCCGGTGAAGGCGACGGGGGAGCCGCACCGGATCGAGGCGAAGGGCGCCGCCCCCATCGTCGTGGTCGGCACCACCCGCGACCCCGCGACCCCCTACCGCTGGGCCCAGTCCCTGGCCCGCCAGCTCTCCTCGGCCCGCCTCCTCACCTACGTCGGCGACGGCCACACCGCCTACGGCCGGGGCAGCACCTGCATCGACTCGGCGATCGACACCTACCTCCTCGACGGCACCCCACCGGCGGAGGAAAAGCGCTGCTCATAGCCCCTGCGACCGGCCCCGGAGCCCTCGCTCCGGGGCGTGTACGGAGCACCCCCGGAAACTGTGTAGACTTACCGAAGTCGCTGATCGCACCATAGTGCGGGCGACGCGCCGCTTTAGCTCAGATGGCCAGAGCAACGCACTCGTAATGCGTAGGTCTCGGGTTCGAATCCCGAAAGCGGCTCCATCGGAAACCCCGGATCAGAATCTCTCTGGTCCGGGGTTTTTTGGTTTTTGGGTGGTGGTCGGGCGCCGGGGGGCTACTGGGTGGGGCTCAAGGCTGGTGGTTCGTGGGGGGTGGTCGGGGGGTGGGTGATCGTGATGGTTGCGTGGTGGGGGGAGTCCGGGGTGTCGGCGGTGGGGTCCGGGACGTGGGACTCGGTGGTGATCGTGAACGCGTCCGAGGTGAGGGGGAGCCGAGGGCGTCCAGGTGGGTGTCCAGGAGGCGGGTGAAGAACTCGCGGACGCGGTCGGCGTGTTCGGTGCCGCGTTGGATCGAGCGGTCGAAGTGGGGCTGGCCGGAGACGGACACGGTGGCGTGGCCGGTGATCTGGATGGTGGGCAGTCCGTGTTCGGCGGCGGCGCGCTGTACGGCGTTTCGGGCGACGTCGGCGGCCAGTGTGTCGAGGTGGGTGGTCTGGGTGGGGGTGAGGGTGGTGGTGTCCGCGCCGGCGAAGGTGATGTCGTGGGTGAGGGGTGCGACGGCGACGCCTGGCAGAAGTGGGTCTTCAAGTCCGACGGCAGCGTGCGCTCCATGGGCCTGTGCCTGGACATCGCCAACGCCTCCCAGGACAACGGCGCGGCCATCCAGCTGGCGACCTGCAACGGCGGCTGGGCCCAGAAGTTCAACCTCAACAGCTCCCACGACCTGGTCAACTCGGTGATCGGCAAGTGCGTGGACGCCAAGGACTCGGGCACCGCCAACGGCACCCGGCTCCAGCTGTGGGACTGCGCCGGGACGTCCAACCAGAAGTGGCGGCTGGCCTGAGCCCGGCAGCCGTCCCGATCCCGGCAGCCGTCATGTCAGCTCCGCGGGACCCTGCCTTCCGCGGCGGCCCGGGCCGCCTCCACCAGGTGCCTCGAACCCCACCGCCGTGCCACGTCCTCCGCGAGGGCGAACTGCCGTCGCGCCTCCTCCTCGTCACCCAGCAGCCGGTACAACTCGCCCAGCGAGTGGGCGAACGGCCGGGTGGCGAAGGAGACGCTGGCGGCACCGGCGAGCTGGGTGCGCAGCGGCAGCAGCAGCGGGACCAGCTCCAGCGCGGTGGTCATGTCGCCCAGCAGGAACGCCAGTTCGGCCCGGAGAGACAGGGCGATGCCGTACAGGTGGTCGGGTACGACGGGTACGGCGGCCTCGGTGCGCCGGCCGAGCGCATGCGCCTGCCCGTGCTCGCCGAGCCGGGCGAGGACCACCCCGAGGGCGAGCTCGGCGGTGGGTTCGGGTTCGGTGAGGAGGGCCCGCAGCAGCGGTTCCGCCTCTCGAGGGCGGCCCTGCCCCAGCCGTACGGTCGTCAGCCCGAGGACGTGCACGAAGTCGCCGTACGGCGATCCGCGGGAACGCAGCCGCTCCCGCACCTCCGTGTAGCCGGCCTCGGACTCCGCGAAGCGGCCCTCGACGTGGGCGAGCATGGCCAGGGTCGTCAGGTTGATGGTCTCCGCCTCCGCCAGCCGGTGCCGCCGGGCGACCGTCCGGCCCTCCCCGGTGTGCCGGCGGACCTGGGCGACGTCGTTGCGGGCACCGGCGGCCATGGCCCCGATGTGCTCCCGCACCCAGCTGTTGGCGGGCAGGTCGTGCGCGTACCCGAGCACCCGCAGTTCGGTCGCCAGCGCCTCGCGGCGGTCCGGGAACCCGTCGGGTGTGACGGCGGACGCGACGGTCAGCGCGGAGGAGAGCAGCAGCGGGTCCCCGACCGCACGGGCGACGGCCAGCCGCCGCCCCGCCTCCACCACCCGCCCCGCACGCCCACCGACACCCGCCCCGGTTCCGGCGTCCGTCCCGGCTCCGGTGCCCGCTTCGGCTCCGGTGCCCGCTTCGGCTTCGGCGCCAGCTTTGGCTCCGGTGCTCGCTTCGGCTTCGGCGCCCGTCCCGGCTCCGGTGCCCGCCTCGGCTCCGACACCCGTCCCGGCTCCGGTGCCCGCTTTGGCTTCGGTGCCCGTCCCGGCTCCGGCGACGACATCGCCCCCGCGGCCGTTCCCGCCGTTGCCGTTGCCGTTGCCGTTGCCGTTGCCGCTGTCGCCCCCGCTCCCGTCGGCGTCCCCGCGCCCCCCTTCGTCCGCAGGGGCGGGTGGCAAGGTGCCGAGGACGGCCGGGTCCAGGTCGGCGCGTGCGATCAGCCGGTCGACGAACGTGTCGACCGCCGCCGGTTCGACCAGCCCCCACGGCCCGCTGAGGGCCCCGCTCGGCGCCGGCTCCGGTCCGATCCACGCACCGAGGGCCGCCGCCGCCAGTTCGTCGTGCCCGAGGCCCTCGGCCGCCGCCAGGGCGCGCTGCCTGGTGTGCCGTGCCGCCACGATGGCCCCGGCCCGTATCTCCGCCCGCAGCAACCGTCCGAGCAGGGCGACCAGCCGCCCCGCCCGGCCGCCTCCCGCGTCGCCGATCCTGCCGCCGTCGGTGCTGCCGTCGGTGCTGCCGTCGGTGTGGCCGTCGGTGTGGCCGTCGGTGTGGCCGTTCGTGTCCCAGGTCGTGTCGCCGTCCGCGGTGGCGGCGGGTATCAGGGCGAAGGACTCGATCGCCTGCGTGAGCAGTTCGACCGCGGTGTCGTGGGCGTAGCGCCGCTCGGCGAGGTCGGCCGCGCCCAGCGAGTACTCGACGGCGAGCCCTGCCGTCCGCCCGTTCGCCGCCCGTGCGAAATGGTGCGCGAGGGCCGCCAGGTCGTCCGGACGGCGCCGGCGCAGCACCTCCGCCAGACGGGCGTGCAGCCGTGCGCGCCGTACCCCGACCAGGTCGGTGTAGAGGGTGTCGCGGACCAGCGCGTGCGCGAACCGGACCACCCCCGGCGCCGGTTCGGTCAGCAGCCCGGCCACGACGCCCGCCTCGACGGCGTCGAGCACGTCGTGTTCGCCGTGCCGTGCCGGGTCCGCGGCCTCGACGAGCACACCGACCTCCGTCTCGCGGCCCACCACCGAGGCGAGCTGAAGGACGGCCGGTGCCCCCTCGGGCAGCTGCCGCAACCGTCGGCGCAGCACGTCGCGCACGCCCTGCGGCACCTCGGAGACCGCCACCAGGGCGCCCTCGCTGGCGAGCAGCCGGGCGCTCTCGCGGACGTAGAAGGGGTTGCCCCCCGTGCGCTCGGCGAGCGCGGTCACGATGGCCGGGTCGACCAGCTCCCCGCACACCGCGCCGACCAGGGTGGCCACCTCCGGCAACGGCAGCCCGCCGAGCGCCAGCCGGAACGGCGAGCGGTGGGCGAGTTCGGCGAGGGTCTTGGTCAGCCGGTCCGCCGCGTCGGCCGGGCGGTACGCGGCGATCACCAGCACCGCTGAGCCGACCAGCTCGGCGGCGCGTTCCAGCAGGGCCAGCGTCTCGCCGTCCGCCCGGTGCAGGTCGTCGAGGACGACCGCCAGCGGTGCCTTGGCGGCGGCCTCCCGCAGCCAGGCGGCGAACGCCCGGTGCAGCCGGAACCGTCCGGCCGACGCCGCCCCGCCGTCCGGGACCGGGAGCCCGGTACCCCCGAGTCCGTCCGCTCCCCGTTCGCCGTAGCCGGTCTCCTGGAGCAGCGCGCCGAGCGCGTCCGGATCGGTGGGCGGCACGCGGCGGGCGAGCGCGTCGAGCGCCTCCGCCCAGGCCCAGGCGGAGGGGGCGCCGTCGAACTCGGGGCAGCGGCCGACCACCACGGTCCAGCCCTGCTCCCGCAGCCACAGCCGGTACCGGCCGAGCAGCGCCGACTTGCCCGCACCGGCCTCCCCGGTCACCAGGACCACACCACCGCCCCGCCGGGCGGCACGCGCGACCTCGGCCAGGGCCCGCAGTTCGCCGTCCCGGCCCACGAACAGCTCCTCGGTCGGCTCCTCGGTCGGCTCCTCGGTCGGCTCCTCGGTCGGCTCGTCGGTCGGCTCGTCGGCCGCCAGGTCCACGACGGCTGGGGCCGCGGAGTCCGCGAAGGGTACGAGCGGGACGGCCGAAGCCGGTACGGGCGCCGACCGCGCAGTCGGCACTGTGGGCACTGTGGGCATTTTCGCCCCCGGCGCCCCTGCCGCCCCTGTCGCCACCGGCGCCCCTGTCGCCACCGGCGCCCCTGCCGACGACGACGCCACCGTCGCCCCTGCCGGCACTGACGACACCGACGACACCGACGACACCGACGACACCGACGACACCGACGGCACCGACGGCACCGACGCGTGCAGGATCTCGGTCGCCCCCGCCAGCAGGGCCTTCTCCAGTTCGGTCAGCGCGTCGCCCAGGCCCAGGCCGAGTTCGTCGGCCATGACGGCGGTGGCGCGCCGCAGCTCGGCCAGCGCGTCGGCACGCCGCCCGCCGGCCCACAGCGCGAGGGCCAGCAGCCGCCAGCCCTCCTCGCGCAGCGGATGCTCCCGCACGAGCGCCTCGGCCGCCGGCACCGCCTCCGCCGGGGTGCCGGACGCGAGGGCCGCACCGATCGCCAACTCCCGTGCCGCGAGATGCAGATCACCCAGCCGGGCCGCCTCGGCGGCCGCCCACTCCTCGTCGGCCCACTCGCCGTACGCGGTCCCGTGCCACCACCCGACGGCCTCCTCCAGGAGCCGCCGGGCCTCGGCCGGAGGTGCCGTACGGGCCCGCCGCACCGCCGCCTCGAACCGCCAGGCGTCGACCGACTCTTCGGGCAGCCGCACCGCATACCCGGGCGCGACGCTGACCAGGACACCGGCCGGGGTGCGCGGCGCCCGACCGGGTTCGAGCGCGCGGCGCAGGTTCGACACGTAGACGTGCAGGGAGGCCGCCGCCTTCTGCGGGGGCCGGCCCCGCCACAGGCGGTCGATGAGCCGGTCGACGGGCACCACCCGGCCGCGGTTCGCCAGCAAGAGGGCGAGGACCGCACGTTGCCGGGGGCTTCCCAGGTGGACCGGTGCACCGTCGATGTCGGCACCGATCGGCCCCAGGACCTGAACAGAGAGCATGAACGGGCAATTTACAGCGCCACTTCGTCCCCTCGGAGGCGCTCCGTGGCGTGTCCGAACGCTTCCCGGGGCGCGATGGGGACCGGCCCGCGCCCGGCCCGCGCCCAGTGTGCGCCCGGCCCGCGTCCGGTGTGTGTGGGCATCCGCGCGGCGCCACGAGGCAGGCCCATTTATGGAGTATCGACCTACCTGTGGTGACGCCTTGGTGAACAATGGCCATCCTTGGGGACAGGTGCGGCTGCAGCCGTCGGCCGGATGGGGTGAGGGGCATGCAGGAGCCGAGACTCGGGGTTGCCGTGGTGACCATGGGGAACCGGCCCGACGAAGTCGACGCCCTGCTGCTGTCCGTCGCCAAGCAGGACCTCGCCCCCGACCGCATCGTGATCGTCGGCAACGGCTGCCGGCTGCCCGAGTTCGCCGGCCGTCTCGACCTGCCCGGCGAGGTCACCACCGTCGACGTCGAGGACAACCTCGGCTGCCCCGGCGGCCGCAACGTCGCCCTCGCCACCCTGCGCGCGTTCGGCGACGTGGACGTCGTCGTCGAACTGGACGACGACGGACTGCTCGTCGACGTCGAGGTGTTCCGGCAGGTCTGGGATCTGTTCGCCGCCGACCCCCGCCTCGGCATCGTCGGCTTCCGGATCGCGGACGAGCACGGCGTGACCCAGCGCCGGCACGTGCCGCGCGTCGGCAACGCCGACCCCCTGCGCGGGGGTTACGTCACCGGGTTCCTCGGCGGCGGCCATGCCCTGCGCATGGACATGCTCGTCGAAACCGGCGACTGGCCCGCCGAGTTCTTCTTCGCCCACGAGGAGACCGACCTCGCCTGGCGGGCCGCCGACGCAGGCTGGAAGATCCTCTACGCGCCCGAGCTGCTCCTCCAGCACCCCCGGACCTCGCCCGCCCGGCACGCCGTCTACTTCCGGGTCACCGCCCGCAATCGGGTGTGGCTGACGCGCCGTCGGCTGCCCTTGCCGCTGATCCCGGTCCATCTGGGCGTCTGGATACTGATCACACTCCTGCGCACCCGTTCGACGGGCGGCCTGCGGGCCTGGTTCGCGGGCTTCGCGGAGGGACTGCGCGAGCCGGCCGGGGAGCGTCGCCCCATGCGTTGGCGCACGGTCTGGCGACTCACCAGACTGGGCCGCCCACCGGTCGTCTGAATCCGGCCCACCGACCCGACCGACCCCACCGGCCCACCGGAAACGCGGGAATACGGAAACGCGGGAACCCGGGAATGTGGGAACGGGGGAAGTCATCCGCGAGGTGGGACGAGGGTCCCGGTCGATCACCTCCGCCGACCGGGACCCTCTTGCGTCCCCGGACCCAGGCCTGCGGCGACACTCCCCCGAGTTACGCGATCTACGCGTGCACCGTCCGACCCGATCCGATGCGAAGATCACATCAGGGTTCGCCAACGGATCGCTAACATGTGGCCAGCGGTTCTCCCGGAGGTCGCTAGGCGGTTGGCGCGAAGCCGCCGTGCGGCTCCGGGAACGGCCCGGAAACCCAGCGGATTCCGGCTCCGACCGGCACAGAGAAGGTGGCGGGAAATCATCCCCTACGGGATGGAATCCCGCCAGGATCCAGGACCGGCGGATACGTCCGCCGTGCGGCGCGGTCGGCCATGGCCGTGCGGGAAGGCGACGGGCGGAGTGATGCGGCGGTACGAGCTGCGGTTCGGACTGCTGGGACCTCCGGTTCTCTACGACGCGTCCGACGTACGCCCCATCGGCAGCCCCAAGGTGCGCGTGCTGCTCGCCGCGCTGCTCCTGGAGGCAGGGCGGGTCGTCTCCGTCGACTCGCTCAGGGAGGCCCTGTGGGGCGGGGCGCCTCCGGTGTCGGCGCGCGCCTCGCTGCACAACCACGTCACGCGGCTGCGTCGGCTCCTCGACGACCCGGAGCGGCTGCGGGCCGTACCGCCCGGGTACCTGCTGCGTGTCGACGACGGTGAGCTGGACGTCGACGTGTTCGACGCCCGGGTGGCACAGGCGCGCGCGGCGCACGGGCGGCGGGAGTGGACGCCGGTGCTGCGCGCCTGCGCCGACGGTCTCGCGCTCTGGCGCGGCAGCCCGCTCGGCGGCCTTCCCGCCGACTTCGGCGGCCGTGCCTTCGTACAGCGCCTGGAGGAGGCCCGGCTCCTGCTGCTGGAGTGGCGCCACGACGCGGAGCTCGCCCTCGGCGGGCCCCGGCTGGGCGGTGTCGTACCGGAGTTGGCGGCACTCGTCGCGGAGTACCCGCTCCGGGAGGCCTATCACCGCCAGCTGATGCTCGCCCTCCACCGCACCGGCCGCCAGGCCGAGGCCCTCGCCGTCCACCGCGACCTGCGCAACCGCCTGAGAGACGACCTGGGCATCGAGCCCGGCCCGGCGGTCCGCCGGGCCCATGTGGAGGTGCTGCGGGGGAGCGGCGCGGTGGGGGAGGCGCTGCCGCACGGGGGTGGCTCGGACGAGGACTTTCCACTCAAGGACAAGGGTGCCCTGGCCGACGGGGTGCTGGACGAGGGTGAAACGGGTGCGGGCGCATCGTGGCCGGTCGCGCCCACGCGGCAGGGCCGCACATGTCACAGCCCCGCGCCTCTGGAAGGCGCGTCAACGCACCGTCCTTCGAAAGGAGGGGACGCCGACGACCGAACGAAGCCCGTCCACGCCCCGGACGGCCCCGTCGCGCCCGGTTCTACGCGCGACGACTCCCTGACCCCCCGCCCCGCCCAACTCCCCCCACCCCCGGCCCACTTCACCGGCCGCACCGCCGTCATCGAGGAGCTGGGCCACACCCTCGCTCCGCCCCGCCTCCCCGCGGCCGCCGACGGCGATTCCGCCCCACAGGGGCCACCCGCACCCGACGACGAAACCGTCACGGGTACTGCGAGTGGGAACACGAGGGCCGAAGGCGAAGCCGAGGCCACAGCCACCCCCGCCCTCACCGCGATCACCGGCATGGCCGGCGTCGGCAAGACCGCCCTCGCCCTCCACGTCGCGCACCAGCTGCGGGATCGTTTCCCCGACGGTCAGCTCTACGTCAACCTGCACGGCGCCACCCCCGGCATGCCCCCGCTCGCCCCCGGCCAGGCGCTCGCCGCACTGCTCAGGGATCTCGGCGCCGATCCCCGCAGCATCCCCGAACACCCGGACGCGGCCACCGCGTTGCTGCGCTCCCTGCTCGCACCGACCCGCACCCTCCTGCTGCTCGACGACGCGGCGAACGCCGCCCAGGTGCGGCCGTTGCTCCCCGGCGGCCCCGGCTGCGCGGTGATCGTCACCAGCCGTTCGCCGCTCACCGCGCTCGACGGCGCGCGCCGGTTCCCGCTCGGGCCGCTGACCGGCGAGGACAGCGCGGCGCTGCTGCGCGCGGTCAGCGGGCGCGCGGAGATCGGCGCCGGTCACCCGCTGGTCGGCCTCACCGGCAGGCTCCCGCTCGCCCTGCGCGTCGTGGCCGCCCGGCTGGCCGCCCGCCGCGCCCTCACCCCCGAGGTGCTGGCCGGTCAACTGGCCGCCACCGAGCGCAGGTTGCACCACCTCGAATACGACGACCTGAGCGTCCGGCGCTCTCTCGCCGTGGCCCATGACGCCCTCGCCGCCTCCGACCGGGCTCCGGACCGCGACGCCGCCCTCGTCCTGCGCCACCTCGGCGCCCTCGACCTGCCCACCTACGGCGCCCCCCTGATCGCCCGGCTCACCGGCACCGACGAGCGCCGCGCCGAGGCCGCCCTGGACCGGCTGGTCGACGTGGCCCTCCTGGAGGAGACCGCGTACGGCCGCTACACCCCGCACGACCTGGTCCGGGACTTCGCCCGCGAGCTGGCGCAAGACCCCGACGGCGCCCACCGCACCGACGGCGCCCACCGCACCGACGGCGCCCACCGCACCGACCGCACCGAGGCCGCTCTCACCGCCCTGCGCTGGTTCGCCGCCGTCGCCGAACGCGCCCTGGTCGTGATCGTCGAACCCGGACTCGACCGGGGCGACCGCCGCCGGCCCACCACCGCCCAGCCCCCCGAACACCAACCGTACGCCGCCGCCCTGCCGCCCTTCGAGTACGCCGAACACGCCTTCGCCTGGGGCGACATGGAGCTGGAGAACATCGTCGCCCTGGTGGAGCGGTACGCCGACACCGCCGACGCACGGATCAGCGCCTACCTCTCCACGCTCGTCCGCCTCCTCTACCCCTACGTCCTGCGCAGCGGCCGGGTCGCCGAGATGGAGGTACTCGGCACAGCCGCACTGGCCGCCGCCCGCCGCCTGGGCGACGAGCCCGCCGAGGCGTACGCCCTCGGCGACCTCGCCGGTGTGCGCTTCCTCACCGGCCGGCAGCGGGAGGCCCTCGCCCTGACCGACGGGGCACTGGTCCTGTGGCGGCGGCTGGGCGCGGCGTCCTGGATCCGGCGCGGCCTGAACAACCGAGGGCTGCTCCTTGAGGGGCTCGGCCGGTACGACGAGTCGGGCGAGGCCCTGCGGCAGAGCCTGGACTACTCCCGGCAGCTGAACGACCCCTACGGCGAGGCCGTCACCCACAGCCATCTCGGCAACCTCTACGAGCACACCGACCCGGGCGCCGCCATCGAGCAGCACCGGCGCTCACTGGCGATCGGGGACACGATCGGCGCCGTCATCCTGCAGCACTCGGCGCACTGCAACATCGGCTACGCCCATCTCCGCCTCGGCGAACCGGCGGCCGCCGCCGCACACTTCGAGGAGAGCCTGCGTATTCTCGGCGGTCACGGCGACTGGCACGGCGAGTCCCAGACCCGGCTCGGCCTGGTCCGCGCGCTGCGTGCCCTCGGCCGTACCGACCGCGCCCACCACGAGTGCGCCGAGCTCCTGCGCCGCGCCGACGCCCGCGCCGACCGCTACAGCGGCGGTCTCGCCCGCCACCAGCTCGGCCTGCTCCTGCGCGAACAGGACCGCACGGGCGAGGCGTACGGCGTCTGGCGCGAGGCCCTCACCGCCCTGGACGGCACGGACGAAGCGGACGTCCTCACCGAACTGCGCGACCTACTGGCACCCGCCGCCCCATCCGACCGATCCGATCCATCCGACCGATCCGTTCCATCCGGCCGATCCGACCGATCCAGTTCCTCCGGCTGATCACTTCGCGTCGGCATAGCACTCCACCACCGCCGTCGTGAACGGGAAACGCACCGGTGTCTGCCCGAACGTCAGCCGTCCCGCCAGGTCGGCCGCCTCCCGTATCGCCGCCACGACCGCCTCGGTCTCCTTCTCGGGACAGTGCACGATCACCTCGTCGTGCTGGAAGAAGACCAGCTCGGCCGCCATGTCCGCGCAGGTCCGGCGCAGCGCCGCGAGCATCAGCAGGGCCCAGTCGGCGGCGCTGCCCTGGACCACGAAGTTGCGCGCGAAGCGGCCCCGGGCCCGGGAGTTGGTGGAGGCGTACCCCGGCACCCAGCCCTCGGCCGCATGCTCCTCCGGCTCCTCCTGGGGCATCCCCGCCTCCTCCGTGCCGTCGCCCGCACCGGTCGCCGGCGGACAGGTCCGGCCCAGCCAGGTGCGCACCAGCCGGCCCTCCTCGCCCGCCCGCGCGGCCTCGTCGACGTAGGCCACCGCCTTGGGGAAACGGCGTCTGAGCGCGGCCAGGTTCTTCAGGCCGTCGCCGGAGGTCTGGCCGTAGACCGCGCCCAGGACGGCGAGCTTGGCCTGTGCGCGGTCACCGGAGAACGCGCGGTCGGAGACGGACTGGTAGAGGTCGGTCTCCCGCCCGGCGACCTCCATCAGCCCGGGGTCGCGGGAGATCGCCGCCAGCACGCGCGGCTCCATCTGGTCGGCGTCGGCCACGACCAGCCGCCAGCCGGGGTCGGCGACCGCGGCCCGCCGGATCACCTTGGGGATCTGCAGAGCGCCCCCGCCGTTGGTCACCCAGCGCCCGGTGACCGTGCCGCCCGCGTGGAACTCGGGCCGGAACCGGCCGTCACGCACCCAGTCCTGGAGCCAGGTCCAGCCGTGCGCCACCCAGATCCGGTACAGCTTCTTGTATGCGAGGAGCGGCTTCACGGCCGGGTGGTCGACGGTCGACAGCTCCCAGCGGCGGGTGGACTTCACCTTGATCCCGGCCTGGGCGAAGGCCTTGACCACATCGGCCGGGAGATCCGGGCGCACCCGCCTGCCGAACGCGGCCGACACCTCGTCGGCCAGCTCGGCCAGCCGGCGTGGCTCGCCGCCGCCCGCGTACCGCTCGCCGAGCAGTTCGCGCAGCACCTCGCGGTGGACCTCGGCGCTCCAGGGCAGGCCCGCGCGGTTCATCTCGGCGGCGACCAGCATCCCCGCCGACTCGGCGGCGGTCAGCAGCCGCATCCGCTCCGGGTGTTCGGCCCGGTCGTGCCGGCGCTGCTGCTCGGCGTAGACCGTGAGGAGCTCGTCGAGCGTCAGGCGGGCGGTGCCCTGCGGCTCGAACAGCGGTGACTGCGCGCCCGGTTCGGCCGCGCGCGGCGGCGGATCGGGTGGTACGGGGCCGCCGCGGAGGCGGGCCAGGGCGGCGGCGGCCGAGTGCGGCTCGCCGGATCGTCCCTCGTGGCCCAGCAGCAGTGTCTCGGCGTCCTCGATGTCGTAGCACCGCTCCACTCGCACCCCCGTGGCGAGCAGACGCGGGTAGACCTCGGCGGTCGACCGCCACACCCAGCGTGTGACCTCCGGGCGGTCCCCGACCGCCGCGGCGAGATCGGGCTCCCGCCGCACCGGGCCGGCGGGCAGCCCGTCCGGACCGAGGGGGGCGACGTCCACGCCACCGTCCTCGGCCGGAGCGAGAGCCCACCGGTCGGTCATGCTGCGAGTCTGACACCCACCACTGACAATCGCTCTGACCTGCGGATTCGACAATTCTCCGGGCTGCTCAGCCCGCCCCGCCCGCCTCCGCCGCGCCCGCCTCCTGCGCCGCGCCCGCCGCCTCCGACACCGCGTTCTTCTGTTCCAGCAGCAGTCCCAGCACCTTGGCGATGTACTGCTCGGTCGCCGACTTGGTGACGCCCAGTTCGCTGAGGACGCCGTGGCCGTTCTCCTGTTCCAGGAGGGCCAGCAGCAGGTGTTCGGTGCCGATGTAGTTGTGGCCGAGGCGGAGGGCCTCGCGGAAGGTGAGTTCGAGGGCCTTCTTGGCCTCCGGTCCGTAGGGGACGAGGTCGGGGACGTCGTCCGCGGCCGACGGGAGCGCGGCCGTGGCCGCCTGGCGCACGGTGTCCAGCAGGACGCCCTGCGCGAGGATCGCCTTCGCCGCGATGCCGTCCGGTTCGGCCAGCAGGCCGAGGACCAGGTGCTCGGGGCGGCCCTCGGCGTTGCGTGCCGCGACGGCTTCGTTGTGGGCCGCCATCACCACGTTCTTCGCGCGCGGGGTGTAGCGGTCGAAGCCCTGGCTGGGATCGAGGGCGGTGGACTCCTTCGGCACGAAGCGCTTCTGTGCCGCTTGCCGGGTCACGCCCATGCTCTTGCCGATGTCGGTCCAGGACGCGCCGGAACGCCGGGCCTGGTCGACGAAGTGGCCGATCAGGTGGTCGGCGACGTCGCCCAGGTGGTCGGCGGCGATCACCGCGTCCTGGAGCTGGTCGAGGGGTTCGGGGTGCACCTTCTTGATCGCCGCGATGAGGTCGTCGAGGCGTACGGATGCCGTGATGTTCGGGTCGGTAGCCATGTGTCAACCGTAGGTTGACACCCTTCCTCTGTCAACCGTCGGTTGACATCTGGCCTGCGGATGAGCCGGGCCAGGGGAATCGGTGCGTTATCCACAGGGTGTGGACGGCCGCCGACCGCTGCCGGCGCCGCATGGCACGATCGACACGTGACCAGCAGCCAGCCCAGCACCGTCGACCGAGCCTTCCAGAGCGCCCTGTACGACGACACCGACTCCGGCCTCGACACGGGCGCGTCCCTCCTCGCGGCCGACTCCGGCACGGACGCGGAACTCGTGCACCGCGGCCGGGAGTTCGTCGCGGCGGCCTGGCGGCGCGGCTGGCAGCCCGCCGACGTCGTACGACTGGTGCGGCGCGAGCTGGACGACCCGCATGTCCGGCTCGCCGCCGGGCTGATCCGGGCGCAGGCACCGGACGACCGGCCGCGTGGCCCCCGCTGGCAGGCGCAGCTCGACGCACTGCCGCAGCAGGACGGCCACGCGCGCGTGGGCGACCGCTTCTCGCACGCCACCGCCGTCCTGGAGCTCTACCGCCTGCTCCTGCGGCTGCCCGCCCTGGAGCCCCTCGACGAGCCCCGGCCCGCGGCGACCGCGCACCGTCCGCAGTCCCGCATGCTCACCCGGATCCGCGCGCTGCTCGCCAAGGCCGAGGCGACCGGGTACCCCGAGGAGGCGGAGGCGCTCAGCGCCAAGGCCCAGGAACTGATGGCCCGGCACAGCGTCGACGAGGCGCTGCTCGCCGCGGGGGCGCCCGCGCCGGACGCGCCGGGCGCCTGCCGGATCGGGGTCGAGCCGCCGTACGAGCAGGCCAAGGCGGTGCTGCTGGACGCGGTAGCCACGGCCAACCACTGCCGCGCGGTGTGGAACGAGCCGCTGGCCTTCTCCACGGTCGTCGGTTTCGAGGCGGACCTGGAGGCGGTCGAGTTGCTCCACACCTCGCTGCTGGTGCAGGCGACACACGCGATGACGAAGGCGGAGGCCGCGCAGCGGGCGGGCGGCCGCAAGCGCACGAAGACCTTCCGCCAGTCCTTCCTGGCGGCGTACGCCCACCGGGTCGGCGACCGCCTCAGAGCGGCGGCGCAGTCGGCCGTGGCCGAGGCCGAGGCACCCCAGGCCCTGCTCCCGGTCCTGGCCACGAGAGAGCTGGCCGTGACCGACCGCATGCACGAGATGTTCCCGGACACCACCACGACCCGCCTGCGCGGAGTGACCGACGAGGCAGGGTGGACAGAAGGCACAAGAGCAGCAGACCAGGCCCAGGTCCACTCCCACACCCAACTCCCCTGAGGCCCGACACCCCTCCGCGCCCTGAAGGGGTGCGGGGCTGTATTTGATTTGCGGCTCCGCCGCGTGGGCGCGAAAAGCCCCCACCGGCGGCCGGCCGAAAAGCGACCGCACCGCCCGCGAACCGGCCTCCTCGACTCAGTCCCCCGCCTGCTGGAACGCCCCCACCGCGGCGTTCGGCTTGTCCGCCGCCCCCTTGCCCGCCACCGCCCCGTACTTCCACGGGAAGCTCTGCGTCGTGTCGCTCCCCGGCAGGGACACCGTCACCGAGGTGGCCGCGAGGCTCGCCCCGTCGCCGTCCTTGCCCCGCACATAGCTGATCGAGAACGTCGCCGAGTCGCCCTTGGCGAGCTTCAGCTTGTCGGCCTTCGCACCCGACTGCGCGGCGACCGCCGCCGACGTGCCGCCCGCCTTCAGCGTGACCCCGGCGAAGCCGTCCAGCGTGCACGGCGCGCTCTGGTTGGTGATGCTCACCGGCACCTCGCCGGTGTCCCCCGCGGCCGGCGCGACGCTCGCGGAGCCGACCTGGACGGAGACCTTCCCGATCTCGCAGGCCGAGCTGTTCTTGCCACTGGAGCCCGAGCCGCCGTTGTCGCAGGCGGTCAGGGTCAGGGCGGCGGCGACAGCGGTGACGGCGGTGACGGTGAGCGGAATGGCGCGCATGAGCAGTTCCCCATCGAGGTCGTGACGGTGTCCCAGCATCATCACGCCCCGGCCCGGGCCCCGCGCGCCCGCCCCCGCCCATGACCGCTTCCGATGTGTTTTCGCCCGACCGCTCGGCCCGGCGAAAACAGACCTGAAGCGGTCATGTACGGCCCTACTGCCTACTGCCTACTGCCTATTGCCCAAGGCTCGCCGTCGGGAGCCCCGACGGCAGCTTGCCGCCCTCGGCCTTGGTGTAGGTCTCCTCGCCGGATTTTCCGGACCAGGTGACCTTCATGCCGCTCTTGCTGACCGAGTCGACCATTCCGGTGACCCGGTCCTTGCTGCCGTTCGTGCAGGTGAGATGGATCATCCGCATCCCGGCCTCCTCACCGGCGGTCCCGCTGCACACGGACCCGCCGGTCTCGAAGAGCCCGGCCTCCTTGCCGGTGACCACCAGCGCGACGATCTTCCCGCCGCTCGTGGTGATCCAGCTGCCCTGCAGCGCGTCGGAGGAGGCCGTGGAGTCCTCCGAACCGGCCGTGGCGGTGGCGGCCGCGGACGACGTGCCCGACGGGGTGGCCGAGGAGTCGCTGTCGGAGTCACCGCCGCTGCTGCACGCGGTCAGCGCGAGCGCGCCCACCAGCCCCGCGGCGGCGGCCACGATCCGCAGAGCCGGCCGTGTGTTCGCCGCGGTCGTCCCCGCCGAAGCGGTCTCCGTCGACGCCGACGGCGACGCCGTCTCCGTCCGCGCCGTACCCGTACTCGCCGTAGCCGTGGTCACCGCAACGCTCCCAAGCTCTAGGGGGTCGGCCGCCCGGCCGCCCGGACGACAGCGGCAAGCTACCAGCACTCACCAGGAGGACTTGCGTACGCCAGGTAGGTATCCGCTGTGGGCCTGGTCCCGCAGATTGACCCGGGACAGACCGAACGCGCGGAAGTAACCGCGCGGGCGGCCGTCCACCTGGTCGCGGTTGCGGACACGCGTGGCGCTCGCGTCGCGCGGCTGGTGCCGCAGCTCACGCCCGGCGGCGAGGCGCTCCGCGGCGGTCGAGGAGGGCCGCCGGAGGATCTCCTTCAGTTCGGCCCTGCGCACGGCGTACCGCGCGACGACTTCCTGCCGACGCTCGTTCTTCGCGATCTTGCTCTTCTTCGCCATACCGGTGCCCCGCCCCCGTCAGACCTTCACGCCGCGTGCCCGGATGCGGGCCACGGCCGCCTCCACGCCGATCGTGTCGACGGCCCTGACGGCGCGTGCGGTCAGCCGGAGCCGCACGTGCCGGTTCTCGCTCGGCAGCCAGTAGCGCCTGGTCTGGATGTTGGGGTCGAAGCGGCGGGAGGTCCGCCGGTGGGAGTGGGAGATCCGGTTGCCGAAGCCGGGCTGGGCGCCGGTCAGCATGCAGTGGGCGGACATGGTGACGTACCTCTCTCGCGCTGAGGACCCAGAAGCCGATGCTAATGGGATTCATTTTCAGTAAGGTATCAGTCATGGCACGCAACGAACTCCGCCCGGTGACCAGACTCCGGTCCACCGCAGGGACCGGCTACACCTACGTGACCCGCAAGAACCGCCGGAACGACCCGGACCGCATGACCCTGCGCAAGTTCGACCCGGTCGCCGGCCGGCACGTCGACTTCCGAGAGGAGCGCTGAACCCCCGTCATGCGCAAGGGAATCCACCCCGCCTACGGGCCCGTCGTGTTCCGTGACCGGGCCGCGAACCACGCCTTCCTCACCCGCTCGACGCTGGCGGGCGGGAGCACGGCCGGGAAGACGATCGAGTGGGAGGACGGCCGGACCTACCCGGTGGTCGACGTCGAGATCTCGGACGTCAGCCACCCCTTCTACACCGGCACCGCCCGCGTCATGGACACCGCCGGGCGCGTGGAGCGCTTCGTGCGGCGGTACGGAAAGCAGGGCTGATGCATCCCTCCGGCCCGAACCCCTCCGGTCCGAACCCCTCCGGTCCGAACCCCTCTGGCCCGAACCCCTCCGCCCGGCTCCCCGTCGTGATCGTCGGCGGGCTGCACGCCGACGCCCGCAGGCAGGCTGTCGCCCGGCTGCTCGCCGACGTCCGGGGGAGCGTCGTACTCCACCACGACCTCGCCACGGCCGCCGACGGCACGGTCGTACGGACGGTCCGGGACGCCTCCGGCCTGCTCTCCACCGGCGAGACGCCCCTGGTCGACGACTGCGCGTGCTGCGCCCTGCGCGAGGACCTGGTGCCCGAGCTGCGGCGGCTCGCGGCCGAGGGCGCCACCCGGCTCGCGATCGTCGAGCTGTGGGACTCCGTCGAGCCCAGGGCGATGGCCGAGGTCGTCGTCGCCGGCGGGCTCACCGTCACCGGCGTGATCACCGCCGTCGACCCGGCGCTGCTGCTGCCGTATCTCGGCAACGGCGACGACCTCGCCGACGCCGGGCTCGCCGCGGCCGCCACCGACCGGCGCACGGTCGCCGACACCTTCGCCCGGCAGCTGGAGTACGCCCCCGTCCTCGCCGTCCTCGACTCCCCGGAGGCCGACGACGAGGACTGCGAGCTGCTCGCCCAGCTCCACCCGACAGCCCGCCAGGTCCCCCTCCCGGGCGGCCACCCCGGGGACCTGGCGGGCACCGCAGGCGCGCTGGCCAGGGCGGCCCTCGCCGGCTTCGACGCCGAGGCGGCCGCGGCCGCCCAGCACCCGGCCTGCGCCCTGCTCCCCGCGGAGGCCGACGGCCACGGCGTCGCCACCCTGGTCTGGCAGCGCAGGCGGCCCTTCCATCCCGAGCGGCTGTATGCCGCCCTGGAGGACCTGACCTGCGCGGCCGCCCGCAGCAGGGGCCGGTTCTGGCTCGCCGGCCGGCCCGACGTGCTGCTGCACTGGGACGCGGCGGGCGGCGCCCTGTGCGTGGAGAGCGCGGGGCCGTGGCTCGCCTCCCTCCCGGACGCGGCCTGGGACCTGGTCCCGCCGGTCCGCCGGGCCGCCGCCGCCCTCGACTGGCACCCGGAGCACGGCGACCGCTGCCAGCACCTGGTCTTCACGTCCCCCGGGCTCGACCGCGACGGGCTCGAACGGCTGCTGGAGTCCTGCCTGCTGACCGACGCCGAGTACGCCGCCGGACGCGCCGCCTGGGAACGGCTGCCGTCCGCCTTCGACACCCTCCTGGAGGTCTGACCGCTGCCCTACGGGACCGCCCGGTAGCACACGGGCTGTCCAGTGGCCCCGTCCCGATCCGGCCGATCTCGCTCACCGGACCGTCACACGGACGCTGGAACACGGGGGCCGGGGTACGCGTCCTTTCCTAGTGCATGGAGGATTCGATCCGGACGGTCCCGTGCGGGTGGCGGCGCGCGGGATCATGGACGGGGGCCGGTGGTCGCATGCCCTGCGGCGACCGGGGCAGACGCTGGAACGGGTTGAGTAAAGCGGACGTCAAAGCTGTAACCGCAGGAACACCCCCCGTGCACGTGCATCTGCTCATGCATCTGCACGTGAACAAGGTTATGATCCGGGTCAGTTGACCGCTGCATCAATGGTCACATCAGCCAGTTAGTGCACCACCGGGGAGCGACCTGTGAACCTCGACGTTGACGGCGTGTACGGGGGGTTTGACGTGTACAACGGCATGGCTGCCACGCAGCTGGACGGAGTGGCCTGGCAGAAGAGCAGGCACAGCAACTCGCAGGGTTCCTGCGTGGAGTTCGCCCGGCTGCCGGGCGGCGACGTGGCGGTCCGCAACTCGCGCTTCCCGGACGGGCCGGCACTCGTCTACACGCGCGCCGAGATCGAGGCGATGCTCCTCGGTGTCAAGGACGGCGAGTTCGACCACCTGATCACGAGCTGACGGCGGTCACATCCGGGGCAACCCGGTGCGTTCGGCGCACAACGCTCGGTAACGCGCGTAGAAACCCGGCGTCCGAAGACGCCGGTTCCGTCATTCGGCGGACTGCAGCCGGAACAGTGCCCACACGACCTTGCCGTGGAGGGTGCCCGCCAGCGGGTGCCAGCCCCAGCTGTCACTGAAGGAGTCGACCAGGAACAGCCCGCGTCCCGACTCCGCCGCGAAGTCCTCGGAGTCGCGGGGGACGGGTGTCTCGTGGCTGGGGTCGCGCACCGCGCACACCAGCCGTCCGGTCCACCGCATCAGGTGCAGCCGCACCGCCGGCCCGTGCGGCGCGGCGAGGCAGTCGGTCTCGCCGGGCACCGCGTGCCGCAGAGCGTTGGTGACGAGCTCCGAGACGACGAGGCAGACGTCGTCGAAGCGGTCGCCGACGTCCCACTGGCCGAGCGTTCTCCGGGTGAACTGACGGGCTTCGCGCACCGCTTCGTAGCGGGCGGGCAGAGCACAGGAGGCGGCGTTGGACACGGCCGCGGGATCAAGCGGCGGAAGGCCCTGCCGTAATGGCTTGAGCATGGTCGATCCATTCGTCCCCATGCGAGGCACTCCCGGGAATTCGCGGTCGTTGCGATGCAGCGGTGGCGCGGGACCATGGTTTCGGATGCGCACAGCAGATGCAAGGGCAGATGCACGTGCACGCGACCGAATTGGACCCTCCCGTACCGCTTGTTGGCCATTTTTTCCGCCAACTTCCCGTCCTTGGCTCACTACCTGCTTGCAACTTCCTGTGCTTAAACTTTGGCCGCTTTCCGTTTCCGTAACCGGACGAGTACTGCTCGAAGTGTTTTAGTGGCAGACTGCGGGCCCTGAAGACGGTTGGGGAGGCTGGCGAACGTGAGCGCGGGAGAGCCCGGATCGGTGGTGCGGCGAATGCTGCTCGGCTCGCAACTCAGGCGGCTGCGCGAGGCCCGGGGGATCACCCGCGAGGCCGCGGGGTACTCGATCCGTGCCTCCGAATCGAAGATCAGCCGCATGGAGCTGGGCCGGGTGAGCTTCAAGACGAGGGACGTGGAAGACCTGCTGACGCTGTACGGCATCACCGACGAGGCCGAGCGCCAGCAGCTCATCTCCCTCGCCCGCGAGGCCAACGTGGCCGGCTGGTGGCACAGTTACTCGGACGTCCTGCCGACCTGGTTCCCCACCTATGTCGGCCTGGAGGGCGCGGCGCACCTGATCCGCGCCTACGAGGTGCAGTTCGTCCACGGCCTCCTCCAGACCGAGGACTACGCGCGCGCCGTGGTGCGGCGCGGTATGAAGGGGGCCAGCGAGGCCGACGTCGAGCGCCGGGTCACGCTCCGCATGGAGCGGCAGAAGTACCTGGTGGCCGAAAACGCCCCCGACTTCCACATCGTCCTCGACGAGGCCGCCCTGCGCCGGCCCTACGGCGACCGCGGGGTGATGCGCGGTCAGCTCCAGCACCTCGTCGAGATCTCCGAGCGCTCCAACGTGCGGCTGCAGATCATGCCGTTCAGCTTCGGCGGGCACTCCGGGGAGGGCGGCTCGTTCACCGTCCTCAGCTTCCCCGAGTCGGACCTGTCCGACGTGGTCTACCTGGAGCAGCTCACCAGCGCCCTCTACCTCGACAAGCGCGAGGACGTCGCCCAGTACGAGCAGGCCCTGAAGGAACTCCAGCAGGACAGCCCGGGACCGGACGAGAGCCGGGACCTGCTGCGCGGGCTGCTCCAGCTGTCGTAGATATATCGATGCACCTGGGGATTCCCCTAGATCATCGAACTGATGCCCCAACTGCCCTGTCACGCAAGTACGATGACGCGTGATCAGACCGTGATGTGGATGTGGACCGGGTGTCCGCATCGACTGCCGTCGCAGCAGGGGATCGAGGGATCACATGTCGTCCTATTTCACCGACCTGGCCCAGCAGTACATCGACGGTGAGTGGCGCCCGGGGACCGGTTCCTGGGACATCATCGACTTCAACCCGTACGACGGTGAGAAGCTCGCGTCGATCACGATAGCCGCGGTCGAGGAGATAGATGAGGCCTACCGGGCCGCCGCGCGTGCCCAGAAGCAGTGGGCCGCCACCAACCCCTACACCCGCCGCGCCGTCTTCGAGAAGGCCCTGCGCCTCATCGAGGAGCGCGACGCCGAGATCACCGAGGCGATCATCGCCGAGCTCGGCGGCACGCATCTGAAGGCCGCCTTCGAGCTGCACCTCGCCAAGGAGTTCCTGCGCGAGTCGATCCAGTGGGCGCTGCGCCCCGAGGGCAGGATCCTGCCCTCCCCGGTGGACGGCAAGGAGAACCGCGTCTACCGCGTGCCGGTCGGCGTCGTGGGCGTGATCAGCCCCTTCAACTTCCCCTTCCTGCTGTCGATCAAGTCGGTCGCACCGGCCCTCGCGCTCGGCAACGGCGTGGTCCTCAAGCCGCACCAGAACACCCCGATCGTCGGCGGCACCCTGGTCGCGAAGATCTTCGAGGACGCGGGCCTGCCCGCCGGCCTGCTCAACGTCGTCGTCACGGACATCGCCGAGATCGGCGACGCCTTCATCGAGCACCCGGTCCCGAAGGTCATCTCCTTCACCGGCTCCGACAAGGTCGGCCGGCACGTGGCCACCGTCTGCGCCTCGCTCTTCAAGCGCACGGTGCTCGAACTGGGCGGCAACAGCGCGATCGTGGTCCTCGACGACGCCGACATCGACTACGCGGTCGACGCCGCGGTCTTCAGCCGGTACGTCCACCAGGGCCAGGTCTGCATGGCCGCCAACCGCGTCCTGGTGGACCGCTCGATCGCGGACGAGTTCACCGAGAAGTTCGTCGCCAAGGTGAAGACCCTCAAGGCCGGTGACCCCAGCGACCCGCAGACCGTCATCGGCCCGCTGATCAACTCCCAGCAGGCGGAGTCGATTTCGGCCACGGTCGAGCAGGCCGTCGCCGAGGGCGCCACGGCCCTGCTGCACGGCACGACCACCGACAACCTGGTCGAGCCCTCGGTCCTCACCGGTGTCCCGGCCGACTCCGACCTGCTCCGGCAGGAGGTCTTCGGCCCGGTCGCCTTCCTCATCCCGTTCGACGGCGAGGAGGAGGCCGTACGCCTGGTCAACGACACCCCCTACGGCCTCAGCGGCGCCGTCCACACCGGCGACGTCGAGCGGGGCGTGGCCTTCGCCAAGCAGATCGACACCGGGATGTTCCACGTCAACGACGGCACCGTCCACGACGAGCCCGTCGTCCCCTTCGGCGGCGAGAAGCACTCCGGGATCGGCCGCCTCAACGGCGAGACGACCGTGGAGTCCTTCACCACCCTGAAGTGGATCTCGGTACAGCACGGCCGGAGCGGCTTCCCGTTCTAGAAGCCCGTCGGACCATCTCGGCTGCCCCGGGCCCTTTAGGACGCGATCTGTCCTAAAGGGCCCGTAGCTTCGGTCGTGTCAGGGAAACACCACCCGAACCCGAGGAAAGGCGGCCGGTCATGGTCACTCACGTTCCCGCGGAAGCACAGGGCGACGAGCGCGGAGCACTGCTCTCCTTCATCGAGGAGCAGCGCGGCGGCATCCGCCGGGCGCTGCTCGGCCTCACCGACGAGCAGGCGGCGAGCAAGCCCAGCGCGAGCGAACTGTCCCTGGCGGGTCTGCTCAAGCACTGCGCCGAGGTCGAGCAGAGCTGGATCGCCCGCGCCAGGCAGGAGCCGCCGGCGCTCGAGCGCGACCAGTCGAACTGGCACGAGACCTTCCAGCTGGTCGGCGACGAGACGGTGGCCTCCCAGCTGGCGTACTGGGAGCAGGTCGCCGCCGAGACCGAGAAGTTCATCCGCTCGGTCCCCAGCCTCGACGACACCTTCCCGCTTCCCGAGGCCCCCTGGTTCCCGGAGGGCAGCGTCTCCATGCGCTGGGTCTGCCTCCACCTGATCCGCGAGACCGCCCGCCACGCGGGCCACGCCGACATCGTCCGCGAGTCCCTGGACGGCAAGACGGCCTTCGAACTGGTGGCGCTGGAGCAGGGTTCCTAGCCTGGCAGCGCCGCCCTGGCAGCGCCCCTGAAAGGGGCGCGGGGAACTGCGCGATCAGCCACGACGCCGCCGCAGACGACATACGGCACATCGCACATCGGCACCTCCAGCGGAGCTCAGTGGTGGAAGCTGGTGGCCGCCCCCTTGTCGTGGGTCAGCGGATGCGGCTGCCGGCGCAGTTCCGGCAGCAGCCGGGACAGGTCCTCGACGAACAGGTCCGCCAGGTCCTTCGAGAAGCCGTTGCGGCACACCACCCGGAGCACGGACAGGTCCTCCCGGTTCGCCGGGAACGTGTACGCCGGCACCAGCCAGCCGTTCTCGCGCAGCCGCCGGGACACGTCGAAGACGTCGTACGCCGTCACGTGGTCCGCGGTGGTGAAGGCGAACACGGGCAGCTCGTCGCCCCGGGTCAGCAGCCGGAAGTCGCCGAGCGCCTCGACGCGTTCGGCGAGCCCGGTCGCCACGTCCCGGGACGCCTGCTGCACCGCGCGGTAGCCGTCCCGGCCGAGGCGCAGGAACGTGTAGTACTGCGCGACCACCTGGGCGCCGGGGCGGGAGAAGTTGAGGGCGAAGGTGGGCATGTCGCCGCCCAGGTAGTTGACCCGGAAGACCAGCTCCTCGGGCAGCGCCTCCTTCTCCCGCCACAGCGCCCAGCCGACACCCGGGTAGACCAGCCCGTACTTGTGCCCCGAGGTGTTGATCGACGCCACGCGCGGCAGCCGGAAGTCCCACACCAGGTCCTCGTCGAGGAAGGGCGCGATCATCCCGCCGGACGCGCCGTCCACGTGGACCGGGACGTCGATGCCGGTGCGTTCCTGGAGGACGTCCAGGGCCGCGCACAGGTCGGCGACCGGCTCGTAGGACCCGTCGAAGGTGGAGCCGAGGATGGCGACGACCCCGATGGTGTTCTCGTCGCAGAGGTCGGCGGCGGCCTGCGCGTCCAGGTGGTAGCGGTCGCCCTCCATGGGCACGAACCGGGGCTCCACCTCCCAGAAGTTGCAGAACTTCTCCCAGCAGACCTGGACGTTGATGCCCATGATCAGATTCGGGCGGGCGCTGCCCGGGTAGCGGTCGGTGCTGCGCTTCATCCAGCGCCGCTTCAGGGCCATCCCGGCCAGCATGCAGGCCTCGCTGGAGCCGGTCGTCGAACAGCCGATGGTGTTGGCCGGGTCCGGCGCGTTCCACAGGTCGGCGAGCATCGCCACACAGCGCCGCTCCAACTCGGCGGTGCGCGGGTACTCGTCCTTGTCGATCATGTTCTTGTCGTCGCACTCCGCCATCAGGACCCCGGCCTGGGGCTCCATCCACGTGGTGACGAAAGTGGCCAGATTCAGCCGGGCGTTGCCGTCCAGCATCAGCTCGTCGCGCACCAGCTGATAGGCGGTCATGGGCGGCAGCGGGCCGTCCGGCAGCCGGTGCGTGGGCGGGGCCTCGGCCATGCCGGCGACCGGGTTCGCCTCACCGAAGAACGGGTTGACGGACATGGGTCGCTCTTGGTGCTTCTGGGAACCTTTGTGCAGCGGCATGAGGAGTGCCTCCTGGACGACATGAACGACACGAGGGAATTCACAAGGATCAGCGCAGGGCCGTACCGTCCGCCCGCAACTGCATTCTCGGCCGCCCGGTAACCAACAACCACGCGGGCAGCGACGCGACGCACAGCAACGCGATGATGCTCGGCGAGGCCACCAGCACCGCGGCCGTGAACAGGCTCACCCAGCCCTGGCGGGTGATCGCCAACAGCATGCCCAGCACGCCCGCCGCCACGCCCACCGAGGGCTGGACCGCGGGCACCAGGGCGTGGGCGCACAGCCCGAGGGCGGCGCCGATGAACACCGACGGAAAGATCCGGCCACCGCGGAAACCACAGGCGGCGGCCACCAGCAGGGCGGTCAGCTTGACGACCGTCATCACCGCGAACTGCCCGGCCGACCAGCCCTCCGGGTCCTTCGCCAGTTCCGCGACCTCGTCCAGCCCCTTGAAGAGCGTCAGCGGGCCGCCCAGCGCCCCCAGAAGGCCCAGCACCAGCCCGCCGGCCGGCAGGGCCACCATGGGGTGCCCGAGGCGCCGGAAGGTCCCGTGGACGTAGGGGAAGGCGTACACGGCGCACATGCCGAGCACCGCGGCCGCGGAGGCGACCACCAGGGCCGCCACCTGGTCCGGCCAGTGCGGGTGGCCGAGCGGGGGCAGCCCGAGGTCCAGGGTCGGACGGGACACCAGAGCGGTCGTCATCGCGCCCGCCCCCGCGGCCATCAGCGGTCCGAAGAGGTTGTCCCACAGCGCCCCTTTCAGCGGCTTCCCGGCCAGCGCCTCGGAGATCACCAGGGCCGCCGCCACCGGCGTCCCGAACAGGGCGCCGAGCGTCGCCGCGTCGGCCAGCGCGGGCCACAGCGAGCCCGGTAGCCGGGGCATCGCGAGCCGCCCCAGCCACAGCGCGAGCCCGACGTTCACGGCGATGAGCGGGTTCTCCGGACCGAGGCTCGGTCCGCCCGCCAGCATCAGCACGGTCGCCAGCACCAGCCCCGGCAGCACGGCCGGCGGCAGCGCCACCGCCTCCAGGCCCAGGGTGGCCGGATCGGGCCCCGCGTGCCCGGGCACCTTCCACACCACCAGCCCCACCGCGATCCCGGTCGCCGTGAGCATCACCAGCATCCACAGCACCGAGTACCGCCCGATGCCGAGCGCGTCCGGCAGGCTGTTCCACAGCACGTGCTGCAACCGCTCGGCCAGCGAGCTCACCAGCATGAACAGCAGACTGCTGCAGACGCCGACGACGAGTGCGGGCAGGATCAGCGGCAGCAGGGCACGCGCGGGAGCCGCGGGCGGGGTGGGGAGCGCCTGCTGCGCGGTGTCCTGGGCCACGGGCTCACGATAAGCGGGCAAAACCGACACAACATCCCGAAGGTCGCCGACCCGAAGGTCGCCGACCCGAAGGTCGCCGACCCGAAGGTCGCCGATCGCAACGGGCTTGCACCTCACGTGACGTGAGGACCCAGGGTGGAGCGCGGAAAGGAGCGGACATGAGCTACTCGGTGGGACAGGTCGCCGGATTCGCCGGCGTCACCGTGCGCACCCTGCACCACTACGACGAGATCGGCCTGCTGGTCCCGGGCGAGCGCAGCCACGCCGGCCACCGGCGCTACGGCGACACCGACCTCGACCGGCTCCAGAAGATCCTGTTCTACCGGGAGCTCGGCTTCCCGCTCGACGAGATCGCGGCCCTGCTCGACGAGCAGGCCACCGGAAAGGCAGACCCCCGCGCGCACCTGCGCCGGCAGCACGAACTGCTGACCGCGCGGATCGAGCGGCTGCAGAAGATGGCCGAGGCCGTGGAACACGCCATGGAGGCACGCAGGATGGGCATCAACCTCACCCCCGAGGAACGCTTCGAGGTCTTCGGCGACAAGGACCCCGAGCAGTACGCCGAGGAGGCCGAGCAGCGCTGGGGCGGCACCGAGGCCTACGCCGAGTCGCAGCGCCGGGCCGCCCGCTACACCAAGGGCGACTGGCAGCGCATGAAGGCCGAGGTCGACGACTGGAGCGCGCGTTACGCCGCTCTGGTGAACGCGGCCGAGCCGCCGACCGGCGAACAGGCCATGGACATGGCCGAGGAACACCGGCGGCACATCTCGCTCTGGTTCTACGACTGCCCGCACGAGATGCACCGCTGCCTCGCCGCGATGTACGTCTCCGACGAGCGCTTCAAGGCCTTCTACGACGCGATGGCCCCGGGCCTGGCCGCGCACCTCAAGGAGGCGATCGAGGCGAACGCGGCCCGGCACCCGGTGTGACCGTCTTCTGAGGCCGGTCCTACTCCTTGTCGAGGACGACGGCGGTGCCGTACGCGCAGACCTCGGTCCCCGTGTCCGCCGCCTCGGTCACGTCGAACCGGAAGGCCAGCACGGCGTTGGCACCACGCGCGCGTGCCTGCTCGATCAGCCGCTCCATGGCCTGGTTCCGGGTCTGGACGAGCGTCTTCGTCAGCCCCTTCAGCTCACCGCCGATCATCGACTTCAGTCCCGCGCCGATCTGACTGCCCAGGTGCCGGGAGCGCACGGTCAGTCCGAAGACCTCGCCGATGACCTCCCGCACCCGGTACCCGGGAACGTCGTTCGTGGTGACGACCAGCACATCGGCCTGCGGTCCCTGACCGCCGCCGTACTCTTCGATACCCATGTCCACAGCCATTCCCCAGGCCGGGCACAGTCCATCCAGGTTCCACCGGTGGAACCTGGGGCGGACACATTACGTTGATAGCTTTGTGCGCCCGCACAAGGAAACCGACGTGCCTTCCCCCCTCAGGAGCCCGGAACCGTGATGACGCTCGCCCTCGGCCCGAGCTGGCTGGACCCGAACCAACTTCTCGACTCGTTCGGTATCTGGGGCCTGCTCCTGGTGGTCTTCGCCGAGTCCGGCCTCCTGATCGGCTTCTTCCTCCCGGGCGACTCGCTCCTCTTCACCTGCGGCCTGCTGATCACCTCGAACCAGCTGGACTTCCCGCTGTGGGGCGCCGTCGCCCTGATCTGTGTCGCCGCGATCCTCGGTGACCAGGCGGGCTACATGTTCGGAAAGAAGGTCGGCCCGTCGCTCTTCAACCGCCCTGACTCCCGCATCTTCAAGCAGGAGAACGTCACCAAGGCGCACGAGTTCTTCGAGAAGCACGGCCCGAAGTCCCTGATCCTGGCCCGCTTCGTGCCGGTGATCCGCACGTTCACGCCGATCATCGCCGGCGTCAGCGGCATGGCGTACCGCTCGTTCCTCACCTTCAACGTCATCGGCGGCGTCATGTGGGGCGCCGGCGTCACCCTGCTCGGCTCCTGGCTCGGCAAGATCGACTTCGTCAAGAACAACATCGAGGCGATCCTGATCCTGATCGTCCTCGTCTCGGTGGTCCCGATCATCATCGAGTTCCTGCGGGCCCGCGCGAAGGACAAGAAGGCGGCCCGCACGGAGCAGCAGCCGACCCCGCAGGCGACGGACTACGCGACGACCCAGCTCCGCCGCATCGAGCCGACGCACACCCCGCAGCAGCACCAGCACCAGCACCAGCCGCAGCCCCAGCAGCAGTACGGCCAGCAGCCCCAGTACGGGCAGCAGCAGCCGTACTACGACCAGGGCGGCTACAACCAGAACGGCTACGGCCAGCAGCACAACCCGTACACCGAGGACCACTACCAGGCGCCGTAAGCGAAAGCGCCCCGTAAGGGGCGCGGGGAACTGCGCGATCAGCCCCCACGCGCCCGCACCCGCCGTCCCACCGGAGCCCCCCACCCCACTGGGCGCTCAGAACCCCCTGGTCCGCTTCGCGGCCCTCCGCTTCCCGGCCGACCCCACCCGCAGGGTCAGCCGGGAGATCTCCGACCCCAGGTTGACTCCGATGGCGATCGCCATCGCGAGCGACGCCGCCTTGGCCAGCGACACCAGCCCCTTGTCGACCTCGTTCTGAGCCATCGACAGCAGCCCGAAATAGGTCGCCGACCCCGGCAGCAGCGGCCCGATCGCCGCCGTCGTGTACGGCAGCGCGGACGCGAACCGGTACCGCGACAGCAGCTGCCCGAACAACCCCACCAACCCGGCCGCCATCGCCGTGGAGGCGACCGGCGAGATCCCCCCGGCGTAGTGCATCGCACCGTAGACCGACCACGCGACGCCCCCGTTGAGCGTCACGGCCAGCACGGTGGATCGTTCCTGCTGGAGCAGCACCGCGAAGGTCAGCGACAGCACCATCGACGCGGCGATCTGGATCAGCGGCCGCTTGGAGACGTCGAGCGCCACGTCGGGGTTGAGCCGGCCGCCCAGCTTCACGCCGAAGTACAGGACCGTCAGCACCCCGATGACGATGCCCACGAAGAAGTACATGACCTCCAGCAGCCGTGCGGAGGCGGTGATGTAGAAGCCGGTGAGCCCGTCCTGGACGCTCGCGACCAGGGCCCGCCCGGGCAGCAGCGCGAACAGTCCACCGGTGACGACGGCGGACGCCGCGACGTCGACGTGGGCGAGCGAGAACGCGATCCCGATCGCGGCCGGCGGCATCGCGGCGGTCATGAACTGGTAGAACTCCGGCAGCCCCCGCCCCGCGCACAGCCACGCCAGCCGGTCACCGAGCATCGCGCCGACCGCGGCCGCCACGAACACCAGGAAGTCACCGCCGACCAGCACGGAGGCGGCCCCCGCGAGCAGCCCGCTCGCGGCGGTCAGCGCCCAGCCGGGGTACGGGTGCCGGTTGCGGCGGATCACCGCGAGCCGCCGGTAGGCCTCCTCCAGGGAGACATGGGTCTCGGGGTCGATGAGGTCGTCCACGAGCCGGAAGACGGCCGCGAGGCGCGTGTAGTCGGTCCCGCGCCGCCGCACCGTCCGGGACGCCGTCACCGGGTCGTCGACGAGCGAGGGCTGGTACGAGATCGACAGCAGCGTGAAGGTGACGGTCGGCTCGCACCGGTCGAGGCCGTACGACCGGCAGACCGCGAACATCGCGGCCTCCACGTCCTCCGCGCCCTCGCCGCCCGCCAGCAGCAGCTCACCGATGCGCAGCGTCAGGTCGAGCACGCGCGGGACGGCCGGACCGCCCTCCTCGGCCTTCTGCACCGGCTCCGGCGCCGGCCGCTCGGTCACCGGCATGCGCAGCATCGTGCGCATCCGGTCCTGCCAGGGCGCGTCCTTGACGAGGCTGACCGTGGGGAACCCGGAGGCCGGCGTGAAGGCGGCCGGGGCGTCGTCGGCGCTGTAGGCGCTCGGCGTGCTGAACGCCGACCCCTCCGCCCCGCCGCTCACCGGCTGCGGCGCCACCAGCCCCTCCGGCACGGTGAACTCCGACGTGGACTCGGACTCACCGCCGCCCTCGGGGACCGCGACGCCCGCCGGAACGGCGAACTCCGACGTGATCTCCGGGTCGTACCTGGCCTCGTCCGACCGGGGCTTGCGGTCCTCCGCCTCCGTCACCGTCGTAACGCTCCCTGAACGACATCTGCACGTAGGCCTCAGTATGCGCGTGACCGCACAGCGGACACGAAAAACGGGCCCCACGCGTGCGTGCGGCCCGTTTCCCGGTTACGGCCTGCCGGGGTGGTCTCAGTGACCGCCCGACTCCTTGAAGCGCTTGTACGACCGCTCGATCTCGACCTCGGCGTCGGTGCGGCCCACCCAGTTGGCGCCCTCGACGGACTTGCCGGGCTCCAGGTCCTTGTAGACCTCGAAGAAGTGCTGGATCTCCAGGCGGTCGAACTCCGACACGTGGTGGATGTCGCGCAGGTGCTCCACGCGCGGGTCGGTCGCCGGGACGCACAGCAGCTTGTCGTCGCCGCCGGCCTCGTCGGTCATCCGGAACATGCCGATCGCGCGGCACTTGATGAGGCAGCCCGGGAAGGTGGGCTCGTCCAGGATGACCAGCGCGTCCAGCGGGTCGCCGTCCTCGCCGAGGGTGTTCTCGACGAAGCCGTAGTCGGTCGGGTAGGCGGTCGAGGTGAAGAGACGACGGTCCAGGCGGATCCGACCGGTCTCGTGGTCCACCTCGTACTTGTTCCGCGAACCCTTCGGGATCTCGATCGTGACGTCGAACTCCACCGGTGGCTCCTCCATGATCAACACATAGTTCTGATGGTTAAGTGTCCCCCACGCAGGTGTGTGATCGCGAAAGGGGCTGGTGGTCGTGCCAGAGCTGAGGCCTTGGCAGTCCGCGAAACCGCGTGTGCGGAAGATCGCGGGCGCCGTGCGACCGCGGCTGACCCGCCTCGCGACCGCCACGAAACCGCAGGTCGCGCGGTTGCGGCGGGCAGTGGGACCGCACCTCGCACGCGTCACGCGCGCGACGGGACCCCGGCTGGCCACCCTGGTCCGCCCCCCTCGACCTCGGCCCCGCACCCTCAGGACCTGGCAGTACACCGCGGGCGCCGCCACGGCCGGGCTCGCGCTGGCCGCCGGTGCGGTGACCGCGGCGGGCCCCTGGGACGCCGACGGCCAGCGTACGGCCGAGCGGGACCGGGCCGCCGCCCTGGAGCGGACGGGTGGCACAGATCACGGCTCCGGTGCGCACTCCGTCACAGCCGACGGCGAGCCCAGCCCCGCGCCCAGCGCCGGATCCGTCCTGACGGGCCTGGGCGGCGGCACGAACACCGTGAAGTCGGCCCCCGCCGGGAAGTCCGCCGGAATCTCCGGGACGGCCGCCAGGGACCTCCTGGGGCCCCTGCTGGCCTCCTCGGCGCTCGGCAGCACCCGCACCGCCGTGGTCGTCGACGTGGCCACCGGCAGCCGCCTGTACGGCTCCGGCGCCGACACCGCCCTCACCCCCGCCTCCACCACCAAGATCGCCACCGCCGTCGCCGCCCTCTCCGCCCTCGGCCCCGACCACCGCATCACCACGCGCGTGGCCCTCGAACCGGGCACCAGGGAGGTCGTCCTGGTCGGCGGCGGCGACCCCACGCTGACCGCCCGCAAGGACGCGGCGGGCTGGGCCAGCCTGCGCACCCTCGCCACCAGGACGGCGAAGGCGCTGACCGCGCGGGGCATCAAGCAGGTCACCCTCTCGTACGACACCACCCTCTACTCCGGCCCCGACCTGCACCCCATCGGCGTCAACGGCAACCTCGCGCGCGTGAGCCCCCTGACCGCCGACGAGGGCCGCACCAACGACTCCGTCGAGGGACCCGTGACCCGGGTGAGCGACCCGGCGGCCGACGCGGCACGGAAGTTCGCGGGCTTCCTGGCGGACGCCGGCATCAAGACGTCGTCCCCCGGCACCTCCAAGGCGAGCAGCCGGGCCGACACCCTCGCCACCGTCTCCTCGCCGCCGCTGTCCTCGATCGTCGAGCGCATGCTGACCAACAGCGACAACGACATCGCCGAGGCCCTGGCCCGCCAGACCGCGCTCGCGAGCGGCAAGGCGGCCAGCTTCGACGGGGGAGCGGCCGCGATCGGCGCCCAGTTGACCAAGCTGGGCCTGCCGATGACCGGGGCCTCCTTCCACGACGGCAGCGGCCTGAACCGCGACGACCGGCTGACGGCGAACCTCCTCACCGCCCTCCTCGTCAAGGCCGCCGACGCCGACCACCCGGGCCTGCGCGCGGTCCTCACCGGCCTCCCCGTGGCCCACTTCACCGGCACCCTCACCGGCCGCTACACGGACGGCGCGGCGGGCGTCGTCCGCGCCAAGACCGGCACCCTGACCGGTGTCAACACCCTCGCGGGCACGGTCGTCGACAAGGACGGCCGCCTCCTGGCCTTCGCCTTCCTGACCTCGAACACGACAAATCCGGTGGAAGCCCAGGCAGCCCTGGACAGAACGGCGACGGCCTTGGCGGGCCTGTAACCACGCCCCGCCGCCCGCCGCCCGCCGCCCGCCGCCCGCCGC
>NZ_JBHXMA010000050.1:0-82838 GCF_042721035.1 Streptomyces sp. NPDC058464
ATTCCGAACCCGGAAGCTAAGCCTTACAGCGCCGATGGTACTGCAGGGGGGACCCTGTGGGAGAGTAGGACACCGCCGAACAAATATTGAGAAAGAGCCCCACACCTCACGGTGTGGGGCTCTTTTGCGTTTAAGGACTGGTCCCCTTCTGCCCTCCGAGCGAGAAGACGTCAAGGGGATCAGAGCCGGCCCGCCGCTTTCAAAGCCAGGTACGCATCCGCCAATGCGGGAGCGAGATCATCAGGCGTCGCGTCCACGACAGTCACGCCGTGCCAGCGGAGTTGCTCCGCGGTCCGATGCCGTTCGCTCTGGGCCTGTGCGGCCGCCGCCGCCTCGTACACCGCGTCGGCGTTTCCACGAGCCGTCGCCATGCGGGCGACATGCGGGTCGGCCACTGAAGCGAGCAGAACCGTGTGGCGTTGGGTCAGCTGGGCGAGTACGGGCAGCAAGCCCTGTTCGACCGGGGCGGTGTCGAGTGTCGTGAGCAGGACGATCAGGGAACGGCGTGGGGCCGTACGCAGCGCGGTGGCGGTGAGCCCGCGGGCGTCCGTTTCGACGAGCTCCGGCTCCAGCGTGGCCATGGCGTTGACCAGGGACGGGAGGACGTCACCGGCGGCGCGGCCCTGGACGAGGGCGCGGACCCGGCGGTCGTAGGCGAGGAGATCCACACGGTCGCCCGCGCGGGATGCGAGGGCCGCGAGGAGGAGTGCCGCGTCCATGGAGGCGTCCAGGCGGGGGGCGTCGCCGACTCGGCCGGCGGAGGTACGGCCGGTGTCGAGGACGAGGAGGATGTGCCGGTCGCGTTCGGGACGCCAGGTGCGTACCGCGACCGCCGACTGCCGTGCTGTGGCCCGCCAGTCGATGGAACGGGTGTCGTCGCCGGGCACGTACTCGCGCAGGCTGTCGAATTCAGTGCCCTCGCCGCGGGTCAGAACGCTGGTGCGGCCGTCGAGTTCACGCAATCGGGCGAGTTTCGACGGTAGATGCTTGCGGCTGGTGAAGGGGGGCAGAACCCGTACAGTCCAGGGCACTTTGTGGCCGCCCTGGCGGGAGAACAGGCCGAGGGGGCCGTAGGAGCGGATGGTGACGCGGTCCGCCTGGCGGTCGCCGCGACGGGTGGGGCGCAGGCGGGTCGTGACGCGGCGGCGTTCGCCAGGGGGGACGTCCAGACGGTGGCGTGAGGCCTCGACCTCCGTGCCCGGCTGCCAACTGCTCGGCGGCCAGCCGTCCCTGAGGCGGGCGCGGAGCGGGCGCCGGGACGGGTTGGTCACGGTCAGGGTGACGTCCGCGGTCTCGCCCAGACGGGCGGACGTGTCGCCGGAGCGGGTCAGCACGAGGCGCCGTACCGGGGCCGCCAGGGCGAAGTCGCAGGCACAGGCCAGTGCCAGGGGGCCGTCGACGGCGAGGACGCCCGTCCAGCTCGGTCCCCAGATGCCGATGGGGATCGATCCGATGGCCGCGACGAGGGCGGCGCGTCCGGTGAGGGGCATCAGCGGGGAACCGGGACGTGGGCGAGGATCGCGTTGATGACGGAGTCGGCGGTCACGCCCTCCATCTCGGCCTCGGGGCGGAGTTGGACGCGGTGGCGGAGGGTGGGCAGGGCGAGGGCCTTGACGTCGTCGGGGATGACGTAGTCGCGGCCGGTCAGCCAGGCCCAGGCACGCGAGGTGGCCAGGAGGGCGGTGGCGCCGCGCGGGGAGACTCCGAGGGTGAGGGACGGGGACTCGCGGGTGGCGCGGCAGATGTCGACCACGTAGCCGGTGATCTCGGGGGAGACGGTCGTCTTGGCGACCGCCGCGCGGGCGGCTTCGAGGTCGGCGTGGCCCGCGACGGGGCGTACGCCGGCGGCGCGCAGGTCGCGCGGGTTGAAGCCCTCGGCGTGCCGGGTGAGGACGGCGATCTCGTCCTGGCGGGAGGGGAGAGGGATCGTCAGTTTGAGGAGGAAACGGTCGAGTTGGGCTTCGGGGAGGGGGTAGGTGCCCTCGTACTCGACGGGGTTCTGGGTCGCCGCGACCAGGAACGGGTCGGGGAGCGGACGTGGGGTGCCGTCGACGGTGACCTGGCGTTCCTCCATGGCTTCGAGGAGGGACGACTGGGTCTTGGGCGGGGTGCGGTTGATCTCGTCCGCGAGGAGGAGGTTGGTGAAGACCGGGCCGGGCTGGAAGGAGAACTCGGCGGTGCGGGTGTCGTAGACGAGGGATCCCGTGACGTCGCTCGGCATGAGGTCGGGGGTGAACTGGACGCGCTTGGTGTCCAGTTCGAGTGCGGATGCGAGGGCGCGGACGAGCAACGTTTTGGCGACTCCGGGGACTCCTTCAAGGAGAACGTGTCCGCGGCAGAGGAGAGCGACGACGAGGCCGGTCACGGCGGGGTCCTGGCCGACCACGGCTTTGGCGATCTCCGCGCGCAGGGCCTCCAGGGAGGCCCGGGCGTCGGCCGGGTTCCCGGTGTTCCCGGCGTTGTCAGTGGTCGGGTCCATCATGGACGGCGTACCTCTCTTTCGAGGGCGTCGAGCTGGTCGGTGAGGGCGATGAGGGCCGCGTCGTCGCCGGGCGGCGGTCCGAAGAGCAGGGAGTGCAGGGCCTGTCCGTCGCCGTGGAGGTGGGCGGACAGGGCGGGGAGCAGGGCCTCGGGCGCGTGTGCCTGGGAGACGGGGACGCCAACGAGGGGGGCGAGGCGGGTGCGAGCGGTGGAGCGAAGAGCGGCGGCCGCGCGGTCGCGGGCGTTGGCCTTGCGGTAGAGGCGGGCGCGGCCTTCGACGGTTTCGGAGGCGCGGATCGCCACGGGGAGTTTCTCGGGCACGAGGGGCCCCAGTCGGCGTGCCCGCCAGAAGGCGGCGAGGGCTGCGGCGATGAACAGCTGCAGTGTGCCCCAGAGCCAGCCGGACGGGAGCAGGTCGAACAGGGATTTCTGGTCGCCGGTACCGGTGGCCGTGGCGTCGGAGAGCGAGGGGAGGTACCAGACCAGATGGGGGCGGGAGCCGAGGAGTTGGAGGGCGAGCGAGGCGTTGCCCTGCTTGTCCAGGCGGTCGTTGAGCAGGATGTCGGGCGCGCCGAGGACGACGGTGTCACCGCTTCCGGAGGCCGCCGGGATGCGGAGCAGCGTGGCCAGGCGCTGGCTGGGGTAGCAGGTGTTGGCGTCGAGGTGGGTGGTGGTGTAGCGGATGCCACCGGTGTCGGCGCTGCCCGCCCGCCGGGCCGCGGCCAGGTTGCAGTGGGGGTCGAGTGTGGACCTGATGCTGGTGGCGGGGTCGGCGGTGACGCCGGGGGCGAGCCGTTCGACGGACGAGCTGCCGGCGGCGACCAGGACGGTGCGGCCGCCCGACCGGGCCGTCGATGCCTGCAGCTGGGACTGCTGATGCGGGGTCAGCAGGTCCGGGACGGCGACGAGCAGGGTGGTGTCGCGGCCGGCCGCGGCGCGTGCCTCGGCGAGGGTGGTGACCACGCGGGTGTCCACGCCCCGGTCGGCGAGGAGTTCGGCGACGGCGCGGCTGCCGTAGGGGTCGGCGGAGCGCGGGTCGAGGTCGCCGTGCCTGCTGTCGGAGCGGATGACGGCGATGGCGACGGCCCCGGCGAGGACGAGCACGAAGGCGAGGACGATGCCGCGGGTGCGGGTCCACACCTGGCGGGTGGTCGGCGCGGTGGAGGTGGCGGAGGGCGGGAGGGCTACGCCGGTGGTCATTCGGCGGCTCCCTGGCGGCTGTGGTGGGCCGTGCTGTGGGCGCTGCTGGTGAGGACCGGCTTGGTGCGCTCCAGGTCGCGGTCCAGGTCGGCGATTCGGTCGTACGAGGCCTGGGTCGCCCTGCGGCCGCCGTACGTCACGTCGTCGAACTCCCGGGCGGCGGCGCGCAGCCGGTCGGTGTGGGCGGGCAGGGTGCGGCCGGCTTCGGCGGCGGCCTCGTCGGCGGTACGGCCGGGGCGGACATCGAGCAGGGCGCGTTCCTCCAGGGCGCGGACGACGGCACGCATGCGTTCCTGGAGGGCCTGGTTCCAGTGGCCCTGGGCTGCGTGTGCCTCGGCTGCTGCGCGGTGTTCTGCGGCGCTGCGGGGGCGGTCGTCGAACAGGGCGGCGGTGGAAGCGGGTTGGCGGCGGGGGCTGCCCAGGCGCCACCACAGGGCGCCCAGGACGGCGATGACGGCCAGGACCACGACGACCAGGCCCAGTGCGCCGCCGGGCGTCGCGGACGCGGCGGCGGCGAGCAACCGGTCGACCCAGTCCAGGACGGCGTTCAGGGCGCGCTGGAACAGCCCGGGGTCGTTCTCGTGGTACATCCGCTTGGACAGTTCACGCCGTGCCGCCTCCCGCGCGGGGTCGCGAGGGATGGTCACGGGCGGTTGGTCGCCCGAGCCGGCCAGCGACAGCAGGGCGGTGTCCCGGGCCCGCAGCAGGCCTCGTACGGCCTCGTCGGCGGCGCCTGGCAGGGCTGCGGGCACCGCGGTGAGGAATCCCCCCGTCGGGCTCACCGCATCAGCTCCCCGGGACGGTGCCGGGGGTGCCGGCGCCGTAGTTCTCGACACCGGCGGCGCGGGCCAGTTCGAGGTCGAGGGCCTCGCGGCGGATGCGCTGGTCGATGTAGAGGAGCACGGTGACGCCCGCGTTGATCGGGAAGGTGAGCATGGAGCCGATCACCGAGCCGATCCCGGTGATGATGAGGAACGTCCAGCCGTAGTCGGCGTTGGTGTTCTCGAGGAAGCCGGTCAGGCCGTGGCCGCCGACGTAGGCCCCGACCAGGGTGAAGGGGACCACGGCGAGCGACGAGACGATGTTGGCGATGATCGAGGCGAGGAACTGGATGCCGAAGACCCGCCACCAGGAGCCGCGGACGAGCTTGGTGGAGCGGCCCAGCGACTTGGTGATGCTCTGCTTCTCCAGCATCAGGGCGGGAGAGGCCAGGGAGAAGCGGACCATCAGCCAGACGGTGACGACGACACCGGCGAGGATGCCGACGATGAGCAGGGCGGCGATGGCACCTGCGGGACCGCCGGCGATCGCGACGACGATGCCGGGCAGTGCGCCGACGAGCAGGATGCCGACCGCGATGAGCCCGGTCAGGAGGATGAGGCCGAACAGCTTGAGGACCTGCGGGCGGGCGTCGCGCCAGGCTTCGCCGATGGTGACGGACTTGCCGAGCACGGCGCGGCTGGTGACGGTCGTCAGCAGGGCTGTCGCGATGATGGTGCCGACCAGGGTGATCAGCAGGACGGCGCCCGAGCTGAGCATGACCTCGCCCGCGGCGCGGCTGATCTCGGTGAGGGAGGCGCTGGGGTCGTTGAGGGCGTCGGTGGTCTCGGTGTCGTTCAGGACGAGGCCCTGGAGGAGGATCACCGCGACCTCGGTGACGACGGCGACCGTCAGCGAGATGCCGAGGACCGTGCGCCAGTAGGTGCGCATGGTGGAGACGGCGCCGTCGAGGATCTCGCCGACGCCGAGCGGGCGGAGCGGGATCACGCCGGGCTTGGCGGCGGGCGGGGGGCCGCCCCAGCCGCCGCCCCAGGCTCCGTATCCGCCGGGCGGGCCGTATCCGCCGGGGCCTCCGTAGCCGCCAGGCCCGCCGGGGCCCCCGTAACCGCCGCCGGGGGGCCGGCCGCCCCAGCCGGGGCCGGGGGGCGGGGGCGGGGGTGCCTGGCCTGGTGCCGGGGCGCCGGTGGGCGTGGACCACTGGCCGGGCGGCGGCTGCTCCTTGGACCACTGCGAGCCGGGGCCCTGTGGATCCTCACCCGGCTGATCGGCGGGCTGTTCGGCAGGCCCTGCGGGGACGGGGCGGTCGGCAGGGGCGGACGCGCCGGGTTCCCGCCCGTCGGACGGGGCGGATCCGGGCGAGGCCCAGCCCGGAGTGTCGTTCATCGAAGCTCCTTCACGGTGCCCGTCCGCGGTCGCGGCGGCAGGTTGGCTGCCATCGTGCCATGGGGTGGGCGCCCAGTGACCGGCCGCGGTGGAGGCTGCGCACCTTCAATTGTCCGCCGGATACCGGGCAGACTGACCGCATGGCTGATCAGTACGCGCAAACCGGCGAGGACAAGCGGCCGACGGGAATGCCGGTGATCCGGTGGGAGGAGCCGCCCGAAGGTCCTGTCGTGGTCCTTCTCGACCAGACCAGACTGCCGACCGAGGAGGTCGAGCGGGTGTGCACGGACGCGCCCGCGCTGGTGGAGGCGATCCGTTCGCTCGCGGTGCGCGGTGCGCCGTTGCTCGGGATAGCGGGGGCGTACGGCGTCGCGCTCGCCGCCGCGCGGGGCTTCGACGTGGACGAGGCAGCGGTGGCGCTGTCGGGTGCCCGGCCGACGGCGGTGAATCTGTCCGTCGGGGTGCGCAGGGCGGTGTCGGCGTACCGGTCCGCTCTGGCCGGGGGCGGTGACACCGGGGCGGCGGCCGCGGCGGCGCTGGCTGCCGCGAGGGCGCTGCACCGGGAGGATGCCGAGGCCAGCGCCCGGATGGCCGAGCACGGGCTGGCGCTGCTGGACGAGTTGCTGCCCGGCGGCGGGCACCGGATCCTGACCCACTGCAACACCGGTTCGCTGGTGTCGGGAGGGGAGGGCACGGCGTTCGCGGTGGCGCTCCAGGCCCATCGGGCGGGGCGGTTGCGAAGGCTCTGGGTGGACGAAACGCGTCCGTTGCTGCAAGGTGCTCGCCTGACGGCATACGAGGCGGCCCGCAGCGGCATGGCGTACACCTTGCTCACCGACAACGCGGCCGGTTCGCTGTTCGCGTCGGGGGAGGTGGACGCGGTGCTGATCGGAGCGGACCGGATCGCGGCCGACGGATCGGTGGCGAACAAGGTGGGGAGCTATCCGCTTGCGGTGCTCGCGCGGTACCACCACGTTCCGTTCATCGTGGTGGCGCCGGTGACGACAGTGGATCCGGAGACACCGGACGGGGCATCCATCGAGGTCGAACAGCGCCCCGGATACGAGGTGACCGAGGTCACAGCACCACAGGTGCCGGTGACGGGAGCGGGAGGCGGGATGCCGGTGGCACCCCTGGGGACCCAGGCGTACAACCCGGCGTTCGACGTGACGCCGCCCGAGTTGGTGACGGCGATCGTCACCGAGGAAGGCGCCGTTTCGCCCGTGACGGCTGAGGCACTTGCCGAGCTGTGTGCCAGGTCACGCCAGGTAACGATTAGCTAATGGGATGATGTCGTTTATGAAGGGACGAGTCCTTGTCGTCGACGACGACACCGCACTGGCCGAGATGCTCGGCATCGTGCTGCGTGGTGAAGGTTTTGAGCCGTCTTTCGTAGCCGACGGCGACAAGGCGCTGGCCGCTTTCCGTGAGACCAAGCCCGACCTGGTGCTCCTGGACCTGATGCTGCCCGGTCGGGACGGTATCGAGGTGTGCCGCCTGATCAGGGCGGAGTCCGGGGTGCCGATCGTGATGCTCACGGCGAAGAGCGACACCGTCGACGTGGTCGTGGGCCTGGAGTCGGGCGCGGACGACTACATCGTGAAGCCGTTCAAGCCGAAGGAGCTGGTGGCCCGGATCCGGGCCAGGCTGCGGAGGTCGGAAGAGCCGGCGCCGGAGCAGCTCGCCATAGGTGACCTGGTCATCGACGTGGCCGGGCACTCGGTGAAGCGGGACGGGCAGTCGATCGCACTGACCCCGCTGGAGTTCGACCTGCTGGTCGCGCTCGCCCGCAAGCCGTGGCAGGTGTTCACGCGTGAGGTGCTCCTCGAGCAGGTCTGGGGCTACCGGCACGCGGCGGACACCCGTCTCGTCAACGTTCATGTCCAGCGGCTGCGCTCCAAGGTCGAGAAGGACCCGGAGCGGCCGGAGATCGTGGTGACCGTCCGTGGTGTCGGATACAAGGCGGGACCGAGCTGACATGCCCGGGGACAGTGCCGCTTCGGCCCCCGGCCGGTCCGGGGACCGTCCGGAGCGGCCTGTCGGCGGGAAACGGCTCGCGAAGCGCTGGCGGCTGCTCTTCGAGGGCGGGCTGCTCCAGGGCGGGGTCCAGGGCAGCCCGGTGCTGCGCCTGTTCATGCGCTGGGTACGGCGGCCACTGCTGCCGGTCATGCGGCTGTGGCGGCGCAACATCCAGCTCAAGGTCGTCGTCACGACCCTGCTGATGTCGCTGGGCGTCGTACTGCTGCTCGGCTTCGTCGTCATCGGGCAGGTGCGCAACGGCCTGCTGGACGCCAAGGTGAAGGCCTCGCAGAGCCAGGCCACCGGCGGTTTCGCGGTGGCCAAGCAGAAGGCCGACGAGGCCGCGACCGGTACCGGTGACACCACCGCGTCGGTGGACGGCCGGCAGTCGCAGAACCTCACCTCGTGGATGAGCGACCTCGTGGAGTCCCTGTCCAGCGGTGGCCAGGGCGCCTTCGACGTGGTGACGCTGCCCGCGGGCGACAACAACGGCGGCGGCGGTCGCGGGCCGCGCGCCTCCGGGCAGGTCGACCCGACGGCCAGCGTGCCCGCCGACCTGCGGACGCGGATCAACGACAACACGACCGCCGCACAGAGCTACACGCGGATCATCTACACGGACGACAAGGAGTCGCAGCCTGCACTGGTCATCGGCAAGCAGGTCAGCGACCCGAACAACGACCCGTACGAGCTGTACTACCTCTTCCCGCTCACCCAGGAGGAGAAGTCCCTCAGCCTGGTGAAGGGCACGCTGGCGACCGCCGGGCTGTTCGTCGTCGTACTCCTCGGAGCCATCGCCTGGCTCGTGGTGCGCCAGGTCGTCACGCCTGTGCGGATGGCGGCCGGGATCGCCGAGCGGCTGTCGGCGGGGCGGCTCCAGGAGCGGATGAAGGTCACCGGCGAGGACGACATCGCGCGGCTCGGCGAGGCCTTCAACAAGATGGCGCAGAACCTCCAGCTGAAGATCCAGCAGCTGGAGGACCTGTCGCGGATGCAGCGCCGGTTCGTGTCCGACGTCTCGCACGAGCTGCGGACGCCGTTGACGACCGTCCGGATGGCCGCCGACGTCATCCACGAGGCGCGCGAGGACTTCGACCCGGTGACCGCGCGGTCCGCGGAACTGCTCGCCGACCAGGTGGACCGGTTCGAGTCGCTCCTCGCCGACCTGCTGGAGATCAGCCGCTTCGACGCGGGCGCGGCGGCGCTGGAGGCCGAGCCGATAGACCTCAGGGAGGTCGTACGGCGGGTGGTCAGCGGGGCCGAGCCGCTCGCGGAGCGCAAGGGCACGCACATACGCGTGGTCGGCGACCTGCAGCCCGTGGTCGCCGAGGCGGACGCCCGGCGGGTGGAGCGGGTGCTGCGCAACCTCGTCGTCAACGCCGTGGAGCACGGCGAGGGCAAGGACGTCGTCGTCAAGCTGGCGGCGGCCGGCGGTGCCGTCGCGGTCGCGGTGCGCGACTACGGCATCGGGCTCAAGCCCGGCGAGGCGACCCGGGTCTTCAGCCGCTTCTGGCGGGCGGACCCGGCACGCGCGCGTACCACCGGCGGCACGGGCCTGGGGCTGTCGATCGCCCTGGAGGACGCGCGGCTGCACGGCGGCTGGCTGCAGGCGTGGGGAGAGCCGGGCGGCGGCTCGCAGTTCCGGCTGACGCTCCCCAGGACGGCGGACGAGCCGCTGCGGGGCTCGCCGATACCCCTGGAACCCAAGGATTCCCGGCGCAACCGGGGGCTCGACGAGGCCGGTCTGCCGGGCGGCGGCGAGGACAAGCGGGCGACGGTCCCAGTGCAGCCCGGCGGCCAGGCGTCGCCGCTCGCGCCGATGCCGCAGCGGCTGGCCGGCGTGGCGCCCACCGCCGACCCGACCGCGCTGCCCGGCAACGGCGCGCGCGTGGTGCCCCGCCCGGCCCAGGGCGCACGGCGTCAGGAGGGCACGCCCGAGACCGGTCAGGCCGGCGGGGCGGACGAGTCGAACAAGCCAGGGGAGGCATTTCGTGGGCGCTGACCGCGAGGGGAGCGCCCGGCGCGGGCCGGCGCGCGCGGTGGCGTACGCCGCCTGTGGGGCCGTACTGCTGGCGGGCTGTGCCTCGATGCCGGACAGCGGCGACCTGCGGGACGTCGAGTCCACGCCGCGCCAGGACACCCAGGTCCGGGTCTTCGCGATACCCCCGCAGCAGGACGCCTCGTCCACGGAGATCGTGCAGGGCTTCCTGGAGGCCCTGACCAGTGACGATCCGAACTACGACACGGCGCGCAAGTATCTGACCCAGGCCGCCGCGAAGACCTGGCAGCCGGAGTCGCAGGCCACGGTGCTGGCGAACGGGCCGAGCATCCAGTCGGACCCGCGTCCGGCGACCCGCGAAGGCACCGGCAGCATCACCTACACCCTCCAGGGCAGCCGGGTGGCCACCGTCGACGAGGAGCAGGCGTACGCGCCCGCGGGCGGGGCGTACCGCAGGGCGGTGCATCTGACCAAGGACGCCAAGAGCGGGCAGTGGCGGATCGACTCGCTGCCCCAGGGTGTCGTGATGGGCAAGTCCGACTTCCAGCGCAACTACACGTCCGTCGACAAGTACTACTTCGCCTCGGACACGTCGGCCGAGGAGACCGGGCAGCCGGTGGCGGTCGCCGATCCCGTCTTCGTGCGCAGCAGCGTGGACCCGACGACCCAGCTGGTGCGTTCGCTGCTCAACGGTCCGACCACCTGGCTCGGCCCGGTGGTGCGGTCGAGTTTCCCGACCGGTACGACGCTGAAGAAGGGCGTGTCCGGGCTGGCCCCGGACGACCAGAACCGGGTCACGGTGCCGCTGAACGTGAAGGCGTCCCGGATCGGGTCGGCCCTGTGCAACGAGATGGCGACCCAGTTGCTCTTCACGCTGCGGAACCTGACGCCCACCGTGGATTCGGTCGCGTTGCAGTCCGTCAGCGGCTCCCACATGTGTGACGCCGACGAGGAGGAGGCCGAGGCCATCGCCTGGCGCGCCTCCGCCAAGCACCCCGACTACCTGTACTTCCTCGACGGCAAGCACCGGCTGGTGCGGATGACGACCGGCGGTACCGGCACCAGCGCGGTCGCGGTACCCGGCCCGTTCGGCGCGGGCACCAAGCCGCTGCGGTCGGTGGCGGTCGCCCGTGACGAGCGGACCGCGGCCGGGGTCACCAGCGACGGCAGGTCGATGTACGTCACCTCGCTCGCGTCGGCCGGTTCACTCGGCGACGCCGTGCTGACCAGTCACGGTGCGACCGAGGACGACCGCCTGACGGCGCCGAGCTGGGACGCCCGCGGCGACCTGTGGGTGGCCGACCGGAACCCGGCGAAGCCGCAGCTGTACATGCTGGCGCAGGGCGTGGGCCAGCCGCTGGCCGTGCAGATCCCCGAACTGAACGGCCGTATCGAGGACGTGCGGGTCGCCGCGGACGGGGTGCGCATCGCGCTCGTCGTCGAGAAGGACGGCAAGCAGTCGCTGCTCGTCGGGCGGATCGAACGCACCAAGTCCGATGACCAGCAGGAGGTTTCGGTCCTCGAACTGCGCTCCGCCACCCCCGGCTCCGAGGAGGTCACCGCGATGTCCTGGGCCGGGGACAGCCGGCTCGTGGTGGTCGGACGCGAGCAGGGCGGTGTGCAGCAGACGCGGTACGTCCAGGTCGACGGCTCCACACCGGACGGGCCGGCGCCCGCGGCCCTCACGGGCGTCCTGGCGATCGCGGCGTCCGAGGACGACCGGGTGCCGCTGGTGGCCGACTCGCAGGACGACGGGATCGTCCGGCTGCCGTCCGGGGACCAGTGGCAGAAGGTGGTCAAGGACGGGTCGGCGCCGGTCTATCCGGGGTGAGCCCCAGCCGTGCGTGAACGGCCGTCCCGGTCCGGCGTCGAGCCGACGGGACGGCCGTTTTCCGTTGCCGGGTGCCGGGTGCCGGGTGCCGGGTGCCGGGTGCCGGGTGCCGGGTGCCGGGTGCCGGGTGCCGGGTGCCGGCCGGGTGCGGGGTGGGTGCAGGGTGGGCGCGGAGGCTGTTGTGTGCCTCGGGCGACTGTTCTCGGGTGCAGCACCGGCTTACGACCTGGGGCCCCTCACCCGTGTGGGTGACGTGCTGTGCGTGTCGCGTGGAGTTGTCCACAGGCGGTTGTCCACAGGGGTGGCCGGTTCGGCCCGTCATTGGCACAGTGGGCACATGCGGGGGTGGTGGCAGGACCTCACCGACCTGGTGCTACCGGCCGAGTGCGGAGGCTGTGGGACGCCTCGCACGGTGCTCTGTGCCGAGTGCCGTGCCGCCCTGAGCGGGGCCGTACCGCGCCGGGTGCGACCGGTGCCGGAGCCGCCCGGGCTGCCGGCGGTGTACGCGGCGGCGCCTTATGCGGACGAGGTACGGGCGGCCCTTCTCGCCCACAAGGAGCGCGGTGCGCTGGCGCTCGCCGGGGCGCTGGGCGCGGCGGTGGCGGGCGCGGTGCGGGCCGGGCTCCGGGACGGCCGGAGCGTGCGGATCGTCGCCTCGTGGCGCGGTACGGCGGGTGGCGTCGGCGCCTCCGGACCCGTGCTGCTCGTCCCGGTGCCGTCGGCGCCATGGGCCGTGCGGGCGCGGGGACACGACCCGGTGCGGCGGATCGCTCTCGCGGCGGCCGCGGAGCTGCGGCGTGCCGGGGGCTCGGCCCGGGTGGCCCCGGTGCTGCGGCAGCGGCGGGCCGTGGCCGACCAGACAGGGCTCAACTCCCGGCAGCGGTTCGCGAATCTCGCGGGTGCGCTGGAGGTGACGGCGGGCGGTGCCGGGCTGCTCGCCGGGGGCCTGGTCGTCCTCGTCGACGACCTCGTCACGACGGGCGCCACCCTGGCGGAGGCGGCGCGTGCGGTACGGGAGGCCGTGGGGGCCGGAGGGACAGGAGAGGGAACAACGGCCGTGTATCGGCGCGCGGCTTGGGAAGGAAGGGAGGAACGGCAGGCCGGATCACGGGAAGAGCGGGCGAAGTGGAGACGGGACGAACCGGGAATGGCCGAGGCGAACGGCCTCGCGGGACCGGTCCGTGCGGCCGTGGTCGCGGCCACACCGGATTCTTTCGAAATCAACCGGAACTGACCGTGAACGTACATCGTTGCAGGTAGTGACTGGGTCAATTCACCTGAATGGAGGTACGCATCAGTAGAGGGTGACGACATCCGTCCGGGCGAGATATGTTCGGTTGTGAGGGAGAAAGCCGCAGGCCATGTCTCCCCTATCCGAATGCCGTGCCGCGGGTTTTCCGTAATCATCGCGGTGCTGGGGTGCAGATCTTGCCCATGGGGGAGGAGGAGGTGAAGTCGCCGAGTCCGAGGCTCCGGGGTTCACCGGAGCTGGGTGCAAAAGGGAGATGCTCCGCAGTGCAGCGGAGTGATCCGGGAACGGAGTTCTGCGTGGACATCGTCGTCAAGGGCCGCAAGACCGAGGTGCCCGAGCGGTTCCGCAAGCACGTGGCCGAGAAGCTGAAGCTGGAGAAGATCCAGAAGCTCGACGGCAAGGTGATCAGCCTCGACGTCGAGGTGTCCAAGGAGCCCAACCCCCGACAGGCCGACCGTTGCGACCGAGTGGAGATCACGCTCCGCTCCCGCGGTCCGGTGATCCGGGCGGAGGCAGCGGCCAGTGACCCGTACGCGGCACTCGACCTGGCGGCGGAGAAGCTGGACGCGCGGCTGCGCAAGCAGCACGACAAGCGGTTCTCGCGCCGTGGCGCACGGCGGATCTCGGCCGCCGAGGTCCCCGACCACGTCCCGGGCGCGGCGACACTCAACGGGAACGGCACCCCCGTCCACGACGAGGAGCCCGACGGTGTGCCCACCAAGAAGATGGGCTCGCTGGAAGTGAAGGGCGAAGGCCCCCTCGTCGTCCGCGAGAAGACCCACGTCGCCTCCCCGATGAGCCTCGACCAGGCCCTCTACGAGATGGAACTGGTCGGCCACGACTTCTACCTGTTCGTCGACTCCGAGACCAAGGAGCCGAGTGTCGTCTACCGGCGGCACGCGTACGACTACGGCGTCATCCACCTCAGCACGGACCCGATGGTCGCCCAGGCGCAACCTCCCGCTGCAGGAGGCACGCTGGGGGGCTGACCCGCCCGGTCGGCAGCTGAGCCGGTGCCCCTGGAAGCGCCGTGCGCCCCCAGGGGCACCGGTGTGCAACCACTTCGCGCCCCGCTCTGTCACCGCGTTGTCGCCCGGACATGGAATCATGGCCGCAACGGCCCAACCGGTGGGCCGTTGCCTTGGGTTGGCGGGATGGCACAGCACCACAGGCCACAGCCTTCAGGGGGAGGAACGATGGCGGACAGCTTCGGACCGATGCAGGACGGCGATGCCGGCAGCGGCGTTGTCGGCATGGGCCCGGACGCGGGCGGTACTCCACGCAAGGAACCGATCAGAGTCCTTGTCGTCGACGACCATGCCCTCTTCCGCCGCGGACTCGAGATCGTGCTCGCCGCCGAGGAGGACATCCAGGTCGTCGGGGAGGCGGGCGACGGCGCGGAGGCCGTCGACAAGGCCGCGGACCTGCTGCCGGACATCGTGCTGATGGACGTCCGGATGCCCAAGCGCGGCGGTATCGAGGCCTGCACCTCCATCAAGGAGGTCGCTCCCAGTGCGAAGATCATCATGCTGACGATCAGCGACGAAGAGGCCGATCTCTACGACGCGATCAAGGCGGGCGCGACCGGATACCTCCTCAAGGAGATCTCCACCGACGAGGTGGCCACCGCCATTCGCGCGGTGGCCGACGGGCAGTCGCAGATCAGTCCGTCCATGGCGTCGAAACTCCTCACCGAGTTCAAGTCGATGATCCAGCGCACCGACGAGCGTCGGCTGGTGCCCGCGCCGCGGCTCACCGACCGTGAACTCGAAGTGCTCAAGCTGGTCGCCACGGGGATGAACAACCGCGACATCGCGAAGGAGTTGTTCATCTCCGAGAACACCGTGAAGAACCATGTGCGCAACATCCTGGAGAAGCTGCAACTGCACTCCAGGATGGAGGCCGTGGTCTACGCGATGCGGGAGAAGATCCTCGAAATCCGCTGAGGCCGCCGACGCGGGCGCCGGTCAGCGCAGCGCGGCGATCAGGGCGCGGGTCACTTCCTTGAGGAGCGGCTCGCGCAGTTCGGGGGCCTCCACGCGCTCCACGCGCACCGTCGTGCAGTCCACCCAGCTCGCGGCCTCGACCAGCGCCTCCGCCACCGCCGGGACCGCCTTCGGGCCGTCCAGCGTGACCTGGCGGGCCACCAGGATGCCGCCCGCCTCGCGCGCCGGGTCCACCCGGCCCACGAGCCGGCCGCCGGCCAGCACCGGCATCGCGTAGTAGCCGTACACCCGCTTCGGCTTCGGGACGTACGCCTCCAGGCGGTGGGTGAAGCCGAAGATCCGCTCGGTGCGTGCCCGGTCCCAGATGAGGGAGTCGAACGGGGAGAGCAGGGTCGTCCGGTGCCGACCGCGCGGGGGCGTGGCCAGGGCCTCCGGGTCCGCCCAGGCGGGCTTCCCCCAGCCCTCCACCTCCACCGGGACCAGACCCGAGTCGGCGATCACCGCGTCGACCTGCTCGCCCTTGAGCCGGTGGTAGTCGGCGATGTCCGCGCGCGTACCGATGCCCAGCGACTGCCCGGCCAGCCGGACCAGCCGGCGCAGGCACTCGGCGTCGTCCAGCTCGTCGTGGAGCAGCTCGGCCGGGACCGCGCGCTCGGCCAGGTCGTACACCCGCTTCCAGCCGCGCCGCTCGACGCACACCACCTCGCCGTACATCAGCGCGCGCTCCACGGCGACCTTGGTGCCGGACCAGTCCCACCACTCGCTGGTCTTCTTCGCGCCGCCCAGCTCCGTCGCGGTCAGCGGGCCTTCGGTACGCAGCTGCTTGACGACCTGGGCGTAGACACCGTCGGGAAGATCGTGGTTCCAGTGCGGCCGGTCACGGTAGGCGCGGCGGCGGAAGGCGAAGTGCGGCCACTCCTCGATGGGGAGGATGCAGGCCGCGTGCGACCAGTACTCGAAGGCGTGCGGTCGTGTCGGAGACGCGCCCAGAGATCCTGTCTGCCAGTAGGCGTTCTCGACCGTCCGGCGGCCGAGGCGGCCGAGGCGGGCGTACGGAATGAGCTCGTGGGAGCGGGCGAGGACCGAGATGGTGTCGAGCTGGACCGCGCCGAGGTGGCGGAGCACGCCCCGCACGCCGGAGCGGCGGTCGGGGGCACCGAGGAAGCCCTGTGCCTTGAGCGCGATACGGCGGGCTTCGTCCGCCGAGAGAGCGGCGGCGGGGCGCGGGAGGGTCGTCATGGGTCGGACGATAGAGGGTGGCACTGACAGCCCGGCACGAGCTGCGGATTCCGGGGTTTCAGGCCTGCGCAGGGGCCGGCAGGTAGGGCGCCGCCGACGGCAGGCCCAGGTCCGACGGGAGCAGGGAGCCCACCCAGCAGTCGCGTCGTACGCCCTTGTTGTTGAGGGAGGAGCGGAGGGTGCCCTCGACGGTGAAGCCGGTGCGTTCCGCGACCGCGCGGGAGGCGTGGTTGCCGACCTCGGCACGCCATTCGACCCGGTCGATCGCCATCCGGGTGAACGCCCAGCGGGCGGCCGCGAGGGTGGCCTCGGCGGTGTAGCCGTGGCCGCGGTGCTCCTTGGCGGTCCAGAAACCCACCTCGGCCGTCCCCAGGGAGCGCATGGTCAGGGCGAGCATCCCGGCCAGCCCTCCCGTCGGCAGGAAGACGCCGAAGGTGAACATCGAGCCCTCGGACCAGCCGTCGGGGACCATCTGCTCCGTGAAGCTCCGGGCGTGCTCGGCGAGGTAGGGCGAGGGAATCGTCGTCCAGCGCTGGATGTCGGGATCCTGGACGGCCGCGTACACCGCGTCGGTGTCCTGCGGGCCGACCGCGCGCAGCAGCAGACGAGGGGTGGTGAGCGTGACGGGTTCCATCGGCTGATTCTGCTCGCCAGGGCATCCGCTACGCCATCGGTTTCGCCGTCCGTGAGTGCGTGATCACAATTCGCGCAATTCCTCGCCCCCGCGCGGCACCATCCGCGGGCCCCGGCCGTTGTCCCTAATGAAGCGGCAAAACCCGCGACACCGCCCGGCACCACCCATCAGTCCCCTGGAACAGTGACACGAAGCGGGCTCACGGGGCCCTCGGGAAAGCGACGGAGGGCCGTTGGGCCGCCCGGGCCTCCCGACGTGGCCGGGTCCTCGCATACGATGGCCGTTGCTCAGTACGTCAAATGGAAACCGACCCTCCCAGGCCCGACCGGCAAGGAGACAAAGCCCCGTGTCCGTCCTCTCGAAGATCATGCGTGCAGGCGAAGGCAAGATCCTGCGCAAGCTGCACCGCATCGCGGACCAGGTCAACTCCATCGAAGAGGACTTCGTCGACCTCTCCGACGCCGAGCTGCGGGCCCTCACCGATGAGTACAAGCAGCGCTACGCCGACGGCGAGAGCCTCGACGACCTGCTTCCCGAGGCGTTCGCGACCGTCCGCGAGGCAGCCAAGCGCGCCCTCGGCCAGCGTCACTACGACGTGCAGATCATGGGTGGCGCGGCCCTCCACCTCGGCTACGTGGCCGAGATGAAGACCGGTGAGGGCAAGACCCTCGTCGGCACCCTGCCCGCGTACCTCAACGCACTGTCGGGCAAGGGCGTCCACCTCATCACGGTCAACGACTACCTGGCCGAGCGCGACTCCGAGATGATGGGCCGCGTCCACAAGTTCCTGGGCCTCACCGTCGGCTGCATCCTCGCCAACATGACGCCGGCCCAGCGCCGCGAGCAGTACGCGTGCGACATCACGTACGGCACGAACAACGAGTTCGGCTTCGACTACCTGCGCGACAACATGGCGTGGGCGCAGGACGAGCTCGTCCAGCGCGGCCACAACTTCGCGATCGTCGACGAGGTCGACTCCATCCTGGTCGACGAGGCCCGTACGCCGCTGATCATCTCCGGTCCGGCCGACCAGGCCACCAAGTGGTACGGCGACTTCGCCAAGCTGGTCCTGCGCCTGAAGAAGGGCGAGGCCGGCAACCCGCTCAAGGGCATCGAGGAGACCGGCGACTACGAGGTCGACGAGAAGAAGCGCACGGTCGCCATCCACGAGTCCGGTGTCTCCAAGGTCGAGGACTGGCTGGGCATCGACAACCTCTACGAGTCGGTGAACACGCCTCTGGTGGGCTACCTGAACAACGCCATCAAGGCGAAGGAGCTCTTCAAGAAGGACAAGGACTACGTCGTCATGGACGGCGAGGTCATGATCGTCGACGAGCACACCGGCCGTATCCTCGCCGGCCGCCGCTACAACGAGGGCATGCACCAGGCGATCGAGGCGAAGGAAGGGGTGGACATCAAGGACGAGAACCAGACCCTCGCCACGATCACCCTCCAGAACTTCTTCCGCCTCTACAAGCGTCACGACCACGACGACAAGGAACAGCCGGGCCTGTCCGGCATGACCGGTACGGCCATGACCGAGGCCGCCGAGTTCCACCAGATCTACAAGCTCGGCGTGGTCCCGATCCCGACGAACAGGCCGATGGTCCGCAAGGACCAGTCGGACCTGATCTACCGCACCGAGGTCGCCAAGTTCGAGGCGGTCGTCGACGACATCGCGGAGAAGCACGAGAAGGGCCAGCCGATCCTGGTCGGCACGACCTCCGTCGAGAAGTCGGAGTACCTCTCGCAGCAGCTCTCCAAGCGCGGCATCCAGCACGAGGTGCTCAACGCGAAGCACCACGAGCGTGAGGCGTCGATCGTCGCCCAGGCCGGCCGCAAGGGTGCTGTGACGGTGGCCACCAACATGGCCGGCCGTGGTACCGACATCAAGCTCGGCGGCAACCCCGAGGACCTCGCCGAGGCGGAGCTGCGCCAGCGCGGCCTCGACCCCGAGGAGCACATCGAGGAGTGGGCGGCCGCGCTGCCCGCGGCTCTGGAGAAGGCCGAGCGGGCCGTCAAGGCCGAGTTCGACGAGGTCAAGGAGCTCGGCGGCCTCTACGTCCTCGGCACCGAGCGGCACGAGTCGCGCCGCATCGACAACCAGCTGCGCGGCCGTTCCGGCCGTCAGGGCGACCCCGGCGAGTCCCGCTTCTACCTCTCCCTCGGCGACGACCTGATGCGCCTGTTCAAGGCCCAGATGGTCGAGCGCGTGATGTCCATGGCGAACGTGCCGGACGATGTGCCGATCGAGAACAAGATGGTCACCCGCGCGATCGCGTCCGCGCAGTCGCAGGTCGAGCAGCAGAACTTCGAGACCCGTAAGAACGTCCTCAAGTACGACGAGGTGCTGAACCGGCAGCGCGAGGTCATCTACGGCGAGCGCCGCCGCGTCCTGGAGGGCGAGGACCTGCAGGAGCAGATCCAGCACTTCACGGACGACACGATCGACGCGTACGTCGGCGCGGAGACCGCCGAGGGCTTCCCGGAGGACTGGGACCTCGACCGCCTGTGGGGAGCCTTCAAGCAGCTCTACCCGGTGAAGGTCACCGTCGACGAGTTGGAGGAGGCGGCCGGCGACCGTGCGGGCCTGACCGCCGAGTACATCTCCGAGTCCATCAAGGACGACATCCACGAGCAGTACGAGTCGCGCGAGACGCAGCTCGGCTCCGAGATCATGCGTGAGCTGGAGCGCCGGGTCGTGCTGTCCGTCCTGGACCGCAAGTGGCGCGAGCACCTTTACGAGATGGACTACCTCCAGGAGGGCATCGGCCTGCGCGCGATGGCCCAGAAGGACCCGCTGGTCGAGTACCAGCGCGAGGGCTTCGACATGTTCACCGCGATGATGGACGGCATCAAGGAGGAGTCCGTCGGCTACCTGTTCAACCTGGAGGTCCAGGTCGAGCAGCAGGTCGAGGAGGTCCCGGTCGAGGCCGCGGAGGGCGTCCAGGACGCGGTTCCGGCCCAGGCGGGTTCCCGTCCCGAGATCCGCGCCAAGGGCCTGGAGGCACCGCAGCGGCGGGGCATGCACTTCTCCGCGGCCACCGTGGACGGCGAGGGCGGCATCGTCGAGGGCGACTTCGACTACGACGACGAGGAGCCGGCCCGCTCCGAGGCCGACGGCCTGACCCGCGCCGAGCGCCGCAAGCAGGCGAAGGGCATCCGCCGCCGGAGGAAGTAACCCCAGCATCAGCGCTACGCGAGGGCCGGTCACCCGAGAGGGAGGCCGGCCCTTCGGCGTGGGGCGGGCGGGCACCTGCGCGGCTCGAACTTCAGGCTTCGGGCCTCGGAACCCGGCCCATGAGCGTCGGGTCTCCGGCCTCGGATCACGGGCGTCGAACGTCGGGCGTCGGGCGTCGGGCGTCCGGTCTCGGCCACGGATCGCGGATCGCGGATCTCGGGGCGCGGGCCGTGGTTCTCGGGGCTCGGGCCTCAGCCCTCTGGCCCCGGATCCCGGACCGGGGCCCGGGCCCTCTGGCCCTCCGCTCGGCCGTCAGGTGTCGTGCGGCGCGCGTGGGCCGCCCATCTCCACTGCCGTGCAGCGCCAGCGCAGGTCCGCGCCCTGTTCGAGGCGGAAGGCCATCGCGCGCAGCCGGTCGCCCGCGGCGATGCGGGCGAAGACCTCCAGGGCGCCGGCGCGCGGTACGTAGTAGCCGATGTCGCGGATGACGGGGTCGGTGCCGCGAGTGCGCAGGGGGCCGCGGTCGGCGAGCCGGGCCAGGTCGTCGTAGGCATGTCCTGCGGTGTGCCGGAGCATCCAGTGGACGGGGCGGCGGCCGCTCAGGACGGCCAGCAGACGCTCCGCGAAGAGGTCGGTGGGGCGGGGGCTCGGCGGGGCCGCCGGGGGCGTGAGCGGCCGACGGGAGGAGGGGGCGCCGGGGCGCCGGGAGTCGCGGCGGCCGGGCGGCCGGGTGCCCGGGCGGAGCTGGGCGGTCCTGGTCATGACCTTGTTCATGGGGATCCCCGTTCGGCGGGCCCGGCGGGTACCGGGCGGTAACTTTCGGTTACGGATCTTGTACGGGCCGGGTCGGCGACAGCAAGGCGGCGGTGGTCCGTGTCGGGAGGCCGGGAATGTTCACCTATCCGAGTGGTCGAGGGCGCGGGAAACCCCGTGGCCGGGCGGCGGTACCGGGTGAATCGCGAGGCGCCGGGTGGACGCCCCCGACGTCACCGCCCGGGACCCGAAAGGGGACGCCCGCACGTATCCTGTAGGCCCTCCGGGAGGCACCAGAACCTTCGGGAGGCGCAGAGTCGAGCAGTCGAAGAGTCCCGGAAGAGAGCGGCCAGTCATGCGCGTCTACGTCCCCCTGACCCTCCCCGGGCTTGCCGAGGCGCACAGGACGGGCGAGCTGGGGACCGGTCCTTTCCTCGCCTACGCCGTCACGCCCGCGCTGCGCGAGTGGTACCTCTCCGACGACATAGAGGAACTGGAGTACGCCGCCCTCAACCGGGCCGCGCTGGCCTCCCTGCGGCTGCTCGCCGCCGACTCCGGGGCGATGCGCCGCCGGGTCGTGGTCGCCGTGGACGTCCCCGACGGTACGGCGGCGGCCGACCCGGACCGCGGGCTCGACCCGGCGGCGCTGGGCGAGGTCCGGGTCACCGGGACGGTGGCGCTGGCCAGGGCGGCCTCGGTGCACGTCGACTCCGACGACGCGGAGGAGGACGTGACGGCGGCGGCCGGGGCCCTCAAGGCGGCGGACGGCGGGGACGACGACGCGCAGTTCGTCGTGGACGGGGCCGAGGACCACGAACTGCTCTGGTACGCGACGCAGGAGATCCCGAGCCTGGTGGAGTTCGGCGGCTGAGCGGGGCCGACGGGGCCGCCGGGGTCGGCGGGGCCTGCGGGGACCGGCCGGACCTCTGTGACCTGCGGTGATGTGCCGGAGGTCTTGACTGTCAGTGGCGGCGGGTAGCGTTTTTGGCATGGGGAAGCACGGAAGCGCACACATCGTCTGGGACTGGAACGGGACGCTGTTCCACGACAACGACGCGATCATCGGGGCGACGAACGCGGCCTCGGCAGAGCTGGGCCTGGCACCGATAACGCTGGAGCAGTACCGGGCGCTGTACTGCGTGCCCGTGCCGAAGTTCTACCAGCGGCTGATGGGACGGTTCCCGACGGAGGCCGAGTGGGAGGTCATGGACGAGATCTTCCACCGGTACTACGCCGAGCACCGCGGCCGCTGCGCGCTGACCGACGGGGCGATGGAGCTGCTGGCCGGGTGGCGTTCGGCGGGGCGCAGCCAGTCACTGCTGAGCATGTACGCGCATGACGAACTGGTTCCGCTGGTGCGGGGCTTCGGGATCGAGCCGCACTTCCTCCGGGTGGAGGGGCGGATCGGGCCGTCGGGGGGCAGCAAGGCCGAGCACATGGTGCGGCATCTGCGCCGGCTGGCGGATGTGGAGCCCGGGCGGACCGTGGTGATCGGGGACGCGGCGGACGACGCGGTGGCGGCGCGGGCGGTGGGGGCGAAGGCGGTGCTGTACACCGGGGGGTCGCACGGGAGGGCGAGCCTGGAGGAGGTCGGGGTGCCGGTCGTGGACTCGCTGGCGGAGGCGGTCGAGGAGGCGGAGCGGCTGGTGGCGTGAGCCGGTGCCGGTGGGCTGGGGCCGGGGGGTGGGTTCGCTTACCGGCGCTGGCCGGGTGCCTCCCCCAGCCTTCGGCCGGGGGGACCCCCAGCGCCCACCCGTGCCGCCCTGCGGCACGCCTGCCCGCAGCTGGGTAGCTGTGAAGCGCCCCGTAAGGGGCGCGGGGAACTGCGCGGCCAGCCCCCACCCACCCGCGCATCACCACTCACTCTCAGCCACCGCCAGCCCATACGTCGGCCAAGCCTGCGCAGCACCCTGTGCAGAACGTCAAAGTTCCACCCCTTGTTTTGTACACATACGGCTCATGACGACCCCCCGGTGGGGAGCGATAGCCTTGGTGGCGTGATCAGCGCGATAGTTCGCGGGGGCCTCGGTGCCCCTGCCCTGCGCCCGGTTTGCACGGAGCACCTCCGTGACCGGGCGGCGGTCGCTGGTCTTCCCGGGCGGAGGGCGCCGAAGGCGGCCCAGGCAGGAGCGCTGCCGAGAGCAGCATCACACCTGCCGAGCAGCTCAAATATGGCTCAATACCCCCCGCTCGTCTCACCTTGCGGCATAGCGTCGGAGCAGACCGGAGAACCCGGCCGTGGCGTCGAGCCGCAGGGGGAAGAGCCCGTACTTCCTTCTACGTCACGCAATGGCGCGCGACAGGAGCCAGAGGACAATGCAGACCAAGCTGGACGAAGCCAAGGCCGAGCTGCTCGATCGGGCCGCCCGGGTAGCTGAGAACAGCCCGGCCGGGGGGCACCTACCGACTGGGACGACGGGAGAGGTGGACCAGGAGTCCGTCTTCGCGTTCCTCCAGCGCTACTACCTGCACACCGCACCGGAGGACCTCGCCGACCGCGACCCGGTCGACGTCTTCGGCGCCGCCGTCTCGCACTACCGTCTCGCCGAGACCCGCCCGCAGGGCACCGCGAACGTCCGGGTGCACACCCCGACCGTCGAGGAGAACGGGTGGACCTGCAGCCACACCGTGGTGGAGGTCGTCACCGACGACATGCCCTTCCTCGTGGACTCGGTCACCAATGAGCTGACCCGGCAGGGGCGCGGGATCCACGTCGTCATCCACCCCCAGTTCGTCGTCCGCCGTGATCTCACCGGCAAGCTGATCGAGGTGCTGCCCACCTCGCCGTCCGACGACGAGGAACTGCCGCACGACACGCACGTCGAGTCCTGGATCCACGTCGAGATCGACCGCGAGACCGACCGCTCCGACCTCAAGCAGATCACCGCCGACCTGCTGCGCGTCCTCTCCGACGTCCGGGAGGCCGTCGAGGACTGGGAGAAGATGCGGGAGGGCGCCGTCCGCGTCGCCGAGCAGCTCGGCGAGGAGCCGGTCCCCGCCGACCTGCCGCGCGCCGAGGTCGAGGAGGCCCGCGAGCTGCTGCGCTGGCTCGCCGCCGACCACTTCACCTTCCTGGGCTTCCGCGAGTACGAGCTGCGCGAGGACGACTCGCTGGCGGCCGTGCCCGGCACCGGTCTCGGCATCCTGCGCTCCGACCCGCAGCACGCAGGCGAGGAGGGCCACCCGGTCAGCCCGTCCTTCGAGCGGCTCCCGGCCGACGCGCGCGCCAAGGCCCGTGAGCACAAGCTCCTCGTCCTGACCAAGGCGAACAGCCGGGCCACCGTGCACCGGCCGTCGTACCTGGACTACGTCGGCGTCAAGAAGTTCGACGCGGCCGGCAACGTGGTGGGTGAGCGGCGCTTCCTGGGCCTGTTCTCCTCCGCCGCCTACACCGAGTCGGTGCGCCGGGTGCCGGTCATCCGCCGCAAGGTCGACGCGGTGCTGGAGCGGGCGGGCTTCTCGCCCAACAGCCACGACGGCCGCGACCTGATGCAGATCATGGAGACGTACCCGCGCGACGACATGTTCCAGACCCCGGTCCCGGAGCTGGAGTCGATCGTCACGAGCGTGCTCTACCTCCAGGAGCGCCGCCGGCTGCGGCTGTACCTGCGCCAGGACGAGTACGGCCGTTACTACTCGGCCCTCGTCTACCTCCCGCGCGACCGCTACACCACCGGCGTCCGGCTGCGGATCATCGACATCCTGAAGGAGGAGCTCGGCGGCACCAGCGTCGACTTCACCGCCTGGAACACCGAGTCGATCCTCTCCCGGCTGCACTTCGTCGTCCGCGTCCCGCAGGGCACCGAGCTGCCCGAGCTGTCCGAGGCCGACAAGGACCGCATCGAGGCCCGGCTGGTCGAGGCGGCCCGCTCCTGGGCCGACGGTTTCGCCGAGGCGCTCAACGCCGAGTGCGGCGAGGAGCGCGCTGCCGAGCTGCAGCGCCGCTACACGAACTCCTTCCCCGAGGGCTACAAGGCCGACCACACCCCGCGCGCGGCGGTCGCCGACCTGGTCCACCTGGAGCGGCTCACCGAGGAGCCGGGCAACGACTTCGCGCTCAGCCTCTACGAGCCGGTGGGCGCCGCCCCCGGCGAGCGCCGTTTCAAGATCTACCGCAAGGGCGCGGCGATCTCCCTGTCGGCCGTGCTGCCGGTCCTGAACCGGCTGGGCGTCGAGGTGATCGACGAGCGGCCGTACGAGCTGCGCTGCGCGGACCGGACGACCGCGTGGATCTACGACTTCGGGCTGCGCATGCCGAAGGTGGCCGGCGGCGGCAACGGCGACTACCTGGGCGACGACGGCCGTGAGCGTTTCCAGGACGCGTTCTCCGCGACCTGGACCGGTCTCGCGGAGAACGACGGCTTCAACGCGCTGGTGCTGAGCGCCGGGCTGAGCTGGCGGCAGGCGATGGTGCTGCGGGCCTACGCCAAGTACCTGCGGCAGGCCGCGTCCACGTTCTCCCAGGACTACATGGAGACCACGCTCCGCAACAACGTCCACACCACCCGGCTGCTCGTCTCCCTCTTCGAGGCGCGGATGTCGCCGGACCGGCAGAAGGCCGGCCTGGAGATCACCGACGCCCTCCTCGAGGAGCTGGACGCGGCGCTGGACCAGGTGGCGAGCCTCGACGAGGACCGCATCCTGCGTTCCTTCCTGACCGTCATCAAGGCGACGCTGCGCACCAACTTCTTCCAGGAGACGGTCGACGGCAAGCCGCACTCCTACGTCTCCATGAAGTTCGACCCGCAGGCCATCCCCGACCTCCCGGCGCCCCGCCCGGCGTTCGAGATCTGGGTGTACTCGCCGCGTGTCGAGGGCGTGCACCTGCGCTTCGGCAAGGTCGCGCGCGGCGGTCTGCGCTGGTCCGACCGGCGTGAGGACTTCCGTACCGAGATCCTCGGCCTGGTCAAGGCGCAGATGGTGAAGAACACCGTCATCGTGCCGGTCGGCGCCAAGGGCGGCTTCGTCGCCAAGCAGCTGCCCGACCCGGGCGTGGACCGGGACGCGTGGCTGGCCGAGGGCATCGCCAGCTACAAGACGTTCATCTCGGCCCTGCTCGACATCACCGACAACATGGTGGCCGGCGAGGTCGTGCCCCCGCAGGACGTGGTCCGGCACGACGAGGACGACACCTACCTGGTGGTCGCGGCCGACAAGGGCACGGCGACGTTCTCCGACATCGCCAACGAGGTCGCCGGCAGCTACAACTTCTGGCTCGGCGACGCCTTCGCCTCCGGCGGCAGCGCCGGCTACGACCACAAGGGCATGGGCATCACCGCGCGCGGCGCCTGGGAGTCCGTGAAGCGGCACTTCCGGGAGCTGGGCACCGACACCCAGACCGAGGACTTCACGGTCGTCGGCATCGGTGACATGTCCGGTGACGTGTTCGGCAACGGCATGCTGCTCAGCGAGCACATCCGCCTGGTCGCCGCCTTCGACCACCGGCACATCTTCATCGACCCGAACCCGGACGCGGCCACCGGCTACGCCGAGCGCCGCCGCCTGTTCGACCTGCCCCGCTCCAGCTGGGGCGACTACGACACCGACCTGCTCTCGCAGGGCGGCGGGATCTTCCCGCGCAGCGCCAAGGCCATCCCGGTCAACGGCCACATCCGCGAGGCCCTCGGCATCGAGGAGAAGGTCGCCAAGCTGACCCCGGCCGACCTGATGAAGGCGATCCTCGGGGCGCCGGTCGACCTGCTGTGGAACGGCGGCATCGGCACCTACGTCAAGGCGTCGACCGAGTCCAACGCGGACGTCGGCGACAAGGCCAACGACGCCATCCGCGTCGACGGCGCCGATCTGCGCGTCAAGGTCGTCGGCGAGGGCGGCAACCTGGGCCTGACCCAGCTCGGCCGGATCGAGTTCGCCCGCCAGGGCGGCAAGATCAACACCGATGCCATCGACAACAGCGCCGGCGTGGACACCTCCGACCACGAGGTGAACATCAAGATCCTGCTCAACGGCGCGGTCGCGGACGGCGACATGACGGTCAAGCAGCGCAACAAGCTGCTCGCCGAGATGACCGACGAGGTCGGTGCCCTGGTGCTGCGCAACAACTACGCGCAGAACGTGGCGATCGCCAACGCGCTCGCCCAGTCCGGGGACATGCTCCACGCCCAGCAGCGCTTCCTGCGCCACCTGGTCAGGGAAGGCCACCTCGACCGGGCCCTGGAGTTCCTGCCCACGGACCGCCAGATCCGCGAGCGCATCGGCACCGGCCAGGGCCTGACCGGCCCGGAGACGGCCGTCCTGATGGCGTACACGAAGATCACGGTCGCCGACGAACTGCTGGCGACCACGCTGCCGGACGACCCGTACCTGAGCAGCCTGCTGCACGCGTACTTCCCGACGGCCCTGCGCGAGCGGTTCGCCGCCGCGCTCGCCACCCACCCGCTGCGCCGCGAGATCACCACCACGGTCCTGGTCAACGACACGGTCAACACCGGTGGTACGACCTACCTGCACCGGCTGCGCGAGGAGACCGGGGCCTCCCTGGAGGAGATCGTCCGGGCGCAGACCGCGGCCCGCGCGATCTTCCGCTCGGCCGCGGTGTGGGACGCGGTCGAGGAACTGGACAACAAGGTCGACGCGGCCGTTCAGACCCGGATCCGGCTGCACTCCCGCCGCCTGGTGGAGCGCGGCACCCGCTGGCTGCTCAACAACCGGCCGCAGCCGCTCCAGCTCCTGGAGACCGTCGACTTCTTCTCCGAGCGGGTCGAGCAGGTCTGGCAGCAGCTGCCGAAGCTGCTGCGCGGCGCGGACCTGGAGTGGTACCAGCACGTGTACGACGAGCTGTCCGGCGCCGGTGTGCCGGCCGAGGTCGCGACCCGCGTGGCCGGCTTCTCCTCCGCCTTCCCGGCGCTGGACATCGTCTCGGTGGCCGACCGCACGGGCAAGGAGCCGCTGGACGTCGCCGAGGTCTACTACGACCTCGCCGACCGGCTCGGCGTCACCCAGCTGATGGACCGCATCATCGAGCTCCCGCGCGCCGACCGCTGGCAGTCGATGGCCCGCGCCTCCATCCGCGAGGACCTGTACGCGGCCCACGCGCTGCTCACCGCCGACGTGCTCGCCGCGGGCAACGGCACGTCGACGCCCGAGCAGCGCTACGAGGCCTGGGAGCAGAACAACAGCGCGATCCTGGGCCGGGCCCGGACCACCCTGGAGGAGATCCGCAGCTCGGACTCCTTCGACCTGGCCAACCTTTCGGTGGCCATGCGGACGATGCGGACGCTGCTGCGCACGCACTCGTAGTCGTACGAAGGGTCCGTACACAGCAGTAGTACGACATGAAATGCGCCCCGAGCCGGTGACGGCTCGGGGCGCTTTCTTTCTTACCCGTGCTGATTCTTGCCGATGTTTAGGGGGGAATGGGCGGCTAATTTACCGTTTCCTGCTAATCCGGGCATCTCGGATATGGTCTGCCGTGTGACAGTGCAACTCACGGTGGGGCGGCCGGTCCCGCAGGTCGTCCTTGAGGTCGTGAAATTCGGGGTCGTCGGCGGCAGCGGTGTCCTCGTCAATTTCCTGGTCTTCAACCTGCTGCTGCACGGCCTGCGTTGGCAGGCCATGGCCGCGACGGTGGTGGCCAGCTGCCTGGCGATGGCGACCAATTACGTGGGCTTCCGGTTTTTCGCCTATCGGGACCGGGCCTCGCGCACACGACAGCAGATCGCACTTTTCTTCGTGTTCAGCGGGGTGGGTGTCGTGCTGGAAAGCGGTCTGTTCTATGCCGGCTATCACGGTCTCGGTCTCGCCGGGCCGCTGGAATCCAACATCGTGAAGGCCCTGTCGATCGTGCTCGCCTCCGCCTTCCGCTTCCTCGTCTACCGGACCTGGGTGTTCCAGACGGACGCGAGCCGCGCCGTTCGGCAACGGCGCGGCTCGCGGTCGTAGACAGGGCCTGCTTCAGGAAGGCTGGGTGACCTTAGGCTTGGGCTTCGGCTTGGGCTTCGCCTTGTCGGACTTGTCGCCGGTGAAGGCCTCGTACTCCGTGAGGACCTCCTCGGTCGGCCCGTCCATGCGCAGCACACCGCGCTCCAGCCACAGCACCCGCTCGCAGGTGTCGCGGATGGACTTGTTGCTGTGGCTGACCAGGAACACCGTGCCCGCGCGCTGGCGCAGTTCGCGGATGCGCTCCTCGGACCGGATCCGGAACTTCGCGTCACCGGTGGCCAGCGCCTCGTCGATGAGCAGGACGTCGTGGTCCTTGGCGGCGGCGATGGAGAAGCGGAGCCGGGCGCCCATGCCGGAGGAGTAGGTGCGCATCGGGAGGGTGATGAAGTCGCCCTTCTCGTTGATGCCGGAGAAGTCGACGATGTCCTGGTAGCGCTCCTTGACCTCCTCGCGGGACATGCCCATGGCGAGGCCGCCGAGGTAGACGTTCTTCTCGCCGGTCAGGTCGCCCATCAGGGCCGCGTTGACGCCGAGGAGGGAGGGCTGGCCGTCGGTGTAGATGGCGCCGTTCTCCACGGGCAGCAGGCCGGCGACCGCCTTCAGGAGGGTCGACTTGCCGGAGCCGTTGGTGCCGATCAGACCGATCGCCTCGCCCTTGTAGGCGACGAACGAGACGTTCCTGACGGCGTGCACCTTTCGGACGCCGGCCGCGTTCTCGGCCCTCTTCTTGCCACGCAGCATGCGGTTGAGGGCGGCGGTGGCGGAGCCTCGGCCGGCGCCGGTGCCGTTGACCCGGTAGATGATGTCGACGCTGTCGCAGACGACGGTGGGGACGTCGCTCACGGTGCGGGACTCGCGCACGGTGGGGATGTCGTCGCTCATGCTGGGGGTGTCGCTCACGTTCTCAGCCACGGCCGTACGTCTCCTCAGCCTTCCAGAAGTAGATGAACCCGCCGACGCCGACGACCAGGGCCCAGCCGGTCGCGACGATCCACACGTGCGGCGGCAGCTGGCTGGAGTGGAAGCTGTCGATCAGGGAGTAGCGCATCAGGTCGATGAAGACGGCGGCCGGGTTGTCCTTGAGCACCGGGGCCACCCAGCTCGGCAGACCCTTGTGGTTGCCGGTCAGCCGGTCGATGCTCCACATGACGCCGGAGATGTACATCCAGGTGCGCAGCACGAACGGCATCAGCTGGGAGATGTCCGGGGTCTTGGCGCCCCATCGGGCCATGATCAGCGACATGCCGGTGTTGAAGGTGAACTGCAGGATCAGCACCGGGATCGCCAGCAGCCAGGAGGCGGCCACCGGCACGCCGAAGCAGAGCAGGATGACGATCAGGGCGGCCATCGAGAACAGCAGCTGCTGCAGCTGCTGGAGGCAGAAGGAGATGGGCAGCGCGGCCCGCGGGAAGTGCAGGGCACGGACGAGACCGAGGTTGCCGGCGATCGCGCGGGTGCCGGTCATGATCGAGCTCGACGTGAACGTCCAGATGAACACGCCCGTGACCAGGAACGGGATGTAGTCCGGGACGCCCCTCTTGGTGCCCAGCAGGATGCCGAAGATGAAGTAGTACACCGCGGCGTTCAGCAGCGGGGTCATGATCTGCCAGACCTGGCCGAGCTTCGCCTGCGCGTACTGGGCGGTGAGCTTGGCGGTGGCGAACGCGACGATGAAGTGCCGTCGTGCCCACAGCTGGCGGATGTACTGGGGCAGGGTGGGGCGGGCGCCGCTGACCGAGAGACCGTGCCGGGCGGCGAGCGCCGCGAGGTCGTCCTCGGCCGTGACCGGGGCCGGGGGCGGTGTGTGGAGAACCTGGGTCACATCCGCTGCTTTCACTCGGGGGGTGGGGGTGCTGCGGCGTCCGGCTGGGGCCGGGCCCGTCACCCGAAGTTTCCTTACGCTTCTCTTCACGTTTTCTTACGTCGGGACGGGACCGTATCGTCGCAACGGGAGCGTAGGCCGAGTTGGCGTCGGAACGCAACCGTTTCGTCGTCACGGGCGGGTGTGCGCCGTAACACTTTCGAGGTCGGGGCGCGACCGATTCGTTGCGGTGTGGTGCGGGCACGTGTTCGGTACGGCGATGACCTGGGACGCGTTCAGCGGGCCCGCGTTGCGGCGTTCGGGTGGCGGCTCCGTGCCGCTGCGTCGTCGGAACGCAACCGTTTCGTCGTTACGCCCCTATGCTGGGAGTCATGACGACGAACGCCGAGGAGTCCCAGACGCGTCCGCGCCGACGAGCCCCCGCCGGGGCGGCCGTCCTCCGCGAGGACGTGACCGAGGCCATCCGGGCCGCCGTCTTCGAGGAGCTCGCGGCGGTCGGCTATGCCCGGATGTCCATCGAGGGCATCGCGCGCCGCGCGGGCGTCGGCAAGACCGCCGTCTACCGCCGCTGGCGCTCCAAGCTGCACCTGGTCCTCGACGTCGTCTCGGCCCTCGCCGTGCTTGGCCTGCCGGTACCCGACACCGGCTCCCTGGAGGGCGACCTGCGCCTGCTGTACGAGGTCACCTCGCGTGCGCTGCGCCATCCGGTCGCCTCGCAGATCATCCCCGACCTCCAGGCCGAGGCGGCCCGCAACCCCGACATCGCCGAGGCCATGCAGAAGACGCTGCGCGAGGGCCAGGAGGGCGTCGCCAGCAAGATCATCGAGGCGGCGCAGCGGCGCGGCGAACTCGCCGAGGGCCTCGACGACGACCTGGCCATGGACCTGATCTCCGGCCCGTTGTACTGGCGCTCGGTGGTGATCCGCACCCCGAAGCTGCCGAAGGGGTACCTGGCGGCGCTGGCCCGCGGGACCACGGAGGCGCTCAAGGCGCTGTAACCACTCCGCCGGGGATGTCACAGGCGGCGCGGCCGTCTCGTCGTAGAGGGCGCAGGCATCCCCGATCAAGGAGTGGACGATGAACCTCGCGCTGTGGATCGCCACCGTGCTGCTCGCCGCGGTGGCGCTGGCCGGCGGGATCAGCAAGGCGTTCGTGCCGAGGGAGAAGCTGGCCGCGGCCCACGGCGGCGGCTGGACCGGTGACGCCGGCGACGGTTTCGTGCGGACGCTCGGCATCCTCGAACTCCTGGCCGCGGCGGGCCTGGTGCTGCCCGCCGTCACAGGCGTCGCCCCGGTCCTGGTGCCGGTGACCGCCACCGCCTGGATCCTGCTGATGATCGGCGCGATGATCACCCACGGCCGGCGCGGCGAGCGGGCGTTCGTGGCGCTGAACCTGGTCTATCTCGCGCTGGCGCTGGTCGTCGCGGCGGGCCGGTTCGGCCCGGGCGCCTTCTGACGGGACAGGGCGGGACAGGGCGGGACAGGGCAGCACGGAGCGGGACCGGCACGGTTCCGGACAGGTCGGGACGAGGGGGAGACGCACATGAAGAGCAAGACCGAGGAGTTCCAGGAGCTGCGGCCGCTGCTGTTCTCGATCGCGTACCGGATCCTGGGCAGCGTCGCCGAGGCCGAGGACGCGGTCCAGGAGGCCTGGCTGCGCTTCGCCGGCTCGCCGACCGAGGTCAGGTCGCCGAAGGCCTTCCTGTCGGCCGCGGTGACCCGGATCTCGATCGACGTCCTGCGCTCGGCCCGGGTCCGGCGTGAGGAGTACGTCGGCCCGTGGTTCCCCGAGCCGCTGCTCGCCGACCCCTACGAGGACCCGGTGCGGTCGGCGGAGCTGGCCGACTCGGTGTCGATGGCGGCCCTGCTGCTCCTGGAGCGGCTCAGCCCCCTGGAGCGTGCGGTCTTCGTCCTGCGCGAGGTGTTCGACTTCGGCTTCCCCGAGGTCGCGTCGGCGGTGGGCCGCTCGGAGGCCGCCTGCCGCCAGCTGGCGGTCCGGGCCCGGCGCCACATGGCCGAGGGCCGCCCCCGTTTCGCGGCGGACCGCAGGGAACGCGACGAACTGGCCGCACGCTTCTTCGAGGCCCTCCACGAAGGCGACCTGGCCGGCCTCCAGGAACTGCTCGCCGCCGACGTGTCGCTGGTCAGCGACGCCGGCGGCAAGGCACCGCAGCTGGCCCGCGCGGTGCTGGGCGCCCAGAACGTGGCCCGCCTCCTCGCCGCCGTCATCCCGTTGCTCTTCCGGATCGACGTCACCTGCGAGCAGCACGAGGTCAACGGCCAGCCCGGCGCGATCTTCCGCGACCGTGACGGCAAGGTCCTGCAGACCTTCTCCCTCGACATCCTCGACGGCCGCGTCCAGGCCGTCCGCCTGGTCCTCAACCCCGACAAACTCGGCCACGTGGGCCCGGTCGCGGACGCCTGGTCCATCGCCGAGGAGGCCAAACAGGCCCGCAGTGCGGGGGCATGACGGGAGGTCACCTACCCGGTGGCCGGGCCGTACGTCAGCCCCGGGCCGCCTCCGGATGCAGGCGTACCCAGCCGTCCCAGGCCGAGGTGATCATGTCCTGGATGTCGTGCTTGGTCTTCCAGTCGAGTTCGGTGGTGATGCGGTCGGCGGAGGCGACGACGCGGGCCGGGTCGCCGGGGCGGCGCGGGGCGACGGTCGGGGGGAGGTCGTAGCCGGTGACCGTGTTGATGCGGTCGATCATCTCGCGGACCGAGACGCCCTCGCCGCGCCCGATGTTGAGGGTCAGCGTGCGGCCCGGCTCCGCCTGGAGGGCGCGGGCCGCGGCCACATGGGCCTCGGCGAGGTCCACCACGTGGATGTAGTCGCGGACGCAGGTGCCGTCCGGTGTCGCGTAGTCGTCGCCGAAGATGCGCGGCGGCGCGTTCTCCGTGAGCTTCTCGAAGACCATCGGGATGAGGTTGTAGACGCCCGTGTCGGCGAGCTCGGGGCGGGCCGCGCCGGCCACGTTGAAGTAGCGGAGCGAGGCCGTGGCGAGGCCCGTGGCCCGGCCCGTCGCGCGGACCAGCCACTCGCCCGCGAGCTTCGTCTCGCCGTACGGCGACATCGGCGCGCACGGCGTCTCCTCCGTCACCAGGTCGACGTCCGGCATGCCGTAGACCGCCGCGGAGGACGAGAAGACGAAGGAGGGGACCCGTGCCTCCGTCACCGCCTGCAGCAGGACGCGCAGGCCTTCGACGTTCTCGTGGTAGTAGTGCAGCGGGCGCCCCACCGACTCGCCGACCTGCTTCTTCGCCGCCAGGTGCACGACCCCGGTCACCTCGTGCTCGGCCAGGACCCGCGCGACCTTCTCACCGTCGAGGGTGGAGCCCGTCACCAGGGGCACGTCCTCGGGCACGCGCTCGGCGATGCCGGTGGACAGGTCGTCGTACACCACCGTCCGCTCGCCCGCCTCCGCCATCGCGCGTACGACATGCGCCCCGATGTAACCGGCGCCGCCGGTGATCAGCCAGGTCATGTGTGGCCGTCCCCTCCGTCAGTTGGCCCGTGGTGTTCGTCAGCCGCGGTCACCCCTCAGTGAAGCAGGTGCCGCGGACATCTGCGGACGGCCGACCTGACCTGAGGTGACCATGTGGACACGGGACGTGCTCTCCCGGCGGCGGGAGGCGCGCCACAGACGGGTGAGGGAGAGCACGGCGGCGGTGGCCAGCAGGCCGTTGCGGGCGAGCATCAGCAGGCAGCCGGTCCAGGTGCAGTGGATGACCTCGGCGTAGAACGCGGGGTAGGCGACGGAACTGAGCGCGGTCGCCGCCACGACCAGCGCGGCGACCGGACGCTGCGTGGTGTGCCGGGAGGTCAGGCACACGGCGGCCAGGCCGAGCAGCCAGATCATGTACTGCGGGCTGATCACCCGGCTGGTGACGGTGAAGAGGAGGACGGCGCTCAGGGCCGCGTCGTACGGGGTGGCCGGGGTCCAGCGCCGGGCCCGTACCCGCCACAGCAGGAGGAGGGCGAAGGCTGCCGCGGTGAGCGCGAGGGAGGCCGTCGCGACCGCGTGCACGTGCGGGCCGACCAGTTCCATGGCGCCGTACTGGTAGCGGGTCGTGCCCCGCCAGCCGGCCTGCCGCGCGAGGCTGAGCGCGGTCCCGCCGAGCGACTCGACCTGCACACCCCGGCCGCCCTGCTGACGCAGAAAGGCCAGCGGGTTGCGGAACGACACCACGAAGGCGGCGAGGGCCACGGTCCCGGTCAGGGCCGCGGACAGCCACGCCGTGCGCGTCGGCTGCCCGCGCGCCAGGCCCAGCAGCACCAGCGCCGGCCACACCTTCACCAGCGCGCCCAGCGCCGCCAGCGCACCGCACACGCGCGTGGAGCGCGACAGCGCCAGCAGGGAGAGCACGGCGAAGGCGGTGACCTCCACGTCGTAGCGGGCGAGCGGGAGGTGCAGCAGCAGGGGGAGGCCGCCGGTCCACAGGGCCGCGCCGAGCAGGGTCCGGCCGGGACGCGTGCCCGCGCGGGCGAGCGCCGCCGTGATCAGCGCGTCGGTGGCCAGGGTGAGCGCCACGAACGCCTGGAAGTAGCTCGGTCCGGGCACCAGCCCCGGCGCCAGCAGTACCGCGCCGGCGCCCGGCGGGTACTGCCACAACGTGTCGTGCGCCGGGAACGCGCCGTGCGACAGCACGCCGTACCAGTGGAAGTACAGCCGCCACACTTCGCGCGCGACCGCTCCGTGGCCCAGGGTTCGCTCGTTGTTGTGGGCGAGGAGCCACAGCATCGACGCGCGCGTGACGGCCCAGGCGACGGCGAGACAGAGGAGGCGGAGGAGACGCGGGAGGCCGGGCGGGCGGCGGAGCCGCGGGAGTCGAACAGGCGGGGCGAACGGGACGCGCGGGAGCGGCAAGTACGAGCGGCGGTTCATCAACCGCGAGCGTAAGCCGCGCGGATGGTGTATCCATGCCGATACGCCGTCAATACCCGGCAAAGGTTGGCTAATCGCAAAAGATCGGGCCGTGGTGACTATCGGGCCTCTCGTAAAAGCGCATCCGCGAACGACGCGAACAGCAGAAGACGGCCGGCCGGCTCCACGGAGTCGGCCGCGCCCGTTGGGCGGTCCGCCCCGGTGGCCGGGGGCCGCCCGGGGCGTGGCCTTGGCCGTCCCGGCCGCGGTGATGCTCGCGGTCGGGTTGTGGGGGCTGCACCGCGGCGGCATGTGGCGCGACGAGGCCGTCACCTACCAGGTCGCGCGGCGCACGGTGCCGCAGATCTGGCGGCTGCTGCACGACGTGGACGCGGTGCACGGCCTGTACTACCTGCTGATGCACGTCGTCCTCGCCGCCGACCCCGGCCACCCCGGCGAGGTCGTCCTCCGGCTGCCCTCGGTGTGCGCGGCGGCCGTCACCGCGGGCCTGGTGGCCGCCCTGGGCAGCCGTCTGGCCCGGCCGCGCGTCGGTCTGTGGGCCGGGCTGCTGTACGCGGTCACCCCGCTGGTCGGCCACTACGCGCAGGAGGGCCGCTCGTACGCCCTGGTCGCCGCGGGCGCCACCGGCGCGACGCTGCTCTTCGTCCGGGCGGTGCGGGAGGGGGGACGGCGGGCCTGGTGCCGGTACGGCGTCGTACTCGGAGTCACCTGCTGGCTGCACGAGTTCGCCGTCCTGCTGCTGCTCGCACACGCGGGAACTCTGGTGCTGGCCCGTTCGTCGGGAAGGGTGTGGCGGGGGTGGGGCTGCGCGGCCGGGGGCGTGGCGCTGTCGCTGCTGCCGATGGTCGTGGTCTCACGGGGGCAGTCGGCCCAGGTGGCGTGGTTGCGGGAGCCGGACGTGGAGACCGCGCAGGAGTTGCTGCGCCAGTACCTCGGACCGACCGACGGGGTGTACTGGGCGTGCCTGGCGCTCGGGCTGCTCGGGCTGACGCGGCTGGTGGGCCGGCGCGGTGAGGTGACCCTCGCGGCGGTCGCGCTGCCGCTCGCGGTGCTGCCACCGGTGGCGCTGATGCTGGCCTCCCAGCTCACCCCGCTCTACGTCGACCGGTACGTGCTGTACGCGCTGGCCGGGGGGCCGTTGCTGGTGGCGCTCGGCGCGGACCGGGTCGCCGGGGTGCTCGGCCGGCTCTGGTCCCACGGCACGGCGACCGCGCCCCGGTCGCCCGCGCCCCGGTCGCCCGCGCTCACCCTGGCCGGGGTCCTGGCGGTCCTCCTCGCCTTCACCCACCAGATCCCGCTGCTGCGGGCGGACCGGGTGCCGGGCACCCGTCCCGACAACCTCGGCGGGGTCGCGGCGGCCGTGGCCCGGGTGCTGCGGCCCGGCGACCCCGTGCTGTTCCTGCCGGCCCACGCGCGCGGGGCGGAGCTCGCGTATCCCGCCGACTTCAAGTCCACGAGGGACGTTGCACTGGCCGAGCCGGGGCCGGCGTCGGGCACGCTGTACGGGCGTGAGGTGGAGGTGGGGACGCTGCGGCGGCGGCTCGCCGGGGTGGACGAGGTGTGGGCGGTGATGGAGAAGTACGCGCTGGTGAGCGGGTATCGGCCGCGGCTCGGGACGGAGCGGGCCAAGTGGGCTGTGCTGAACCAGGAGTTCGTGCTGCGGGAGGAGATGGTGATCGACCGGGTTGCGTTGAGGTTGTATGTGCGGCCGATTCGGGTGGGTTCGGCCGAGTCCGCGATGCGGGCCGGCGGTGGCTGGTCGCGCCCGCGCGGCGACAGCCGCACATCGACAACGGCCCCGCGCCCCTGAGGGGCGCGCTCAGCGCGCCCCTTCCTCCGCGGCCGCCGCGTCCAGCGTTCCCGTCAGCTGGTCCAGGCGCGCCTTCAGGTCCCGGATCTCGTCCACGTCGAACCCCGTCGCCGAGACGATCCGGCGCGGTACCTCCAGGGCCCGCTCCCGCAGCGCGGCGCCCTCCTCCGTGAGCCGTACCTCCACCGAGCGTTCGTCGCGTGTGCTGCGCTCGCGGTGGACCAGGCCCGCCGACTCCAGGCGCTTGAGCAGCGGCGAAAGGGTGCCGGAGTCCAGGCGCAGGTGTTCGCCGAGCTTCTTGACCGGCAGGTCGCCCTGTTCCCACAGCACCAGCATCACCAGGTACTGCGGGTAGGTGAGTCCGAGGTCCTTGAGGATCACGCGGTAGACGCCGTTGAAGGCGCGGGACGCGGCGTGCAGGGAGAAGCAGATCTGGCGGTCCAGGTGGAGCCACTGCGCCTCGGGAGGAGCGGCGGGGCCGGGGGCCGGGGTTGTCGCGGTCATGGTTCAAGGGTAGCGCTTGTGGGTCATTTAGTTGTGCGCAATTGAGTTGTGTGCTCTACTTGTCGTCGTGAGGGCGGCCGAACGGGAGCCGCCGGAACACCGAGACTTCGAGTACTTCGAGAGGGATGGTCTTCCATGGACGCCATCTACACGGCAGCCGCCACCGCCACCGGCCGGGAAGGACGGGCGGTCAGCTCGGACGGGCAGCTGGACCTGACGCTGGCGTTCCCGCCCGCGCTGGGCGGCAACGGCCAGGGCACCAACCCCGAGCAGCTCTTCGCCGCCGGTTACGCCGCCTGTTTCGCCAGCGCCCTCGGTGCCATCGGCCGCCAGGCCAAGGTCGACACCGGCGAGATCTCCGTCACCGCCGAGGTCGGCATCGGCAAGGACGAGTCCGACGGCGGCTTCGCGCTCAAGGTCACCCTGCGCGTCGAGCTCCCCGAGGCGCTCGCCAACGAGACCGGCGAGAAGCTGGTCCACCAGGCCCACGCCTTCTGCCCCTACTCCAAGGCCACCAAGGGCAACATCCCGGTCGACCTCGTCATCGAGTAGTCAGCGGCGCCGGGGACGCGTCCCGCGTCCGGGTGAGCCGCGCGAGCACCTCGCCGGTGCGCCGGCTCCAGTCCACGACCACCGCCTCCGCGGGCAGCCGCTCCTGCCGCGTCAGCAGCAGCCAGCGCACCCGGGGGCGGTGGTCGTGGCCGTCGGTCAGGTCGATGCCGTACCCGGGGAGCAGCCGGACGGCGTAGTAGGCGTCCGTGATCACCGGTTCCCCCGGGCCGATGTGCCGGGCCGCCCAGTCGTACGACGGCCAGCGCGGTGGCTGGACGAAGCCGACCGGGTCCACCGAGCGAGGTACGACCGCTCCGGCCTGCGCGGCCAGAAAGCCCAGGCAGACCCCGCCGGCCGCGGCCCAGCCGAGCGCCCGCCGCCACCGGGGCCAGGGCCGTTCCGCCGCCAGCTCCACGGCGAGCGCGCACTGCGGCGCCAGCAGCGCGAGGCCGAGCACGCCGACGAGTCGGCCGCCCGCCAGCACCAGGCACTCCAGGGCGAACAACAGCACCAGCGGATCACGCCGTGCCGCAAGCCCCGGCGAATTCAGCGAACCCCGCGACCCCAGCGAACCCAGCGAACTCGGCGGACCGACCCCGGCCGCCCGCCGCGCCCGCAGCCACAGCGCCGGGACCCCGAGCAGGGCCAGCCAGCACTGACCCGCCCATCCGGTCAGCCCGGCCAACCCGACCGACCCGACCGACCCGTCGTACGACCCGTATGACGAGTACGAGCCGTATGGCGCGTGCGACCCGTATGACGAGTGCGACCCGTATGGCGCGTGCGACCCGTAGAGCGCGGATGACACGTACGGCTCGTACGGCGAAGCCGCCGGCACCCGCGCGTGCGTCCCGAAGGCGAGCACCGCCGCCGCCACCGCGCACGTCAGCGCCCACCGCCCCCATACCGAGCCCCGCCACCCCCGCTGCCACCCCGCCACGAACGCCACCGCCCCGGCCGCCGCGCCCACTCCGGTCACCGGGTCGACCAGGGCCACCGTCCCGTACAGCAGTCCGAGCGCCGCGTATCCGGACAGGCTGCGCAGGCCGTTCGGGCCGACGTAGCGCACCCGGCGCAGATCACGGGCGCGGGCGCCGGTCAGGGACCAGGCCCAGAAGGTGAGGCCGAGGGCGAACGCGGACGGGTAGCCGAGGCTGCCGGTCAGCGGCAGCAGGGCCAGCGAGCCCCCGCCCCAGGCCGGTCGCGTGCCCCACAGCACGGACAGGAAGGCCAGCGTCAGTACCGGCGCCCACGGCCGCGGGGTGAGGACCCGGACCAGCCGGCCGAGGCCCGTCAGCAGGACCACCAGGTTCAGCGGGCCGCACACCCGCAGCAGCTGCCAGCCGCTGAGCCCGGTCAGCCGGGCCAGCGCACCCTGCGCCAGCACGTACGGGGACACGGCGGGGTCCGTCAGGCCCGCCCGCAGCCGTGCCACCGCCGCCGCGTGGAGCCCTGCCTCGCAGCACGGCGGCACCCGCCAGTAGGCGAGGGTCATCAGCAGCCAGAACAGCAGGCCGAAGACCTGGTACGGGGTGAGTCTGCGGACCCGGCCGCCGCGCAGGGCGGTGGAGCCACGCATGGCGCGCCGGAGCAGGGCGCCGGTGCTCACCGGAGGAAACGGACAGGGCGGACCATTTGCCAAGTGTTCCCGTCCGTCCCGACGGCGTTGCCGTCCATCACCTCATCGAGTGACGCCCACCTCATCGAGTGACGCCGACCGCCCTGGGCGACCCCTGCGCGGGAACCGGGACCGGTCGGCGCAGCAGCGGTTCGAGGAGCAGCGGCACGCCCAGCACCGGCAGCAGCCAGGCCAGCACGATCAGCCGGTCGCCGAAGACGGTGATGTCGGGATGCCCGGCCTGGGTGAGGATCCCGGTTGCGGCGGCCGCCAGCAGGAAGACACCGAAGGCCGGCCGCCGCCGCGCTCCCCACGCCCCGGCCGCCAGCGCGGCCGGGAACAGCGGCTCCGTCAGCTGCCGGCGCAGCCACTCCACCCAGAAGTCGAACTCCAGATGGAGGAACTCCCGCCACGGGTGGGCCCGGTCCGGGTGGGTGTAGTGGACGGTCAGCAGATCCTGCACGCTCTCCGCCTCGGAGGGATAGCGCAGCAGCCGGGCGAGCAGCAGGGTGCTCGCGATCGCCCCGCACCCCGCCACCGCGATCGCCGACACCGCGCGCCCGGGTCCCCGGCCGTGCCGGCGCCGCCACAGCGCGACCACCGCCGCGGCCCCGGCCAGGCACCCGCCGAGGAAGAGCGCCTGCGAGTGCTTCACCGCGAACAGCGCGAGCAGCGTGCCCGCCACCAGCGCCGTCCCCGCCCGCACTCGCCCGGTCAGGGCCAGCGCGCAGCCCCACACCGCCGTCAGGGTCAGGGCCAGCATCAGGCCCTCCGCCATCGGCCGCATCGCGGTCGTGCCGACCGGCAGGACGTAGTACAGGATCTGCCCGGTCAGCGCGAGCGGCACCGGTACCGACACCGTCCGCAGCACCAGGAAGACCAGCACCCCGCCCGCGCCCGCGACCAGCACGCTCGCCAGCCATACCCCCCACGTCACCCCGAACACGGTGACGAACGGCACCAGGAACACCGGATAGCCCGGCCGCACCTCGAAGATCCGCCGCAGCCGGGGGGCCACGAACGGCACGACGTGCCCGTCCGTCTGCGCGCCCCCGGCCCGCAACCGCCGCTCCACCCGCCCCAGTTCACCGGCCCGGCAGTCCGCGAACACGCGGTCCGCCGGACTCGGCCCGTGGAAGCGCAGCACGTCCACGCGCTGGGCGCGCTCCGCCGCCGACGCCTCGCCGGCGCACGCCCAGTCCGTCGTCTCGGCCGCCGCCTCCCGCTTGCCCGCCCCGGCCAGGGTCAGCGCGTACGACACGTAGTTCTTGGAGTCGGGGGTGTCCCGGCCGGTGACGTCGGCGAGTTGCAGCACCGCGAAGACCGCGGCCAGCACGAGCACCCAGGTACGCGGTCTCACGTCGACGCCAGCAGGTCACGTGCCCCGGCCGGACCGGGCACCCGGGCCGGCGGCTCCGGCATCGACTCGCCGAGCAGCAGCGTCCGTACGACCCGTTCGGCGGCCCGGCCGTCGTCGAACTCGCAGAACCGGGACCGGAAGTCGGCCCGCAGCCGCGCCGATTCCTCGTCCCGCCAGCCGCCCGAGGCGAACAGCCACGCCAACTCCCGGTAGGAGTGCGAGACATGGCCCGGCGCCTCGGCGGTGATGTCGAGATAGGCGCCGCGGCTCGCCGTGTACGCGGCCCAGTCGTCGGCGTGCACGACGATCGGCCGGTCCAGGTTGGCGTAGTCGAACATGATCGACGAGTAGTCGGTGACCAGGGCGTCCGCGGCCAGCATGACCTCCTCGGCGTGCGGTTCGCCGGTCGCGTCGACCACGATGCCGCGCCGGTGCAGCTCGGCCAGGCCCGTCCCGCGTGCCGGACCGGTCGCGAGGGCCGGGTGCAGCCGGACCACCAGCGTGTGCCCCTCGCCGAGGTCGGCGGCGAACCGGGCCAGGTCGATCCGGTCGACGTGACCGCCCCGGACGTAGTCGCGGCGGGTCGGCGCGTACAGCACCACCGTGTGGTCGGCGGGAATGGCGTGCCGGGCCCGGAAGTCCGTCCGGCCGCCGGTGACCAGGACGTCGTTGCGCGGGCTGCCCGTGCGGGCCGACGCGAAGTGACAGGGGTAGGCCCGCTCCCACACCAGCTCCGAGTGGCGGTTGGCGACCAGGCTGTGGTCCCAGCGGTCGGCCCGGCGCAGCATCTGCGGGACGTCGAAGCCGAGCCGGGCGCCGGGCTTGCCCAGCAGGTCGGCGCCCAGGTACTTGAGCGGGGTGCCCCGGTGGGTGTGGACGTGCACGCTGCCGGGCCGTTTCACCAGTGTGCCGGGCCAGTTGACGTCGTTGACGAAGAACTTCGCGCGGGCGGTCAGCCGCAGGTACTCCGGGGAGTCCAGCAGCACATGCTGCACGCCGGGCGGCAGCCCCGCCGCGACCTCCGCGTCCCGCACCACCCAGACGCCCCGCAGCCGCGGGGCGATCTCCCGGGCCGCGCGGTACACGGCCGCCGGGTCGCCCCGCAGCCCTTGGTGCGAGGCCGCGGAGTACAGGACCAGCTCCTCGTCCAGGGGGCGCAGGCCGCGCAGCCCGGTCAGCGCGCGCCGGGCCCGGGCCTCCGCCGCCCGCCGCACCCGCAGCGCCTGCCGACCGCTCTCCCGGCCGACCCGCCCGGCCTGCTGCCGCAGCCGGTACGAGGCGTACGACCCGTCGAGCACGCCCAGCACACCGAGGTCACCGAAGTCACCGAGGTCACCGAAGTCACCGAGGTCACCGGGGTAACCGGGGTCGGCCCCCTCAGGCCGGAACGCCCGGTACAGCTCCGCCGTGCGCCGGAAGAACTCGCCCTTGGCGGCGGGCGGCAGCCGGTCCGGCTTCGCCAGGATGTCCAGGCAGTGCTCGCCCATCTTCCGGTGCAGGTAAGGCCGCCAGGCCGCCAGCTCCGGGCGGGCGTCGACGAAGGCGAAGACCCGCTTGTACTGCTCGTGCACGTCGAAGTGCTTGCGGCTGGTGGTGGAGAGGATGTTGCCCTGCCGGCGCTGGCGGTAGTGGAGGCAGATCCGGTCGAGGGTGGCGATCCGGGCCGCGCTGAGCATGACGGGGAAGGTCCAGGGGGTGTCCTCGTAGTAGCCCGGCGGGAACTGGAAGCCGTTCTCCTCGACGAAGTCCCGGCGGTAGGCCTTGTTCCACACCACCATCAACAGGTCGAGGATCTCGGGGCGTTCAGCCGCCGTGAACACGTCCGCCGTCGCGCCGAGCACCTCGGCGAGGGCGTTGCGCCGGGTCCCGCCCCACCAGTAGGTGCGGGCGTAGTCGAAGACCAGCACGTCCGGGTCGCCGGTCTCCGCCAGCCGGTCGGTGATCGCGCGCAGCGCGCCCGGGACGAGGGTGTCGTCGCTGTCGAGGAAGAGGAGGAAGTCACCGGTGGCGTAGGGGAGTCCGGCGTTGCGGGCACGGCCGAGGCCGACGTTCTCCGGCAGGTGCAGGACCCGCACACGCGGGTCGCGGGCCGCGTACTCGTCGAGGATCGCGCCGCAGCCGTCCGGGGAGCGGTCGTCGACGGCGATCACCTCGATGTCGTGGAAGGACTGCTCCAGGACCGAGTCGAGGCACTCCCGGAGGAAGCCCTGCACCTTGAAACAGGGGATGATCACACTGAGTCGGGGCACGGTCAGCTCCTGACGAGGGTCGCGGCCGGGGCGGGCAGGCGTTCGGCGAGCGGGATCACCGCCGGGATGTCCTCCGGCGGCCGGCCGAGGAACACCCGGCGCACGACCCGCTCGGCGGCCAGGCCGTCGTCGAACTGGCAGAAGCGTGCGCGGAAGTCGGCCCGCAGCTGCCGGGACTCCGGGCCCCGGTAGGAGCCGTCGCGGAAGATCCGGGCCAGTTCCTCGGGGGTGCGGGCGACCGGCCCCGGGGGCTCGGCCATCAGGTCGAAGTAGACGCCCCGGGTCTGCCGGTAGACCTCCCAGTCGTCGGCGTACACGACGATCGGCCGGTCCAGGTTGGCGTAGTCGAACATGATGGAGGAGTAGTCGGTGACCAGCGCGTCCGCGGCCAGGCACACGTCCTCGACGGAGCGGTGCGCAGTGACGTCGATGACCCGGCCGGTGCCCGCCGAAGGGCCCCGGTCGTAGAAGTAGTGCGCGCGCAGGAGCACGACGACGTCCTCGCCGGCCGCCTCGCAGAACGCCTCCAGGTCCAGGCCGGGCTCGAAACCGGTGTGGTGGTCGCGGTGGGTGGGGGCGTACAGCACGGCCGTCCTGCCGTCGGGGACGCCCAGCCTGCGGCGGGCCCGGACCACCTCGTGGGCGGTCGCCGTGTAGTAGACGTCGTTGCGCGGATAGCCGTACTCCAGCGTCCGGTACGAGCCGGGGAAGGCGCGCTCCCACGTCTGGGTGGAGTGGCGGTTGGCGGAGAGGTTGAAGTCCCAGCGGTCGACGCGGCCGAGGAGTTTGGTGAAGCTGCCGGTCTGCGCGGCGACCACCGGGTACGTCGACTGGTCGACGCCCATCTTCTTCAGCGGGGTGCCGTGCTGCGTCTGGACGTGCACGCTGCCGGGCCGCTTGACGATCCCCTCGGCGAAGTTGGCGTTGTTGACGAGGTACTTGGCGCGGGCCAGTACCTGCCAGTACCGGCGGCTGCCGATCACCGCGTACTCGACGTCCTCCGGCACGGTGTGTTCCTGGCCTGCCTCGACCAGGAACACCGAGCGGAGGTGCGGGGCGAGTTCGCGGGCCACGGCGTGGATCGCGGCCGGGTTGCAGACGTAGCCGCGCCCCCAGTACGCGCAGTACACGGCGAGGTTCTGGTCCAGCGGGCGGCGCAGGTCGAGGGCGTACCGCAGCCGGGTGAGCGGCAGGCGCGGGCGCGGCAGCCGCCCGGCCGCCGAGGCCGCGACCCGGTTGGCACCACGCAGCACGCGGAACGCCGTGTACGCGCCCGCCGCGAGCAGCCGGTGCTGGACACCCACGCTCCCGCCCGGCATCCGGAACCCGTCCGGCCGGTGCGCGCGGTGCAGCCGGGCCGCCCGCCAGAAGAACGCCCGGCGCCCGGACGGCATCCGGTCCGGCCGCGCGGCCGTCTTCAGCACCACCCCGAAGACCTGCTCGAACAGCGCCCGCGCCCGCTCCCCGGGCAGCGCGGCGGCCCGCTCAAGGACCAGCTCCGCCTGGTCGAGGAGCTCGTGCTGGTGCGGCCCGGGCAGGTTCAGCCGGCTGCCCTGGCGGCGCGGCCGGTGCCGTACGACCACCGAGCGCAGCACAGCGATCCGCTCGGCGGCGACGGTGGTCAGGCCGCCCCAGCCGAGGTCCGTGAAGTATCCGTCCGGAAAGCTCAGCCGCCGTTCGGCCAGGAAGGCACGGCGGTAGACCGCGCTCCACGCGGGCAGGGCCACGCCTGTCAGCCGGGGCGCCCGGTCCGGGGCGAAGGCGCCGTCCGGGACGCCCGCCAGCAGGGGGGCCGCCGGGTTGCCCGGCTCGCCCTCCCACCAGGGCGCCCGCTCGTGCTCGGCATACAGGACGTCCACGTCACCGGTCTCGGCGAGCCGGGCGTCCAGCAGCGCCAGCGCGCCCGGGACCAGCACGTCGTCGCCGTCGAGGAAGAGCAGGTACGTGCCGTTCGCCGCGCGCATCCCGGTGTTCCGGGCCCCGCTCAGCCCGGCCGCCGGCGGCGAGTGCACCGGGGCCACCCGGGAGTCCCGCTCGGCGTAGGCGGCGGCGACCGAGGCGGCCGGGGCGTCGGGCGCGTCGCAGACCGGGATCAGCTCCAGGTCGCCGAAGGACTGGGCGAGGACCGAGTCCAGCGCCTGGGACAGCCGGCCGGCGACCCCGTGGGACGGGACGATGATGCTGAAGCGGGTCATGCTGCTCTTTCTCAGGTGTGCATGCGGCCCGGCCTTCCCGTCGGTCGCCAGGTGGACGGCCGGGACGGAGTGGGTCGCGAGGTGTTGGGGGGCATGAGGGAACTCCCTGCAAGGCAAACGGCGTTCAGCGGCTCTCGGTGACGGGCAGATGGCCGGAAGGTTGCGGAACGGTGGCCAGCGGGGAGTGGGCGAGCCCTGCGGCCGCCGAGGGCACGGGGTGCCGCTGCTCCAGCGGGACGACCTCCGGCAGCCCGGCCGGCTCGCCGAGCACCACGTGCCGGACGACCCGCTCGGCGGCGCGTCCGTCGTCGTACCGGCAGAACCGCTCGCGGAACGCGGCGCGCAGCTGCGCGGAGCGGGAGCCGCGCCAGTGGCCGGTCGCGAAGATGTCGATCAGCTCGTCCTCGGTGCGGGCGACCGCGCCGGGCGGGCTGGAGCGCAGGTCGAAGTAGGTGCCGCGGGCCGCGCTGTAGGCGTCCCAGTCCTCGGTGTGCACGACGATCGGCCGGTCCAGGTTGGCGTAGTCGAACATGATCGACGAGTAGTCGGTGACCAGCGCGTCCGCGGCCAGGCAGAGGGACTCCACACGGGGGTGGCCGCTGACGTCGATCACCCGGTCCCCGGACGCGAGCGGACCGCCGTGCCAGTAGTGGGCGCGGGCCAGGATCACGAAGCGCGGGCCGAGGCGGCGCACGATCCGGTCCAGGTCGAGGGCGGGGCGCTGGGTGCGCCGGTAGTCGCGGTGGGTGGGCGCGTACAGCAGGGCGACCGTGCCCTCGGGGATGCCGAGCGACGCGCGGATCCGGGTGACGTCGGCCGAGGTGGCCTGCTGGAAGACGTCGTTGCGCGGGTAGCCGTATTCGAGGGTCCGGTAGCCGCCGGGGTAGACACGCTCCCAGGTCAGGGTGGTGTGCCGGTTCGCGGACAGGACGTAGTCCCACTTGTCGACACCCCGCAGGAGCTCCTCGAAGTCCATGTCGGCGGCGGCCGCCGGGTGCTCCTGGAGGTCCAGGCCCATGTGCTTGAGCGGGGTGCCGTGCTGGGTCTGCACGAACACCTGGCCGGGGCGCTTCTTCAGCCGCCGGTCGAAGTTGACGTTGTTGACCAGGTACTTGGAGCGGGCCAGCGCCGTCCAGTAGCCGAAGGTGCCCGGCCGCAGCCGGCGCGGACCCGGCGGGACCGTGTGGTGGTGCTCCGGGCGGGCGATCCAGGAGGTGCGGATGTGCGGGGCGTGGGTGCGGAACGCCTCCTCCAGCGCACCCGGATTGCAGCCGTGGCCGCGGTTCCAGTAGGCGGCGAAGACCGCGCGGTCGGCGCGCAGCGGGAGCCGCAGCTGGATGCGGTAGTGCAGCTGGAGCAGGGCCGAGCGCAGACCGCGGACGGACTTGACGCCGGCCTTGAGGGCGCGGCGGCGGGCGGACATCGCCAGCTGGAGGGCGCGATAGGTGCGGTGCAGGCCGTAGTGGACGAGACCGTGCCGGAGCCGGGTACGGAACGGGATCTTCGAGCCCCCCGCGTGATAACGCCGGTAGTGGGCGCGGGCCGTGCGCAGGAACTCGGCGCGGCTGCCCTTCGGGAGCCGGTCCTTCCTGGTGAACACCGTCGAGAAGTGGTCGACCATCCGGCGGAACAACACCGGCCGCCAGCGCGCCAGTTCGGGCCGCTCCTCGATGAACGCGAAGACCCGGTCGTACTGGTCGAAGACGTCGAAGTGCCGGCGGCTCCGGGTGCCGAGGATGCTGCCCTGCCGCCGCTGCCGGTAGTGCACACAGACCCGGTCGAGGGTCGCGATCGACCCGGCGGTCATCAGGGCCGGGTAGGTCCAGGGCGTGTCCTCGTAGTAGCCGGGCGGGAAGGCGAGGCCGTTCTCCTCGACGAACTCCCGCCGGTACGCCTTGTTCCAGGCCACCATCAGCACCCGCAGCAGACCCGGCCGGTCCTCAAGGCGGAACGGCGCGGGACCCTCTTCGGTCAGGTGCAGCGCGACCTTGTTGCGTTCCGCCCGGCCCGTCCAGAACGTCCGCGCGTAGTCGTACACGAGCACGTCCGGATCGCCGGTCTCCTTGATCCGGTCGGCGATCGCCCGCAGCGCGTCCGGCGTCAGCGTGTCGTCGCTGTCCAGGAAGAGCAGGTAGTCGCCGCGCGCCTGCGCCATCCCCGCGTTGCGGGCGCCGCCCAGGCCCTGGTTCTCCGGCAGGTGCACGGCCTTCACGCGCGCGTCCCTCGCCGCGTACTCGTCGATGATCGTGCCGCAGGCGTCCGGGGAGCAGTCGTCGACGGCGATCAGTTCCAGATCGGGGTACGACTGCGAGAGCACCGAGTCCAGGCACTCGGACAGATACGCCTGGACCTGGTACGCGGGGACAATGACACTGAACCTGGGCAAGGGGCATCCATGGGTCGGTCGGCGCGGGCGTTCTGCCCGGGAACGGCCAATGGAGTGATTCGGTTACGGTTCGCTACGTCATGTGGGTTACGTTCCGTGAGCGGGGAGGAGCGAGCCGAAGGCCGACTCGCCCCTTTCGAGAGCCCCTTGTACGGTCTTGTGCGGTTATTTGACCGCGCCCGCCATCACCCCCGACACGAACTGCCGCTGGAACGCGAAGAACACGGCCAGCGGGATCACCATCGAGATGAACGCGCCGGGCGCGAGGACGTCGACGTTGTTGCCGAACTGGCGTACCTGGGTCTGGAGTGCGACCGTGATCGGCTGGGTGCTCGACTTGGTGAACACCAGCGCGACCAGCATGTCGTTCCACACCCACAGGAACTGGAAGATGCCCAGGCTCGCGATCGCCGGCCCGCCGAGCGGCATCACCACCCGGGTGAACACGCGCAGTTCACCGGCGCCGTCGAGACGGGCCGCCTCCAGCAGCTCCCGCGGGATCTCCGCGAAGAAGTTCCGCAGCAGGAACACCGCGAACGGCAGCCCGAAGCCGACGTGGAAGAGGACCACCCCGAAGACCGTCCCGAACAGGCCGATCTTCCCGAAGAGTTCGGCGATCGGGATCAGCGCCACCTGGACCGGGACGACCAGCAGACTGACCACGATCAGGAACCACCAGTCCCGGCCCCGGAACTCCAGCCACGCGAACGCGTAACCCGCCAGCGCCCCGACGATGACGACCAGGACCGTCGCCGGGACGGTGATCAGGACCGTGTTCCAGAGGGAGTTGGTGATGTCACTGTTCTCCAGGAGCTTCTGGTAACTGTCGAACGTCAGCTGGGACGGCTTGGCGAACACGTGCCACCAGCCGTTCGCGCTCATGTCCTCCGGGGAACGGAGGGAGGACGCCAGCAGACCGATCGTCGGCACCAGCCAGAACAGGGCGACGACGATCAGGAAGACCCGCACCAGACCGCCGTTGATCTTCTCCAGCAGCCAGCTCATCGCCGCTCCTCCCGCCGCAGCCGCCTGACGTTACTGCGCCATCCCGGGGGGTAACCCCCGGACCCCCAGCCGAAAAACAGGCGGTGCACGCTCATCGCCGCTCCTCCCGCCGCAGCCGCCTGACGTTGAACCACATCACCGGGATCACGAGGAGCAGCAGGAACACCGCGATGGCGCTGGCGATGCCCGGCTGGCCCTCCGAGAAGCCCTTGCGGTACAGCTCCAGGGCGAGCACGTTCGCGTCGTCCTGCGAGGAGCCCGGCGCGATGATGTACACGAGGTCGAAGACCTTCAGCACGTTGATCATCAGGGTGACGGTGACCACCGCGAGGACCGGCGCCAGGAGCGGCACGGTGACCTTGCGGAACACCTGCCACTCGGTGGCCCCGTCGACCCGCGCCGCCTCCAGCAGCTCCCGGGGCACACCTGCCAGTCCGGCCGCGATCAGCACCATCGCGAAGCCCGCCCACATCCAGACGTACGACCCGATGATGGCCGGCGTGACGAGGGACGGGCCGAGCCAGTCGACGCCGTTGTAGGGCTGCTTGAAGTTGCTCGCGGGGAGCCGGAGCCGGGCACCGTCGGCGGCGGCGGGCAGGGTGAAGGTGCCGTCGGCCGCGGCCTTCGTGGACGCCACCACCTTGCCGTCCTTCACCGCCTCGACACGCATCCCGTCGTAGCCGACCTCGGACGGGTCGGGGGCGCCCAGCGTGCCGACGCCCTTGCCGCGGGTGAAGTCCTGCCAGGTGGTGCCGGTGATCCTCCCCGGGTCGGGCTTCGCCGCCACGGCCTTCTTCGCGCCGTCGGGCATCTGGTCGGGGGCCACACCGAGGAGGGGGAGGGTGACGGCCTGGCCGGTGTGGACCGTCGCCTTCGTGACGAAGCCGCCCTGATCCGCCGTCAGGGGCGACTCGCGGCCCAGGTGGGCGTTGGGGAACGCCGAGGACTGGGCGAAGGTGTCGTGGATGCCGACCCAGACCGCGTTGGCGACCCCCTTGTCCGGGTCCTGGTCGTAGACGAGACGGAAGATGATCCCGGCGGCCAGCATCGAGATCGCCATCGGCATGAAGACGACCAGCTTGAACGCCGTGCCCCAACGCACCCGTTCGGTCAGCACCGCGAAGACCAGACCGAGGGCGGTGGAGACCGTCGGCGCGAACACCAGCCAGATGACGTTGTTCTTCAGGGCGGTGCGGATGCCGTCGTCCGTGAAGATCGCCTTGTAGTTGTCGACGCCGGCGAAACCGTCGCCGTCCGCGTTGTAGAAGCTGCGGATCAGCGAGTACCCGATCGGGTAGACCACGAGCGCGCCGAGCAGCACCAGGGCGGGGAGGAGGAAGAGAGCCGCCACGGTCTTCCGGGTGCCGGTCACGCTCCTGCGGTGGCCAGGAGGCGGAGCGGGGGCCGTGGTCGCGGGTGCGGCCATCGCCGGGTCAGCTTCCGCTGCCGTAGGCGGCCGCCGCGTCCTTCTCCAGTTTCGCCTGGGCGCCCGCGACGTCCTTCGGGTTCTTCAGGAAGTCCTGGAGGTCCTTCCACTCGCCCTTGCCCGGGGTGCCGCCGAAGGCCTGTGGGGCCTGGTCGGACATGTCGAAGCGGAAGTCGTCGCCGGACGCGATCAGGGACTTGGCGATCGTGCGCTGCACCTCGTTCGGGTACGCCGAGTTCGGCACGCTCTTGTTCGGCGAGAGATAGCCGCCGAGCTTCGCCTGGATCGTCGCGGCGTCCGGCGAGGCCAGGAACTTCGCCAGCGCCTGGGCGCCCTCGGAGTCCTTGAAGATGACGGCCGCGTCACCGCCGGAGACCACGGGCGCGGTCGAACCGACGGCCGGGAACGGGAACACCTTGGCGTCCGTGCCCACCTTCGCCTTGGTCTCACCGATGTTGACCTGCACGAAGTCGCCCTCGTAGACCATCGCCGACTTCGGCTGGTCGCCGCCCGTGAAGGTCTGGGTGACCGAGGTGGTGAACTCCGTCTGCAGCGCGCCGTCCTGGCCGCCCGCCAGGTAGTTCGCGTTGCCCCAGATCTCGGCGAGCGTGGTCAGCGCCTGCTTCACCGACGGATCAGTCCACTTGATCTTGTGCTGGGCCAGCTGGTCGTACTTCTCCGGGCCCGCCTGGGAGAGGTACACGTTCTCGAACCAGTCGGTCAGCGGCCAGCCGTCCGCGCCGGCCACCGAGAACGGGGTGACGCCCGAGTCGTACACCGCCTGAGACGTCGTCAGCAGGTCCTTCCAGGTCTTCGGCTCACTGGCCCCCGCGTTCTCGAAGACCTTCGCGTTGTACCAGACCAGCGACTTGTTGGCGGCCTTGTAGTAGACGCCGTACTGCTTGCCGTCGACCTTGCCGATGTCCTGCCAGCCCTGCGAGTAGTTCTTCTGCACCTCCGCGAGCGTGTCCGCGTCGAGCGGCTTCGCCCAGCCCTTCTGCACGGCCTGCTTGATCGCGCCGGGCTGCGGCAGCAGCGCGATGTCCGGCGGCTGGCCGCCCGCGATCTTCGACCCCAGGAAGTTGATGATCGGGTCCTGGGCGGGCACGAAGGTGACCTTCGCGCCGGTGCGCTTCTCGAACTCCGCGAGCACCTGCTTGAAGTTCTTCTGCTCCTGACCTGTCCAGACGGCGGCCACTTCCAGGGTGGTGCCGTCGAGCTTCGGCAGGGTGAGGGTGCTGGTCGCGGTGGCGCCGGTGCTGGTGTCGCCGCCGCCGGACTTCTTGTCGCTGCTTCCGCACGCGGTGAGCGCGAGGGATCCCGCGAGCAGAGCGGCGAGTGTGGTGAGGGTCCTGTGTGTCCGGATGGTGTTGCTCATGACGCGCATCACTTCCCCGTTCGTCGTTCCTCGTTGAACGTCAGAACTCTGTGCCGTGCGCTCCGGTGTACGCGGGGGCCGCGTATGCGGCAAGTGGGCCGACAGGTCAGCGCGGGGGATCGTGACTGCGTTGTGATCGGTGACCGGCGGGAGCCCTCGCTCAGAGAAGTGAAGGAACCTCAGCCGCCGAGACCTCCTTCGCCGCCCGCTCCACCGCGCTGGCCAGCAGGGCCAGGTCCGTCGGGCCGTTGCCCAGTTCGCGGACCGGGCGGCGGGCCGGGGGGTCGCCCATGCGGTGCCAGTCGAGGGGGACCACCGTGGGGCGCTGCGTCGCCGTGCGCGGGATGCGGCCGGTGACGCGGCCCGTCTGGAACGCCGTGGTCCGGCCGTCCGGGGTGGTCAGACGGCCACGGCCCGGTGCCGGTTCGTCGGGGCCGCCGGCCGGGGTGTCCAGGGTGATGCGCAGGGTGGCCTGCCGGGCCGGTTCCGTCTCCGCCGTACGGCCGCCTGCGCCGGCCGCCGCGACCAGGTGCACGCCCAGTCGGTCGCCCTCCTTCGCCACCGCCTCCAGCGCCCGCATCACGGAACCGGCGGCCGGGCGGCCCGGTGAGCCTAGGGCGGGGGAGACCAGAGCGTCCAGGTCGTCGACCACGACCACGAGACGGGGGAGAGGGGGCGGTGTCTCCGTACGCTCGCGGGCCGCGGCGCCGGACGACGGGCGCAGCCGGATCGTCGAACTCGGCGGGGCTTCTATGTCGGCGGCGCCTGCGGCGGCGGAGCGGGTGCGCTGCGGGACGATGCGGCCGGAGATCTCGCGCTGCGCATGCCAGTCGGTGAAGTCGGAACGGCCCAGCAGCTCGGCCCGCCGCTTCAGCTCGGCGCTCAGCGACTGCGCCAACTCCCGCATCCGCACCGGGTCGTTGGCGGTGAGGTGGGTGGTGACATGCGGTATGTCCGTACAGACCCGCAGGCCCTCGCCGTGCCCGGCAGCGCTGCCGACGCCGTCGCGGCCGTCGATCAGGACGATCCCGAGCCGGTCGGGCCGCTCGGCGGCGGCCAGCGAGGCGACCGTCGACCGCAGCAGCTCCGTACGGCCGCTGCCGGGCGGGCCCTCGACCAGCACATGCGGTCCGTCGGCCACCAGGTCGGCGGTGAGCGGACCGCGCGGTCCGGCGCCGAGCACCGCCCGGGCCCGGCCGCCCAGCGACTCGGTGTCGTCGGCCGCGTCCGCCCATCGGGCCATCAGCGAGGCCGGGGTGGCCCTCGCCAGCCCCAACTCGTCCAGCAGCCGCGAGGACTGGGGGAGCGGGGCGGCCACGCGCGCGTGCCGGTCGGCGCCCGGGCCGTCGGGGCGCAGCGGGGCCAGCGCCCTCGCGAACCGCTCGGCCCAGGCGGGGGAGACCGCGTCCACCGCGGCCAGGGTGCCGGGGCCGACCGGGCCGGTGTGACCGGCATGGCCGCCGTGACCGGCGGAGACCCGCATCAGGTGCAGCGCCGTCGCCACGTCCCCGCTGAGCAGGGCGACCGCCCCGCACTCCCGGAACGTCGGCGTCACCGCGCACGCCTCCTCGTAGGTCCGGTCGACCGGGGAGGTGGACGAGGTGGGCGCCGTCTCCGCGAGGCAGATCACGTGCACTCCGGCGCGCGGGCCGGCCACGGTCAGCCGGGCCACCGCCTCGCGCAGCGCGGATCCACCGGGATCGCCGTCCACGACGACGACCGTGTACGGCCCCGGGAAGCCGCCCTTGCCGTCGTCGTCGACGCCGAGGTCGTCGTGGGCCCAGGAGGGGCGGTGGGCGGCTTCGGCGGGCGAGGCGTCCGCTGCCGTACGGGCGGATGCCGGTGCCTGCGGCGGGACCGGTGCCGGGCGGTCGGACGGGGTGGCCGGCCTTCGGGGGGCGGACAGCTCCTCCGTCCGCCGCAGCAGCTCCTCCACGCGGGCCGCCGCCTGTTCACGGTCGTAGGCCAGCAGCAGGCGGCAGTCCTGGCCGTGCCCCGGGCGGACGTGCGGGAGCCAGCCGAGCCAGGACCACTCGGCCGTGCGCTCCTCCAAGGGGCGGGCCCGGTCCGCGCTGATCAGCACGATCTCCAGCAGGTCGGGCGAGTGCAGCGCGGCGAGCTGGGCCAGCACCGCGCGGGCGAGGCCGGCCAGACGGGTGCGCGGGCCGGCCAGGCCGAGGGCGCCGGCCTCGCGCAGATCGGCGGTGACCGGGACGGCGGGGAGCAGACCCGAACCGTCGGGCGCCGAGCGGTCCGCGGTGCCCAGCCGGACGGTGAGCGCCTCCGGGTGGCCGGGTCCGCGCTCCCAGAGACGGGGGCCGGGGCCGAGCACGGTCAGCAGCAGGGCGGCGGGGTCCGGCCAGGTCTCGGGCTGGGCGGGAAGACCGACGGAGGCGGTGCCGCCGTCCTCCGCCGCGGTCTCGTCGTCGACGGCCGACGGGGGCTCACCGCGCCCGCCGGCCAGCCGCCGCGCCCAGGCCCCGAGCCCACCGCCGCGCTTGCGGGCAGCGGGCAGGGCGGGGGCGTCGGTACCGCGGAGGGGGGTGCCTTTGCGCCTGCCGGAGGGGGCGGAGGCGTCGACGGGGGTGTCGGCGGAGGTGTCGGTGAAGGGGTTGTCGTCGGTGGCGGCGGAGGCCGCGGAGGCCGCGGGGCGGGTGGCGCCGGTGCCTGCGGCGCCGGCGGAGGAACTCGGGCCGCCGAGGGCTCCGGAGCGGCCGGCATGGGTGTCGCCCGAGCTGTGCTTGACGGCGGAGCCGTGCGCGGTGCCGGGGCCCTGTGCCGCGCCATGACCGGGTGCGGCCCCTGATCCGTGGGACGGGACGGGGCCCTGCGCGGCGCCCGACCCGGGTGCGGTGCCGGAACCGCCGCGTGGACCCGGCAGCGTGCCGTGCGTGCCGTGCTCGCCGGCCGCCGGGTGTCCGTGGCGGTCGTCGTCGCCCCCGGGCCCGGCGGACAGCGGCTCGATCCCTTGACCGGCGGCCGACGGGAACCCGCCCGCGTACCCGCCGTGCCCGGCCGGCGGTCCGCTCTCCCGTCCGGTCCGCTCGCTCCGCCCGGTCCGCTCGGTCCGTGGTGTTCCGTCCCCGCGGCCGGCCGTCGGCAGCCCGCCCCGGCTCTCGATCCTCGGTGCGTCCCCCTGGGCCGGTACGACCGGTGGCTCCACCGGGCCGTGCCCCTGGCCCCCGGCCGCCCCGCCCGCGGCTCCCCAGCCCGCGGTGCCGTAGGCGTGATGGGTACGGCCCGCCGGAGCGGCCGTACCGCCCCCGGGGCCGGCGGGACCGCCCTCGTCGGCCCCCTCGCTCCCCGTCAGCACCCGCACGCACCCCTCCCCGTCGGGTGCCGTGCCCACCCGGGCGCCCGGGCCCCCGGACGGCGTAAGCCGCAGGGCCGACTCCCCGATGCGCAGGAGCGAGCCCGGGGTGAGGCGGACCGGGTGGTCGGTGACGCGGGTGCCGTCCAGGGCGGTGCCGTTGGTGGAGTGCAGGTCGGCGACCGAGACCCGGCCGTCCGCGGCGACCGTGACCGCGCAGTGCAGCCGGGAGACGTCCGGGTCGTCGAGCGGGACGTCGGCGTCGGCGGAACGGCCGATGGTGATCTGGCCGCCGTGCAGGAGGTGGACCCCGCCCGCGTCCGGGCCGGCGATCACGTGCAGCTGGGTCGGGGCGTCGTCCAGCTCGGGGTGGGGCTCGGGGGCAGCGGGCGCGCCCAGGGACAGCACCGCGCCGTCGACCAGCGGGGGCTCGCCCAGGATGCGGCGGCGGGCGTCCAGCCGCTCCATCCCGGCGTACAGCACGACCGGGGCACCGCTCGGCTCACGGCCGCCCAGGCTGCCGTCCCCGGTGACCGCCGAGGCCAGCCCCGACGCCACCGCGGCCAGGTCCGTGCCCGAGGGCGCCGTCACCAGCACGTCCCGGCTCACGGCCCGGCCCCGCTGCGCGGCAGGGCCCAGCGGGTCTACGACGGTCAGCCGGATCTGCATCGCCGTCAGCGGTCCCTTCTGCGCGGGCGCGGATTTCCCCCCACCATCACTAGCGCGTGGGCGAGTTCTGCTGTCGCACGCATCCTCGCACCTGCCACTGACAACGTGCCCACGCCCCGATGGTAAGTGATCTTGATTGGTCAGCTCTGCCCCCAAAAGTGCCTGACCAATACCTTGCGCGCGATCACTTGAGATCGGTCACGTCCGAGCCCGGCAACCGGCGGACCGAAGCAAGCGTCTTTCCATCGAACGCATACAGGAACGCCAACGTATGGGGATACGTCGGGACGCTTATCGGCCCCCTACGAGGGAGGGGAAGGCACAGCCGGACGACAGCCCGGTCCCAGGCACCACGGCACTACAGTGGGTCGGACACATGGGTCGGAGACATTCAGCAAGCAGCAGGGAGTGCATGACGTGCGGCCGGTAGGCAGCAAGTACCTCCTGGAGGAGCCGCTGGGACGCGGCGCCACGGGTACCGTCTGGCGTGCCCGCCAGCGGGAGACCGCGGGCGCCGAGGCAGCCGTGCCCGGACAGCCCGGCGAGACCGTCGCGATCAAGGTGCTCAAGGAAGAGCTCGCGAACGACTCCGACATCGTGATGCGCTTCCTGCGGGAGCGCTCCGTCCTGCTCCGGCTCACCCACCCGAACATCGTCCGGGTCCGGGACCTCGTCGTGGAGGGCGATCTCCTCGCCCTGGTCATGGACCTCGTCGACGGTCCCGACCTGCACCGCTACCTGCGGGAGAACGGCCCCTTCACACCCGTGGCGGCCGCCCTGCTCACCGCCCAGGTGGCCGACGCGCTCGCCGCCAGCCACGCCGACGGCGTGGTGCACCGCGACCTGAAGCCCGCCAACGTGCTGCTCGCCCAGTACAACGGCCAGATGCACCCGATGCTGACCGACTTCGGCATCGCCCGCCTCGCCGACTCCCCGGGCCTGACCCGCACCCACGAGTTCGTCGGCACGCCCGCGTACATCGCCCCGGAGTCCGCCGAGGGCCGTCCGCAGACCTCGGCCGTCGACATCTACGGCGCCGGCATCCTGCTGTACGAGCTGGTCACCGGCCGTCCGCCGTTCTCCGGCGGCAGCGCCCTGGAAGTCCTCCACCAGCACCTGAGCGCCGAGCCCCGCCGCCCCTCGACCGTCCCCGACCCGCTGTGGACGGTCATAGAGCGCTGCCTGCGCAAGAACCCCGACGAACGCCCCAGCGCGGAGAACCTCGCGCGCGGCCTGCGGGTCGTCGCCGAGGGCGTCGGCGTGCACGCGAACTCCGCGCAGATCGCGGCGGCCGAGGGCGTCGGCGCGCTGCTCGCCCCCGACCCGGCGCCGACCGCCGTACCGGGCGCCGCCGACCAGACCCAGGTGCTGCCGAACACGGGCGCGCCGATGGGGACGTACGACCCGAACGCCGCGACCAGCTTCCTGCCGCACACCGGCGGTCCGGTGCCGTTCGGCGCCGCCGACCCGACCGCCGTGCTGCCGAACACCGGCGCGGCCGACCCGACGGCCGTGCTGCCGCCGATGCCCCAGGGGCAGCCGGGCCAGCCGGGTCAGCCCGGCCAGCAGCAGCCGGAACAGCCGCACCCCTGGCAGACCCAGCTCCGCGCGGCCCGCGACCGCAACGAACAGACCCAGGTCCAGTACCTCGACCCGGGCGAGGACCCGCTGCGCCGCCGCCCGCAGCGGCAGGTGGCCCGGCCGCAGCAGCAGCCGCCGCGCCAGGCCCCGCAGCAGCAGCCGGTACGCCGGCCGCAGCCGCGAGGCCAGGGCGGGCAGGGCGGACAGGACGGGTACGGCCAGCAGCCCGCCGGGTACGGCCAGCAGCCGGGCGGCTACGGACAGCAGCAGCCCGCCGGATACGGCGGCGGCCGGCCGCAGCAGCAGTACGCCCCGCCGCAACAGCCCCAGCAGCCTCAGCAGCGCTACGCGCCCCCCGCCGCCGAGCCGCAGCAGCGGGCCCCGCGCGAGCCGCGGCAGCGCAGCGCCAACCCGATGAAGATCCCCGGGCTCGGCTGCCTCAAGGGCTGCCTGTTCCTGGTCGTCATCCTGTTCGTCGCGGGCTGGCTGATCTGGGACCTGACCCCGGTGCACACCTGGGTGGGACAGGGCAGGGGCTACTGGAGCCAGCTGAAGGACTGGGTGGACTCGGTCAGCAGCTTCGTCGGCGACCTGGGCAGCGGCTCCGGCTCCGGCAACTGACCGCGACTCTGGGGATTTGTCGACACCTGGCGGGTGATTTCCGCCTCCGTGGTGAAGGTTGGCTCGTCGGACGCGTACTTTTGTCGGCAACACGCGTCTGTAGGAGCAGTCTTGGCACGGAAGATCGGCAGCCGGTACACCGCCAACCAGATCCTGGGGCGGGGCAGCGCCGGCACGGTGTGGCTGGGCGAGGGGCCGGAGGGGCCCGTCGCCATCAAGCTGCTGCGCGAGGATCTCGCGTCCGACGAGGAGCTGGTGGGCCGGTTCGTGCAGGAGCGCACGGCACTGCTGGGCCTGGAGCACCCGCACGTGGTGTCCGTCCGTGACCTCGTCGTCGACGGCAACGACCTCGCGCTCGTCATGGACCTGGTCCGCGGCACGGATCTGCGCACCCGGCTGGACCGGGAGCGGCGGCTCGCGCCCGAGGCGGCCGTCGCGATCGTCGCGGACGTCGCGGACGGGCTGGCGGCGGCGCACGCGGCGGGGGTCGTCCACCGGGACGTGAAGCCGGAGAACGTCCTTCTGGACATGCAGGGTCCGCTGGGCCCCGGCGGCTCCCACCCCGCCCTGCTGACGGACTTCGGCGTCGCGAAGCTCATCGACTCCCCGAAGCGGACCCGCGCCACGAAGATCATCGGTACGCCGGACTACCTGGCCCCGGAGATCGTCGAGGGCCTGCCGCCCCGCGCCTCGGTGGACATCTACGCGCTCGCGACGGTGCTGTACGAGCTCCTCGCGGGCTTCACCCCCTTCGGCGGCGGCCACCCGGGCGCGGTCCTGCGCCGCCACGTCACCGAGACCGTGGTCCCCCTCCCCGGCATCCCCGAGGAGCTCTGGCAGCTGCTCGTGCAGTGCCTGGCGAAGGCGCCGGCCTCGCGGCTGCGGGCGTCCGAGCTGGCCGCGCGGCTGCGGGAGCAGCTGCCGATGCTGGCGGGGATGCCGCCGCTGGACGTCGACGAGCCGGAGACGGAGGAGTCGGAGGAGGCCGAGGAGTCGGCGGCCGCAGCCGCTCCGGCCACGGAGGAGCAGCGGGTACGGCGCCGGGGGGCCGTCTCCCTGGTGCCGGGCGCGAAGCCGGACTCCAACCGGGACACGCACACGTCGATGCGGGTGCCGGGCCCCGACGAGCTGGCGGGCGGCGCCCGGGGCACGGCGCGGGTGCCGAGGGCGTCGGGGGCGCCGCGGCCGGGGTCGGCGCGGCATCGCGTGGCGGCTCGGCGACGCAAGGTGACGTTCGCGGTGGCGGGGGTGGTGGTGGCCGCGGTGGTGGGCGTCGGGGCGTGGCTGGCGACGTCCGGCGACGATGCGGCTCCGCCGCAGGAGACCCACAGCACGTCGACGCCGTGACCGCCCCATCGCCCCTCGCCCACCCACCCGACGCGGTACGCCAAAGCCCCACCGCCCCGGGGCTCCGCCCCGGACCTCGGCAGGGGGGTTGGCGTCCGCCCGGCTCGGTAGGCCAAAGCCCCACCGCCACGGGGCTCCGCCCCGGACCCCGGCAAGGGCGTTTGGCATCCACCCGGCTTGGTGGTCGGCAGGCCAGGCGAGGGCATCCCCCGGCTCGGTGGTCGGCAGGCCAGGGGGCGTATGTCCGGCTCGGTAGGGGGCAGGCCGCGGGGTTTGGCGTCCGCCCTGCTCGGTAGCCGGCGCGGCCCCTGCCACAGGGCTTCGCCCCGGACCCCGATGGGGAGGCTTGGCGTCCTCCTTGCTCGGCCCCCCTACGCGGAGCGGAGCGCGTGGGCGATGTCCGTCGGCCATCCTCGCTTGGCGGAGCCGTTACGCTGGAGGCGTGGCAGTCGTCGATGTATCCGAAGAGCTCAAGTCCCTCTCCTCGACCATGGAGTCGATCGAGGCCGTTCTGGACCTCGACAAGCTGAGGGCAGACATCGCCGTGCTCGAGGAGCAGGCGGCCGCGCCGTCCCTGTGGGACAACCCGGACGAGGCGCAGAAGATCACCAGCAAGCTGAGCCACCTGCAGGCCGAGGTCAGGAAGGCCGAGGGGCTGCGCGGGCGGATCGACGATCTCGCCGTGCTCTTCGAGATGGCGGACGAGGAGGACGACCCGGACACCCGCGCCGAGGCCGAGTCCGAGCTCGCCGCCGTCAGGAAGGCGCTGGACGAGATGGAGGTCCGGACGCTGCTCAGCGGGGAGTACGACTCCCGGGAAGCGCTGGTGAACATCCGCGCCGAGGCCGGTGGCGTCGACGCCGCCGACTTCGCCGAGAAGCTGCAGCGCATGTACCTGCGGTGGGCGGAGCAGAAGGGCTACAAGACCGAGCTCATCGAGACGTCGTACGCGGAAGAGGCCGGCATCAAGTCGACCACCTTCGCCGTGCAGGTGCCGTACGCCTACGGGACCCTCTCCGTGGAGCAGGGCACGCACCGGTTGGTGCGGATCTCGCCGTACGACAACCAGGGGCGCCGGCAGACCTCCTTCGCCGGGGTCGAGGTGCTCCCCGTGGTCGAGCAGACCGACCACATCGAGATCGACGAGTCCGAGCTGCGGGTCGACGTGTACCGGTCCTCCGGGCCCGGCGGCCAGGGCGTGAACACCACCGACTCGGCGGTGCGGCTGACCCACCTCCCCACCGGCATCGTCGTCTCCTGCCAGAACGAGCGGTCGCAGATCCAGAACAAGGCCACCGCCATGAACGTGCTGCAGGCCAAGCTCCTGGAGCGGCGCCGGCAGGAGGAGCAGGCCAGGATGGACGCCCTCAAGGGCGACGGCGGCAACTCCTGGGGCAACCAGATGCGGTCGTACGTCCTGCACCCGTACCAGATGGTCAAGGACCTGCGGACCGAGTACGAAGTGGGCAACCCCGAGGCCGTGTTCAACGGCGAGATCGACGGGTTCCTGGAGGCCGGAATTCGCTGGCGCAAGCAGCAGGAGAAGTAACTTTGTCGACTCGCCGACGGTGAGTCCGTCGACCTGGAACTGCCGCCCCCGTGGCGGCAGTTCTCGTTTGTCTGGGTTTTACGTCACACTCACATGCTTCAAGCCCCGGCATTGGGTGCGCAACTGGACATCGCGCCCGCAACGGCCTTGACGTTGCTTTGAAAAATGGGAAGGGTGAAGGGTGGCATGCGTATCTCTGGGGCGCATGTGAACCGGGGGGCTTGCGCATCCGTAGCCTTCCCCGTCGATCACGGCCCCAGCGCCGCCATCCTGACGTTCAGCTACTGGGGGTAGCAACCAGATGACCAAGAAGACGCGGATCCGGGTCGCGCGGATAACCGCCGGCCTCGTGATCGCCGCCGGCGCCTCGCTGACCGCGGCGGGCGCGGCCTCCGCCCTGTCCATCGGCGTCGAGGCCGACGAGACCGGCGTGAGCGTGAACGCCGACCTCGACGGCGATGACTCGCCCGCCCCGACCGACAGCGCCACGGAGATCCCGACCGGCCCGGCCTCGCCGACGGAGGAACCGCCCTCCAGCGAGCCGCCGACCAGCTCGCAGCCGTCCGAGCCGAGTGAGCCCACGGATGAGCCCACCCAGCCGACCGACGAGCCCACCGAGCCGACGGACGAGCCGACCACCGACAACCCGACCGACGGCAGCGGCACGGGCACCGGTGACAGCGGCGGCGGCAACAACACCGGCACCGACGGCAACTCGGGCACCTCCGCGCAGGAGGAGGGCACCTCCGCCCTCACCGACACCGGCTCGTCGAACACCGAGGCCCAGGGCGGCGGCGACCAGCTCGCCGAGACCGGTGCCGCGCAGACGACCTTCCTCATCGTCGGCGCCGCCACGATGATCGCCGGCGGTATCGGTTTCCGTATCCTGCCGCGCCTCATGAGCGGCCGCGGCGGCGCTGCCGCCTGACGGTAGCCAGTCGCTCACGGAGCGCATGCGCACCGTACGGCGAAGGGCCCCGAGCAGTAGCTCGGGGCCCTTCGGTCGCTCTCGGCGGGCTTCGGGTGTGAGCTTCGTTACGCGGTCTGGTGCGCCGCCAGCAGCGCCACCGCGGCGATCAGTACCGCCAGCAGCCCGATCAGCGCCATCGGGTTCAGACCACCGAGGAAACTCTCCTGCTGAAGACGCTCGCGGTTGGCACGGCACACGGGGCACCGGCCTTCGCTCACGGGCGCCGCGCAGTTCGCGCACACCAACCGGTCGTACGTCATGCGCTCGCCCTCCTTGCACCGGCCATCGCCTACACAACGCTCTGCGGAACGAGAACGTTCCCCTCCCACTGTGCCAGGTTCCCCCGGAAAGGGCGCGGCCGTCCGTGGAGCTCGCCCGGCCACTCCGGGGCACCCGGGAGAGACTGCCCCGGAACAAAACCGCACAAGCCTCACCCAACCGTGACCGGCGCCTGCGCTTCCTCGCCCGACTCGCGTATGGTCACGCTCATCTACCCCCGGCGACCCGTGGTGCATCCGTGATCCGATTCGACAATGTCTCCAAGGTCTACCCCAAGCAGACCCACCCCGCACTCAGGGATGTCTCCCTGGAAGTGGAGAAGGGTGAGTTCGTCTTCCTCGTGGGATCCTCCGGCTCCGGAAAGTCCACCTTCCTGCGGCTGATCCTCCGCGAGGAGCGGTGCAGCCACGGCCAGGTGCACGTCCTCGGCAAGGACCTCGCCCGTCTCTCCAACTGGAAGGTGCCGCAGATGCGCCGCCAGCTCGGGACGGTCTTCCAGGACTTCCGCCTGCTCCCCAACAAGACGGTCGCCGAGAACGTGGCCTTCGCCCAGGAGGTCATCGGCAAGTCCAAGGGCGAGATCCGCAAGTCCGTGCCCCAGGTGCTCGACCTCGTCGGGCTCGGCGGCAAGGAGGACCGCAGGCCCGGTGAGCTCTCCGGTGGTGAGCAGCAGCGCGTGGCCATCGCGCGCGCCTTCGTGAACCGGCCCAAGCTGCTGATCGCGGACGAGCCCACGGGCAACCTCGACCCGCAGACCTCGGTCGGCATCATGAAGCTCCTCGACCGCATCAACCGCACCGGCACCACCGTGGTGATGGCCACCCACGACCAGAACATCGTGGACCAGATGCGCAAGCGCGTCATCGAGCTGGAGAAGGGCCGTCTCGTCCGCGACCAGGCCCGCGGCGTCTACGGCTACCAGCACTGACCGCGACCGTCCACGGAAAGGCATAACCCGACGCCATGCGCGCCTCGTTCGTAATGTCGGAGATCGGAGTCGGTCTCCGCCGCAATCTGACGATGACCTTCGCGGTCGTCGTCTCGGTCGCCCTGTCCCTGGCGCTCTTCGGCGGCTCGCTCCTGATGAGCGACCAGGTCAACACCATGAAGGGCTACTGGTACGACAAGGTCAACGTCTCGATCTTCCTCTGCAACAAGAGCGACGCCGAGTCCGACCCGAACTGTGCCAAGGGCGCCGTCACCGACGACCAGAAGAAGCAGATCCAGGCCGACCTCGGCAAGATGTCGGTGGTCGAGAAGGTGACCTACGAGTCGCAGGACCAGGCGTACAAGCACTACAAGGAGCAGTTCGGCGACTCGCCGCTGGCCGACTCCCTCACGCCGGACCAGATGCAGGAGTCGTACCGGATCAAGCTCAAGGACCCGGAGAAGTACCAGGTCGTCGCGACGGCCTTCGACGGCCGTGACGGGGTCCAGTCGGTCCAGGACCAGAAGGGCATCCTCGACAACCTCTTCGGCCTGCTCAACGGCATGAACTGGGCGGCCCGCATGGTTATGGCCCTGATGCTGGTGGTCGCGCTGATGCTGATCGTCAACACGGTGCGCGTCTCCGCGTTCAGCCGTCGGCGCGAGACCGGCATCATGCGGCTGGTCGGCGCCTCCGGCTTCTACATCCAGGCCCCGTTCATCGCGGAGGCCGCCGTCGCCGGCCTGATCGGCGGCACGGTCGCCTGCGGATTCCTGGTGATCGCCCGGTACTTCATCATCGACCACGGCCTGGACCTGTCCCACAAGCTGAATTTGATCAACTTCATCGGCTGGGACGCGGTGTTGACCAAGCTCCCGCTCATCCTCGCAACGAGCCTTCTGATGCCCGCGCTTGCCGCGTTCTTCGCGCTGCGCAAGTACCTGAAGGTGTGACGCATGCCAAGAGGGCCGTACGGGCAACCGCCCGTGCGGCCCTCTTGCCTTGTCCTAGACTCACCGGCATGTCAGGCCGAGAGCTGTTCTGTCAGCCCCGCCGGGTTCGCCGGGGGGCGGCTCTGACGTTGGTTTTCGCAGGGCTGTTGGTGACCGGGGCGGCCACCGGGGCGTTTCCCGACCCCGGCCAGTCCGACCGGAAGACACCCACCGGAGCCGCCCGTCCGGCCACCGGGCACGAGGACGTCGCGAAGGCCGCCGCCGAGGCGATGGCCGACGGCAAGTCCCCCATGGAGGCCGCCGAGCGGGCTGTCAGCCGCAGCGGCGACCGGTGGGCGGCGGTCTACTCCGAGGGCGAGTACCAGGAGTTCGAGGAAGCGCTCGACGGCCAGTACACGGGCGTGGGGCTGTGGGCCCGGCGGACCGCGGACGGGCGGATCGACGTGACCAAGGTGCAGGCCGGGTCGCCCGCGGCCGAGGCGGGGATCAGGAAGGGCGACCGGCTGCGCAGCATCGACGGCGAGGACGTCGACGGGCGGCCCGTCACCGACGTCGTCTCATTACTGCGCGGTGACGCCACCGACGCCCGCGCCGGTACGACCGTCACCCTCGGCCTCGAACGCGGCACGCGCGCGTGGAGCGAGACCCTGCGCCGGGCGCTGCTGTCGACGGACTCGGTGACCGTCCGCAAGCTGGCCGCCGGCATCACCGTCATCAGGATCTCCGCCTTCACCAAGGGCTCCGGGGAGCTCGTGCGCACCGCCGTCCGGCAGGCTCCCGCCGACGCCGGGATCATCCTCGATCTGCGCGGCAACTCCGGCGGACTGGTCAGCGAGGCCGTCACCGCCGCCTCCGCCTTCCTCGACGGCGGCCTGGTCGCCACCTACGACGTCGACGGCGACGAGCGCTCCCTGCACGCCGAGCCCGGCGGCGACACCGCGAGGCCCCTGGTCGCGCTCGTGGACGGCGGCACGATGAGTGCGGCCGAGATGCTCACCGGCGCCCTCCAGGACCGTGGCCGCGCGGTCGTCCTCGGCTCCCGCACCTTCGGCAAGGGCTCCATCCAGATGCCGACCCGCCTCCCCGACGACTCGGTCGCCGAGCTCACCGTCGGCCACTACCGCACCCCCTCCGGTCACGCCGTGGACGGCCGGGGCATCACCCCCGACCTGGAGGTGTCCGCCGGGGCACTGGAACGGGCGGAGACGGTCCTGAGCGGCCTCGGCGATCCGTCGTAGGAAACGTCGCGGGAAGCCCGTTAACCGCTTCCCCCGCACCCCCTCCGTAGTGCGAAAATGGACAGCACTATGGCCAAGGGAATGTACGTACCGAAAGAGTCCCAGCAGAAGCAGCAGGGGACGGCCGCCAAAGCCCGGGACGGCGAGAAGGGCGGCAAGCGCAAGATCGTCGCGCAGAACAAGAAGGCGCGGCACGACTACGCGATCATCGACACCTACGAGGCCGGCATCGTGCTGTCCGGCACCGAGGTGAAGTCGCTGCGTCAGGGCCGCACCTCGCTGACCGACGGCTTCGTGCAGATCGACGGGAACGAGGCGTGGCTGCACAACGCCCACATCCCCGAGTACCACCAGGGCACCTGGACCAACCACGCGGTGCGCCGCAAGCGCAAGCTGCTGCTGCACCGGGAGGAGATCGACAAGCTGGAGGCCAAGACCCAGGAGACGGGCCACACGATCGTGCCCCTCGCCATCTACTTCAAGGACGGCCGCGCGAAGGCGGAGATCGCCCTGGCGCGCGGCAAGAAGGAGTACGACAAGCGGCAGACCCTGCGCGAGAAGCAGGACCGCCGGGAGTCGGACCGCGCGATCGCCTCGGCCAAGCGCAAGCAGCGGGGCGTGTAGCCGACGGGAATGCGGTGGCACGGGCGTACGTTGGTCACGTACGATGGGGCCAACAGCAGGGGAAGCCCTGGTGTGGGCATTGAAAAATCAACATGGGGATGATCGGTTTCGACAGCGGATGTCGAAGCAGGGGAAGCGTGTCGAGGAAGCGGCAATGATCTCGTAAACCATATGTCGCAACCAATAATCGCCAATTCCAAGAGCGATTCCCGCGCCTTCGCCCTCGCTGCCTAATAAGCAGTGAGTGAAGGCCCTAACGGGTGTCAGCCCGGGGGTGTTCCCGACCCGGACCCTGGCATAATCTAGGGGACTAAACCATCGAGCCCGGTCACGGGGTTCGGTGGGAAATCAAACAGTGACTGGGCCCGTCGGCGACTTGTTCGCGTGATCGCCGGGGCCGAGAAAATCACAGCGAACTGCACACGGAGAAGCCCTGTTTTTGCACCGTTGGACGCGGGTTCGATTCCCGCCATCTCCACGATCAGGGGAGCCCAGCTCCTCAATCCCATGTGGGCACAGGCCCTGGCGCTCTGGAAACAGAGCACCGGGGCCTTTGTCATGCCGGGAGGACCGGCAACGGACGGATACGTGATCGGAGCGAACACCGCATGACGTCCGAAGAACCATGGACCCTGCTCGTGCAGGCACGCGGCGAGCCGTCTCCCCTGTACGAGCCGGAGGACCCGGAGGGCCCGGAGGACCCTGCGGCCCACGACGACCTCGGCGCCCTCGGCGCCTTCACCCGCGCGATCGCGCTGGACGACGACCGGCTGGCCCTCCCGGCGGATCTGGCGGACGAGCTGCGCTCCTGGTCGCTGTCCCGCCCGCCGGAGGGTTTCGCCTCCCGCCCCGCCCTGCGCAGACACGCCGCACGGGGGCTGGAGACCGCCCGGCGCCTCGCCGGACGGCTCGGGCCGGCGTGGTCGGTGCGCTACCGCGACGAGCGGCACCGGACGGCGACGTGGCTGTGCTGGGGCTGCGACCGCCTGCACGGGGAGCCCGACGAACACGGCACCCCGCCGCATCCGCTCGACCTCACGGTCGAGGCCGAGTACCGGTACGGTCCGCTGCGCGCCGACGGCTTCGGGGACTTCTTCCCCGACGACCCCGCCGCCGGACTGGCCCTGTCCGACGACCTGGTCGCCGAGCTGTACACCTGGGCGAGGGCCGTCGACACCACCCTGAACCGGTATCTGCGGGACCGGGACGAGGCCACGTACGAGGACGAGTGGCAGCGGCTGTTCCACGAGGGCGCGGAACTGGCGAGACGAGTCGCCCACGAGTCCGGCCCCGCCCGGAGAGTGACCTACCGGGGCGTGGCACACGGCGGCCTGAGCACACTGACGTCGATCACCTGGCAAGGGGACCGGTCCCGGTAGCCGACGAGGAATCCTTGGGGGAGGGGTGCGCGCACCGGGGCACAGCCTCGATTCGGCCGGCGGTGCCGATCAGGAACGCCGCGGTGGCCGCGGCGAGCGGTGCGGTGAACGCGACCGTCGGGGAGACGTGCTCGGCCGCCCAGCCGCCGAGCGCGGAGCCGCAGGCGATGCCGGTCAGCAGGGCGGTGACGACCAGGCTCATCCCCTCGTTGAGGCGGTCCGCCGGGGCACGGTCCTGGACCAGGGTCATCGCGGTCACCATGGTCGGCGCGGTCGCCATGCCCGCCGCGAGCAGAGCGGGGGCGAGGGCCCAGAGGCTGTCGAACGCGCGCGCGGCGAGCAGCGGGAGGGACATCAGCGCCGCCATCGACAACAGGCAGAACGGGAGCCTGCGTTCGGCCGGTCCGGTCGGCCGGAGCGCCCCGTACAGCAGGCCCGCCGCGCAGGAACCGGCCGCTTGGAGGGCGAGCACGGCACCGGCCGCCGAGCGGTGGCCCTGGGCGTCGGCGTAGGCGATGGTGACGACCTCCATCGAGCCGAACACCGCACCGGTCGCCACGAAGCAGGCCAGCAGGGGACCGATGCGCAGCGGCGTACGTGCGGTGCCCGTACCGGCCCGGGGCGGCGGCTCGGTGGCCCGCTGGGCGGCGAACAGCAGCGCGCCGGTGAGCAGCAGCACCGCGCCGGCCAGCGTGCCGGCCTCCGGGAAGAACGTGCCGGTCAGGAAGGAGGCGAGGACCGGGCCGAGCATGAAGCACAGCTCGTCGGCGGCCTGTTCGAAGGAGTTCGCGGTGTGCAGGGCGCCAGGGTCGTCGCGCAGCAGGTGCGCCCAGCGGGCCCGGGACATGCCGCCGAGGTTGGGGGTGGTGGCGGTGGCCGCGTAGGCGGCGAACAGGGTCCAGTCCGGGGCGCCGTAGCGGACGCAGAGCAGCAGGGCGAGGCTGCCGAGCACGGCGGTGACGGTCGCGGGCACGGCGACCCGGGCCTGCCCGTACCGGTCGACGAGCCGTGCGATCCAGGGCCCGGCAAGACCGGTCGCGGCGAGGCCGGTCGCGGTGACGGCACCGGCGAGGGCGTACGAGCCGCGCGACCCGGCGATCATCACGACCGAGCTGACGCTGAACATGCCCATGGGGAGCCGGGCCAGCAGGTTCCCGGCGGTGAAGGCCCGGGTGCCGGGGCGGGCGAAGAGGCGGCGGTAGGGGCCGGGCGGGCGGCGACGGGAGCGGGAGCGGGGGTGAGGGGTCTCGCGAGGGCCGGAGGGGTGGTCGGCGCGGCGGTGGAAGCGGGGGCTGAAGTCGACGGTGACGAGGGAGTCGGCGGTGACGGTGTGCATGCTCGGCGCAGCGGGTTCGGTCGGTTGCGGCATGGACACCACCGTCGCCCCGGGCCGATCAAGGGGTCCAACACCTGCTCGGCGCCGATTCACGCACTGCTGTTGTGAGTCCGGTGAGGCCCGGGCCGTTCGGGCCGTTCGGGTTGCTCGGGTTGCTCGGGCTACTTCGGGCTGAAGGCGATCACCGGGGTGTAGTCGGATCCGGCGTTGAATTCGACCCGTTGGGTGCCGGTCGGTGAGCCGATCCCGCGCAGGGGCAGGGTCCAGGTCTGTGTCGAGCCGTCGACCGTCCGGTTCGGGCGGGTCGCTGTTTCGGTCCAGCCCCAGTCGGTCGACCGGCTCCGGTAGAGGCCGCCGTTCTCGATCATGTAGTCGGCTCCGAGGGCAGAGGGCGACGGATAGGGGAGCTGGTAACCGGTCGCGGTGTTGCCGTCGGTGTTGAAGAAGACGTGGTAGTAGGACTGTTTGGTGTGGAAGGTGACCTGGAAGGTGACCGTCCCGGACGACACGCAGACGGAGTAGTCGGTGAGGGCGCCCGAGCCCGCGGCGGAGGTGCAGGAGGAAGAGCCCTCGTCGCTGCCGCCCGACTTTGCCTCGGTCCGGCCGCCGTCCGCCGCCGCGGCGGCAGCGACGGACGGCGCGGTCGTCGGGTGGGTGGCGGAGCCGCCCTTGGCGGCTTTCGTGGCCGACGGCCCCGACGGCGCGTGGGTGGCGTCCGCCGGCGGTGACGGTGACGCGGACGGCGAGGCGGACCGCGACATGGACGGTGGGGGCGGGCCGAGCAGGCGCGGCGTGCTGTCGTACGAGCCGCCGTCCCCCGCGGTGCCCGGCATGGCGCCGGACGCCGAGTCCGACGACCGTGTGCCGTCGTCGCCGGCGCGGCCGATGAGGAAGGCACCGCAGATCAGCGCGGCCATGACCACGGACGCCCCGGCCAGGAGCACCGCCCGGGGCAACCGGCGCCGGGTGGTGCCACCGGCCGGGCGCCGCGGAGCGGTGTCGGTCCCCGCTCCGGCGGTGGCCTCCGCCCTGCGGTCGCCCCCACGGTCCGGCGGCGTGCCGACGACCTTCCGGCTCCGCTCGCTCTCGCTCTCCGTGTGCTCGCTGCCGACGCGCGGGGGGTTGGCCGTGACGGCCGTGGGCTGAGGGGTGACCGCGCTCTCCGCCGCGAACGCGGCCGCCGTCGCGGACATGGGCGGCGTGGTGGGGCCGGGTTGCTGCTGGGAGGCGGAGTCGTCCTCGGGGCCGGGGCCGGGGCCCGGCGCGGTGCGGGAGACGGACGCCGCGGCGATGGCGGAGGGCCCCTTCGGCCGCCGGGGCAGTGGAGACGGCACTGTGGTCGCGTCCTTCCAGGAGAGCGGTGGCGAACGCGTCCGGCGGCGCCAGGGCGCCGATGGTACTGGCGCCGGACCCGGATCCAGGCCGCGTCGAGCTGTCTCGTTGTTGTCAACTTGCTTGCTGGTTCGTCCAGTTGCCGTTTCCTGCCACGTTGCCGGTAACAGTGCCTGATGAGGCACCGGTGATGTCCCTGCCGGCGCATCGCCGACTGCCCGCCCGGGCATCGGCCGGGTGCCCGGTGCGGTACCGGTAAATTCGCCCGATGGCCGCTTCTCCCGCCCACATCGACCCCCGGCTCCTGCGCGTCTTCGTCGTCGTCGCCGAGGAACTGCACTTCACCCGCGCCGCCGCCCGGCTGTACGTCGCCCAGCAGGCCCTCAGCCGTGATGTGCGGCGACTGGAGCGGGAGTTGGGCGCCGAGCTGTTCCTCCGCAGCACCCGGCGGGTCGGCCTCACCGCCGACGGCACCCGGCTGCTGCCGTACGCCCGCCGGGTACTGGCCGCCCAGGACGCCCTGCTCGCCGCGTTCGGGCAGGCCCGGCCGCTGCTGGTGGACCTCAACTCCCCGGGCCTGGAGACCGCCCGCGGTGTCCTGCACCGGGCCCGCGAACTCGCCCCCGACTGCGAGCTGATGGCCCGCTACGAGAGCGGGCTCACCGGAGCGGCGGCGGAAATCCTCGCGGGACGGCTCGACGCGTCCTTCGGGCGGTTCGCGGGACTGGATCCGGCGCTGCGCTCCGGGCTCGAACACCAGCCCGTTCGATTCGAACCCATGGCCGTAATTCTCCCCTCCGAACACCGGCTCGCGGCCCTGGAGGCGGTACCGCTGGCCGCGCTGGCGGGCGAGACGGTGTACGCCGGCGCCGGGAACGAGCGCACCCTGGAATGGACTGACCTGGCCTTTCAGCTCTTCGAGGGGCGAGGTGTCGCGGTCGCGCCGCCGCTGCCGCTGGCCGTCGGGGAGGAGGAGTTCCAGCGGGTCATGGCCAAGGACCGGTATCCCGTCCTCGCGGTAGTGGGATTTCCGGCCATACCTGGAAGCGTGTCGCGGCCCCTGGTCGACCCGGTCCCGCTGTCGCCCGTGTCGCTCGTGTGGCGAAAGGGGCTGGTCCATCCGGGACTCGACGCGCTGCGCCGGGCCGCCGCCGAGATCGGGCGGGCGGAAGGCTGGCTTCAGTGGCCGGCCGACGGATGGATTCCGGCCAGTGATCAAGAGGTGATGGACGACCACAAATGACACATCGGGAACGTGGGTCTTCCCCGTGCGCTAGCTTCATGGGCCCGGGCGCGGAGAGTAACAAGGGGGCGCTCGGAGCGGGTGGGGGCCCGTTCCGTTGACGTGTGCTCGGGTTCGTCAGCGCGCCCGGAACAGTCCCGTGGGGGGATCCAAGCGCGTGAAAAATTGGCGAGAAGAAGCCCAGCCCGAAATGCCGGAGGCGGCCCTGGATGCCAGGGATGTGCCGGTGACGGGGGACGACGGGGCGGAGACGGCCGGCGACGGCGGTGGCGACGGCCGTGGCGACGGCCGTGGCGACGGCGGTGGCGACGGCGGTGGCGGTGGCGACGGCCGTGGCGGGGAAGCGGCCGGGGCGACCGGAGCGAGTGGGTCCGCCGGGGCGACCGGGGAGACCGGCCGGACCGAGGTGTTGCGGGCCGGCTCCTTACGGGACCCGTGGGCCGTCGTCGAGCCGCCGATCCCGGTGTTCCTGCGCGGCCCGGCCCCGGGGTCCGTCCACGACCCCGACGAGGTGACCGTCCAGAACGACGTCGGTGCCGTACGAATACAGCCGCTGGGGCGGACCCGGCTGATACGCCCCGGCAGGTCCCAAGCCTCCGATGCGCATGGCGTTTCCGGCGCATCCGGCACATCCGCCGCACCCGCCGCATCCGGCACTTCCGGTGCCTCCGAAGTCCCCGGCCCCGGCCTCGTCTCCGGACCCGGCGCCGGCCCCGTGCCCGTCTTCGTCGACGCGTCGGGGCGCCGCAGCCGCCGGTTCCGCAGGTTCGGGATGGCCGTCGGCCTCGTCTGTGCGGTCTACGCGGTCGTCATCGTCGTCACCCTGCTGTCCGGAAGCTCCGACGCGCCCTGGCTGCCGGTGCCCGGGCAGAACGCCGACAAGCCGGCCGGCAAGGTCGACGACTCGCCGCGGCCCGCGAGGTCGCCGCGGTCCTCGGACGGCGGCGGCGCCTCGGTGGCCGGCCCGGTCGTGAGCGGCGGTACGACCCCGTCGGCCAGCACCTCCTCCCGGGTGCCCGGTGCCGGAAAGGGGACCGCCCGGCCGAGTGCGTCGGCGTCCGCGCGGCCGTCGTCGTCCGCCGGGGTGACGGGCTCCTCGCCGAAGCCGGGGTCGTCTTCCGCGTCCTCCTCGCCGTCCGCGGCGACACCTTCCTCGGACGCGCCCTCCTCACCCGCCTCGTCGCCGCCCCCGGCCTCGCCCAGCGAGTCGGCCGCCCCGACCGGCGGCCCGGTCGCGGAGGGCGCGGCCCCGCGCACCGCCACGACCGGCGACGCCCTCGCCCCCGCCACCGTCCTCTGATGGCCTCGCGCACCCGGCGCCGCGGGACCGCCGCCGACGCCTCCCGGCGCCGCCGCCTGTCGATGCGCCTGACGCTGCCCGTCCTCCTCCTCGCCGCCCTGATGGCGATGCTGATGCTGCGCGGCTACGTGCACAGCGAGATCCTCGCCGACCACCGCATCCGCCCCGAGGCCGCCTCCGACAGGGTCCCGGAGAAGATCCTGGACGGCGGCCCGGTCATCGACACCCGGGGCGGCCGTACGACGTCGCTCCGCATCCCGGACCACCACCTGGTCCTCACCTTCGACGACGGTCCCGACCCGACCTGGACCCCGAAGGTCCTGGACGTCCTGAAGAAGCACCGCGCGCACGCCGTCTTCTTCGTGACCGGCACCATGACGTCCCGCCATCCCCAGCTGGTCCGGCGCATGGTGGCCGAGGGCCACGAGGTGGGCGTGCACACCTTCAGCCACCCCGACCTGTCGTACCAGTCGAAGAGGCGCATCGACTGGGAGCTGTCCCAGACCCAGCTGGCGATCACCGGCGCGGCCGGCATCCGTACGTCCCTCTTCCGGCCGCCGTACTCCTCCTTCGCCGACGCGATGGACGACCTCTCCTGGCCGGTGACCGAGTACATCGGCAGTCGCGGCTACATCACCGTCGTCAACGACAGGGACAGCGAGGACTGGCGCAAGCCGGGCGTCGACCGGATCATCCGCAACGCCACCCCGGCCGGCGGCAAGGGCGCGATCGTCCTGATGCACGACTCGGGCGGCGACCGCCACCAGACCGTCCAGGCCCTGGACAGGCTCCTGCCCCAGCTGGAAAAGCGTGGCTACCGCTTCGACAATCTCACCGAGGCCCTGCGCGCGCCGAGCGCCCACACCCCGGTCACCGGCCCCGACCTCTGGCAGGGCAGGGCCTGGATTCTGCTGGTCCAGGCGGCGGACGGCATCACGGACGTGCTGGTGGTCGGCCTGGCGGTGATCGGCGCGTCGGTGCTGGCCCGGTTCGCCCTGATGCTCTGCCTGTCGTTCCTGCACACCCGCAGGGTCCGCCGCAAGGGCTTCCGCTGGGGCCGCCGCCCGGTGACCGAACCGGTCTCGGTCCTCGTCCCCGCGTACAACGAGGCCAAGTGCATAGAGAACACGGTCCGTTCGCTGACCGCGAGCGAACACCCCGTCGAGATCGTCGTCGTGGACGACGGTTCGACGGACGGCACGGCACGGATCGTGGAGAACCTGGACCTGCCGGGCGTCCGGGTGGTCCGCCAGGAGAACGCGGGCAAGCCGGCCGCCCTCAACCGGGGCCTGCGCAACGCCCGTCACGACATCGTCGTGATGATGGACGGCGACACGGTCTTCGAACCGGCCACGGTACGGGAGCTGGTCCAGCCGTTCGGCGACCCGGCCGTCGGCGCGGTCGCCGGCAACGCCAAGGTGGGCAACCGGGATTCGCTGATCGGCGCCTGGCAGCACATCGAGTACGTGATGGGCTTCAACCTGGACCGCCGGATGTACGACGTGCTGGGCTGCATGCCGACGATCCCCGGCGCGGTCGGGGCCTTCCGCCGTACCGCCCTCGAACGGGTCGGCGGCATGAGCGACGACACCCTCGCCGAGGACACCGACATCACGATGGCGATCCACCGCGACGGCTGGCGGGTGGTCTACGCGGAACGGGCCCGGGCCTGGACGGAGGCCCCGGAGTCGGTCTCCCAGCTCTGGTCCCAGCGCTACCGCTGGTCGTACGGCACGATGCAGGCGATCTGGAAACACCGGGGCGCGCTCCTGGACCGCGGCCCGTCCGGCCGCTTCGGCAGAGTGGGCCTCCCCCTGGTGTCGTTGTTCATGGTGGTGGCCCCGCTCCTCGCCCCGCTGATCGACGCGTTCCTCCTCTACGGCATCGTCTTCGGCCCGACGCAGAAGACGATCGGCGCCTGGCTGGGGGTCCTGGCGGTCCAGGCGGCCTGCGCGGCCTACGCCTTCCACCTCGACCGCGAACGCATGACCCACCTCGTCTCGCTCCCGCTCCAGCAGATCCTCTACCGCCAGCTCATGTACGTCGTACTCCTCCAGTCCTGGATCACGGCGTTGACCGGCGGCCGCCTGCGCTGGCAGAAGCTGCGGCGCACGGGAGTGGTGGGGGCGGCGCCGGGCACGGCCGAGGAGAGGCAGGCGGCATGACACAGGCAGAGGCGACCCCGGTCGCACCGGGCAGGACCGGAACCGGTGGCGGGCGGGACCGCTACCTGGACCTCCTCCGCTCCCTGGCCCTGCTCCGCGTGGTGATCTACCACCTCTTCGGCTGGCCGTGGCTCACCGTCCTCTTCCCCTCCATGGGCGTGATGTTCGCGCTGGCGGGCTCCCTGATGGCCCGCAGCCTGAACCGCCCCGCGGGGAGCGTGATCCGGTCCCGGCTCCGCCGTCTCCTCCCACCCCTCTGGCTGTTCGGCGCGGTCCTGCTGACGATGATGCTGACGGCGGGCTGGCATCCGCTGAAGGACCCGGACGTGGGCGGTGGTTGGAGCGGCTGGTCCCGACTCGCCTTCTACGTCCTCCCGATCGGCGCCCCGCCGTACCCCGAACACCTCGGCTCGGCGTCGGGCCTGCTGGACGACACCTGGGCGGAACAGGCGGCGGGCCCGCTCTGGTACCTGCGGGCGTACCTGTGGTTCGTGCTCCTTTCGCCCTTGCTGTTGCGGGCATTCCGCAGATGGCCCCTGCCGACGACTCTCGCCCCCCTGGCGCTGACGGCCGTGCTGGCCACGGGGTTGGTGAGGATCCCCGGCGAAACGGGCAACGCGGTGACGGACTTCGCTGTGTACGGCGGCTGCTGGATCCTGGGCTTCGCCCACCACGAGGGCGCACTGGCACGCGTCCCGCGTTACGCGGCGGTCTCGCTGTCCTGCCTGGTGATGGCGGTGGGCCTGTGGTGGGCGTCGGGCCACCAGGGCCCCGACGGCTGGGACCTGAACGACATCCCGCTGGCGCAGGCGTGCTGGTCGTTCGGGGCGGTCGTGCTGCTGCTCCAGTACTCCCCGTCCTGGCGGGAGCTACCAGGCGGCCTACGCCGCTGGGACAGCTGGATCACCCTCTCCAACAACCGCGCGGTGACCATCTACCTCTGGCACAACCTGCTGATCATGGCAACGGTCCCGATCATCGACCGGGCGTACAACCTGCCGTTCATGGAGTCGGACCGGGCGTCGGGGCTGCTGGATTCGACGTACGGCTTCTGGATGTTCGTGGTGGTGTGGCCGCTGATCGCGGTGGCGGTGGTGGCGTTCGGGTGGGTGGAGGACGTGGCGGCGGGGCGCCGGGCGCGGCTGTGGCCGAACGGGGCTCGCCGGGGCCGGGCTCGCCGACGGGCGGCCTGAGAAGCAGCGGCCCCCCCCCGCGCCATCGCGACGAAGACTGCGTTCTCGTCCCAGCGTTCGTCTCCCCACCCGGCGGATGCTCTTCGGTCACGATCCGCCCAGCATCCGGTCCTCGTCGAAGCCGAGCTTGTCCTCGATTCCCAGTTCCTCCGCGGCGTGCCAGCGCAGGGGGTCCGGCCAGGCCGTCGGATCGCCGGTGGCGATGCCGCGCAGGAAGCCGACGGCTTCGGGGGTGCCGATCTCGCCCAGCGTCTGGAGGGCCTTGACGCAGAAGGTGAAGTAAGGACCGTCGGTCGACTTCCGTTCCCGTACCAGGGCGGCGACCGCTGCGACTCCCTCCGGGGCGCGCAGCTCTCCGAGCAGGTCGACCAGGTCCTCCGTGTTCACACCTGCGGGACCCGCGGGCCGCGCGGCCAGCACCGTCGCCAGGATCGGCCCGAGCCCTTCGGGGTGCAGGTGCAGGGCCAGCCCCGCGAGTCGCTCGAAGCGCCGCCAGTCCCCTTCGGTGGACGTGATCCGAAGCCAGTCGAGGACACGCTGCCGTGCCGCGGGCACCGCGGCCGCGGTCTCCTCGGCCCGCTCGGCGTCGATGTATCCGCCGGTGACGAGGGCGTCCACTCGTTCCAGGAGGGCGCGGTCGGCCACCGCCCCAGCCGATTCAGCAGACATGTGTGCCGTTCCGCCTTCCGGGCTGGTCCAAGCGGCGGAGGGATGTCAGTGCCACTCGTCGGGGTCGAGGGCGAATCCGACGAATCCGTCCTCGACGGTGACGGTCAGGTCGGGCTGCTCGATACGGGCTGAGATCCGTGCCCGGTCGAACTCGCCGAATTCAAGGACGAAGTGTTCGGCGATGGCGGGGCGGTCCAGGGGGTCACCGTCGAGGTCCACAGCCGAGTTGGCACGGTCGGCGCCCTGGCAGAGAACCGAGACGAACAACGGCAGGTGTTCCGTCTCCAGCAGGATGTCGGCGTTACGGATGACCCCCACGATCCCCACTCCACCGGTGACCTCCCCGCACAGGTCGTCCAGACAGTCGACCAGTGCGTCCCAGTTCTGTCCGAAGTAGCCAGGGAAGCGCAGGACTTCCGCGAAGGTGCGGAAGACGCCCTGCGCGGTCGTCAGCTCGCCGGCGTTGAAGTGGTGGACAACGCCGCCGTTCGCCGCCAGCTCCGACAGCTGCCGCCGGACCTCCGGCGTACCTTCGGGGACAGCGACGACCCAGGGTTCCGAGGTGTGTGTGAGGTCGAAAGTCGTCATTGCTGGGTCACCCTGTGAATTCGCCGACGTAGTAGAAAGTGCCGTAGTGGTCCGGCGTGTAATAAGCGGGCCCGGGGCCGTCCTTCGGGGTCAGCAGGCGCTCGGGGCCTCTGATCTCCTTGCCGCACCCCGGGGCGCTGCAGTGGGGGAGGTCGACCTTCGCGTTGACGTCCCATTCCTTGTATTTGCCGCCGGGCAGAGCGGACATGTTGTTACCCCAGTTCGCGTTGCCATGGTAGCCGTCGACCTTTCCGATTCCTCCGGGGCGGGCGTTGACCTTGTCCAGCATGTCCGCCGCCTTCTGCGGCGCGGGACCGGGAAGGACGCCCAGACCACCGGGACTGCCGGTGTCGCCGCCGTGCAGATGGCACAGGGGTGCGAGGCCCAGCGGGTCGGACCAGGTGTGTGGGTTGTGGACGTAGGCGACGGGGTTCGGCGCGGGGAGCAGACCGAGCGGGTCGGGGCTGGCGTAACGGGCGGTCTCGGGGTCGTAGTGCCGGTGGTGGTTGTAGTGGAGCCCGGTCTCCGGGTCGTGGTACTGGCCCGGGAAGCGCAGCGGGGTGTACGCGGTCGCGTCCTGGTTCCAGGCGGTGGTTCCCCACAGAGTGGTCCGCGTGTGCCAGTGGATCTCCCCGTCCGGTGAGATCAGCTCAGTCGGGGTGCCGACGACATCGGTGACGATGGCGAAGAAGCGCTCGTCGATGGTGTCCTGGGGGGCGGTGGCAGCCCAGACCCGTTCGCTCTGGCTGAGCGGGGTGAACCCGTCGTGGTTCCAGGTCAGGGTGGTGTGTACATCCGTGTGGCGCTGCTCGGTGGTCTGTTCGCAGAGTGTGTTGCCATCCCAGGTGAAGACGGTCCGCTCCAGGACGGTCTCCCCGTCGGCGTCCAGACGGAGCTTCGCGGTTCTTCTGCCCAGGGGGTCGTAGGTGTAGCGCCAACGGCTGCCGTCGGGTGTGGTGACGGCGGTGAGCAGATCCTCGGCGCTCCACTCGTACCGCCAGACGTCGGGCTTGCGGGAGAGCCGGGTCTTACGGCGCACGATCACCCGTCCCTGGGCGTCGTACTCGTAGTGGACACCGCCGGCTCGGGTCAGCCGGGTTCCCGTGTACTCCCGCGACCCGGTGGCCTCATGGCCTGGGTGGCTCGCGGGCCACTCGGCCTCCGTCTGGTTGCCGGCCAAGTCGTAGCCGTAGCGTTCGTTCCAGTCCGTCGCGTGGACCGCCGTGACGCGTCCCCGGGCGTCGAGGTCGAAGCGCCGACCGCCGGTGCGGGCATCCTGGACGCCCGTGAGGTAACCGTCCGCGCGGTAGGCGTAGGACCGCTCCGTGACCCGCCGGTCTCCGGCGGTCGTGCCGCGCTGAAGTACCAGGCGGTCGAGGTTGTCGTAGGCACGGGTGAGAGTGAATGCGCCGTCGAAGTGCCGGTCGGTTTCGCGGTCCGCCGCGTCACGCACGAAGTCGACGGTGTGCCCGTGGCCGGTGGTGTGTCCGTGGGCCGCCAGCCGCATGGCGCGCCCGGCGACGTCGTACGCCCAGTCGGTGTGCGCGCCCGATGGAGTGGTGCGCTGGGTGCGGTTGCCCGCGGCGTCGTAGCCGAAGCCGATGGTCCGGCCGTCCACGGTCTCCCGGATCCGCCGGCCGGCCGCGTCGAGTTCCACGCGCAGTGTGCTGTCCGGTCCGACGGCCTCGGTCAGTGAGCCGTTCGCCGTATACGCGAAGACGGTGGTCGCGCCGTCCACGTCCTTCGACGTGATCTGCCCCAGCGCGTCCCGCCGGTAACGGATGCTCTGACCCGACGCGTTGGTCCTGCTGGTCATGCGGCCGGCCGCGTCGTAGGTGTAGCGCGTGGTGCGGCCGTCGAAATCGGACTCGGTGAGGAGCCGCCCGGCGGCGTCGTAGGTGTAGTGCCAGACCAGCCCCTGCGGGTTTGTCACCTGCGTGAGACGGAGGTCGGCGTCGTGCGCGAAGACAAGACGCTCACCTCCCGGGCCGGTACGGGCGCTGAGCCGGTCGAAGTGCGTGTACTCGAAGGTGGTCACCTGGCCGGCGGCGTCGACATGGCGGACACAGTTGCCTTCGCCGTCGTACTCCCAGGTCTCGTGCGAGCCGTCCGGGCCGGTACGGCGGACGGGCAGGCCCTCGACGTTCCGTGCCAGGCGGGTCTCGTGGCCGAGTGGGTCCGTCACCGCCACGGTCAGCCCGAAGGCGTCGTACGCGTACCGGGTCGTGTTGCCGAGACCGTCCGTCACCACCAGCGGGAGGCCGGCCGGGTTGTTCGTGTACGTGGAGATCCGACCGGCCGCGTCCCGGGCCTCGACCACACCGCCGTCCCGGGCGCGGCGGAAACACGTGGTCGAGCCCGTGGGATCGGTGACGGCGGTGACGTTTCCTCGCTCGTCGTTGCTGTACAGCCAGGTGGAGCCGTCGGGCATGGCCAGTGTCGTGGGGCGGTGCAGCTCGTCGTAGGCGATCCGGACGACCGAACCGTCCGGCCGGGTCACCTCGATCGGCTGCCCCGCCTGGTTGTTCGCGAAGAACGTGCGGTTCCCGAGCGGATCCGTCGTTTCGATGACGTGCTGGTGGGCGTCGTAGGCGGTGGTGACCGTACCGCCCAGCGGATCCGTCTCGGCGACGACCAGGCAGTGGTCGTCGACGACGAAGCGGGAGACGGCGCCCGCCGCCGTGGTGACGGTGGTGACCCGGCAGTCGGGCCAGGCGGAGTCGACGCCGTCGTAGGAGAGACGGATCGAGATGTGACCGGCCTCGCCGCCCTCGCTGAGACAGCGGTCGCGCTCGTCATAGGTGTAGTGGTACCGGCTGTGGTTGGTGTCCTCCCAGGAGGTGACACGCAGCCGGTCGTCGTAGGTGAAGCGCAGTGGCAGGCCGGAGGAGTTGACGGTCTCGGTGAGGTTGCCGTCGGTGTAGACGTAGCGCTTGACGACGACGTCGGTGCTGTCGGCGGCGCCGGCCAGGGCGAGGGCGGTGACCCGGCCTTCGTCTACGGTCAGCTTGAGGTGGTAGCCGCCGGAGTGGCGGATGGCCAGGGGAACGCCGTGCTCGTCGTGGTCGAAGTCGATGGTGTGCAGGTTGCGGTCGGTGATGCGGGTGAGCAGGGCGGTGCCGTCGGTGGCAGGGCAGGCGAAGTGGCGGGTGTGGCCGGTGAGGGGGTCGATGATGCGATAACCGCCGTCGTCGTGGCGGGTCAGCGGGCGGCGGGGGCCGGCCTCCGGCATGACCGGGGTGTGGGGTGCGGTGGGGTGGGGATAGGCGAGCAGCAGGCCGTCCTCGGTGACATGGACGACGCCCCGCTCGTCCACTTCCAGGCGCTCGTCGAGAGTCGAGGCCCAGGTCGGGCCGAACCACCAGCCACAGCGGTAGTCGGAGGCGACACGGCGGGTGAAGGCCAGGGGGAGCAGGCCGGGCAGTTCGATGTCGCTCTGCGCGAGGTACATCGCGCCCGTGGCCATGTCGACGGGATCGCTGCCCTTGGAACGCACGACGCTCTTGAGCCGGTTGAAGGCCCCTTCGGCGCCCTCGGCCAGCATCCCCCGTGCGTTCTTCCCCAACCCTCGGACGGCGAGGCTCATGGCCTTCATGCCGCCGCGGAGGTTCTTCATCTCCTTCAGGCCCTTGGCGAGTTTGCCGAGGCTGGTGATGCCCTTGCCACCGGGTATGCAGTCCAGCGCCGCGAACCCCACATCCCACAACGAGGCTTGCCCTTGGGAGTATTTGTAGAGCGTGTCCGCGAGCACCACGAGCGCCGCGACCAGCACGATCGCGCCGAGGATCGGCCCGCCGATGATCATCGCGATGATCCCGACGACCGCGACGACGACCTTGCAGACCGTGACGATGGTGTCCCAGTTGTCCTCGAACCAGTGCCCCACGTCCTGCCACCAGTGCCGGTTCGGAATCCCGGCATCGGACGCCTCGTCGATCTTCCGCTTCGCCTCACCCGCCGCGTCGTCGCGCATCTTCCGCGCGTCCTCGGCCATCTTCTTCGCGGCATCGAGGGCGCTCTGGGCGGTGGTGACGTCCGACTGGGCCTTGGTGTGCGCGGACTTGGCGCTCTGCACGTCCCGGGTGGCGGCGCGGACCTTGGCCTCATCGGGCTTGTCGGCGCTGGACTTGCTGCCGGTGGGGTCGTCCTTGTACTTGTCGGCTTCCTTGCCGGCGCGGGTGACCCACGAATCGGCCGAGGAGAGACGGGACTTGGCGGAGGACAGGTCGGACTGGGCCTCCTTCGCCTTGGCGAGGGCCTTGTCCGCGAGCGACTGCGCCCGCTCCAGCTTGGGCCAGTAGTCGGCGAGCGCGTCGCCGCACAGCTCGTAGGACTTCTTCAGCTTCTTCAGGTTCTTCGGGACGTCCTTGAACTGCTCCTTGAACACCTCCGCCGACTTGCCCGCCCACTGCAGGAGGGTGTCCTCGCCGGCCATGCCCTTGACCAGACGCAGTGCGTCGGAGACGTCGTCGGCGAAGGCATGCAGCTGCGCGGCGAGGGTGCGGACGCGCTGCGGGTCGCCGGGGGTGGGGTCCCGGTCGAGGTCGAGTGGATGCCAGTCCGCCGGTCGATACCCCGCCATGTCCCGCAACCCCCGTCGCGTACGCCCCGTCAACAAACCTGTGCACACGTGAAGTTACAGGTCCCGTGAGTCTGAGGTGAAGGCCGGTCTGTGTTCGGTCGGCTGGAGTCACCTGTGTCTTCAGAGTGTGTGGACCATTCCACCCCAGGGGGGCCTGCCCCGGCCAGCAGCCCTTTGCGGAGGCCAAGTGAGGGTCGCGGCGATGTCACGGGACGGCACCAAAGCCGAGGCGGGGGCGTTGAGTTGCCCGACTATGATGTGCCGTGCACGTTTCGTGCGACTCGGGTGCAGCAAATCGCTCTGGTGCATTCCGGATCGACCCCGATACCGTATTCGCTGCTTCGCAGACCCCAACCGCCCCACCAGGAGCCCACCGTGACCCGCCGTTCCCGCCTGCTCACGACAGCCACCGCCGGTGTGACGGCCGCACTGCTGCTTGCCGGGTGCGGCGGAGGAGACGGAGACAAGTCCGACTCGAACGACAAGATCGCGGGGGCGGACACGGGGGCTTCGACTTCGGCTTCGCCGAGTGCGTCGGCTTCGGCGGCCGACTCCTCGGGGCGTCCGAAGATCACCTTCCCCGCTTCCGCCTCGAATGTTTTCGAGGATCAGAAGACCGGTGATGCCACGAAGGATGCGGTCCTTGCGGACAGTGCCCTGAGCGTGAATTCCATGGATGAGGGGATCTTCCAGGGGAGCACCAGCACGAAGGCCCTCGCCTTCTATAACGCGGACAAGGCCCTTGGTGCGGCGATCACCTATGTACAGGGGTACATCGACAAGGGCGACACGTGGATTGGCAAGACCCGGTACTTCGACCGCAAGGTGACGCTGTCCGGAGCCAAGGATGCATACGTCACTTACTGTTCCGACGAGAGCAAGTCGTTCCTGAAGAACAAGAAGACCGGCAAGGTCAAGAACACGCCGACAACCGCAGACAGTTACGTGCTGTATCACACCAAGCTCACGAAGAACTCCAAGGGTGTTTGGCAGACCACTGACATTGTGTCGAATCGGGGGGACAAGGCATGCCAGCCGTAGGGAAGTTGGCTAGAGGTGCGGCGATCCTCTCAATCGCCTGGGTTTCGGTCTTCGTCTCGCAGACCGCTTACGCCGGTGGACGAGGGGATGACGGTACCGCGACCACCGAAACGCAGGATCATGGAAACACCACAGGTAAAGACTCCCATACATC
>NZ_JBHXMA010000051.1:0-81459 GCF_042721035.1 Streptomyces sp. NPDC058464
GAGCAGCGGGCGCCGGGCGAGGCACCGCGGGCGCCGACCCGCACGCGGGTGCGGCGGGGCGGCGCCCGGGATCCCGCCGTCAGGCGCAGCCGAGTTCGCCCAGCATCCCCTGGCGCAGCCGCGTGATGATCCGCTTGATCAGGCGGGAGACATGCATCTGGGAGCAGCCGAGCCGCTCGCCGATCTCCGCCTGCGTGGCCTCCTCCACGAACCGCAGATGGATGATCTCCCGGTCCCGTTCGCTCAGCTCGGCCATGAGCGGGGCCAGCGACTGGAAGTCCTCGACGAGCCGCAGCCCGTCCTCCTCGACACCGATGAAGTCGGCCAGCACCGCCTCGCCGTCCTCCGGGCCGTCCCCGGTCAGCGCGGCGTCCAGGGAGGAGGAGTTGTAGCCGTTGGAGGCCAGCTGGCCCTCGACCACCTCGTCCTCGGACAGGTTCATGAGCGTGGCGAGCTCGGCGACGGTCGGTTCCCGGTCCAGGCGGCTGGAGAGCTCCTCGCGCGCCTTGGCCAGCTCCACACGCAGCTCCTGGAGCCGGCGCGGTACGTGCACCGCCCAGGTGGTGTCACGGAAGAACCGCTTGATCTCGCCCACGATGTACGGCAGCGCGAAGGAGGTGAACTCGACCTCGCGCGACAGCTCGAACCGGTCGATGGCCTTGATCAGGCCGATCATCCCGGTCTGGACGATGTCCTCCATGTCGTCGCCGCGGTTGCGGAACCGTCCGGCCGCGAACCGCACCAGCGACATGTTCATCTCGATGAGCGTGTTGCGGGCGTACTGGTACTCGGGGGTGCCCTCCTCCAGCTCACCGAGCCGCTGGAAGAACTGACGGGACAACTGACGTGCGTCGCGCGGGGCGACGGTCCTCGGGTCCTCGATTCCTGGCAGTGCCCCCTCCGGCGTCCACGCTTCGACGGGGTGAGCGGTGTTCACTGCTTCCGACCGGATCCCGGCGGTGTTCATTACCTCTCCCAGGTCACTCACGTTGCGGCGGCTGCCTCTTCGGCCGGTGGCGTCCCGGCCCTGTCCGGGTGTCGCCCAGACCCGGGTACCCGGAGCCGGACGACTCATGCGTGCCTTGACGCTCGGGTACCCGGGGTGACGCGACGCATGCGCCCTGTCTCCGGGCGTGGCCGAAAAAAGCCGGTGACGGTCCGTGGGGGAGGGGGCGAGGAGGACGAGGGGCCTACGAGGGGCCTACGAGGGGCCTACGTTCCGACGCGCACCGCCGTGATCAGCTCGTGCCAGTACCGCTTGGTGACGACACCGTCGTACCGGGAGTCGATCAGCTCGCGGATGTCCGCGAGCAGCCCGTTCCGGGCGGCCTCCGGGAGCGCACGGTGGTTGGAGTAGGTGAGCAGCAGGTCGATGTACCGGTCGGTGGTGTAGGTGATCTCCTGGGGATGGCCGTGCACGGCGACGCCGGTGAAGTGCGGGGAGCCGGTGAACTCGGTCGTGTCGGTCGCGAGATCGGACTCGCGGGTCGGGCGAAGACCCGGCGGGGTGGCCGGATCCCAGCGCTCGTAGCACTCCTGGACCTCGGCGAAGAAGTCCTCGGTGCCGCCCGCCACATGGTGGGTGGCGACGACGCCGAGCAGCCCGCCGGGGCGCAGCGCCCGGGCCGCCCTGGGCATCCGGACCGCCGGGTCGAGCCAGTGGAAGGCGGTCGCGCAGACCACCGCGTCGAACGGCTCCGGCGGCAGCTCCCACTGTTCGAAGGCCGCGACCACCACCTCCACCCCGGGGAACGCCGCCAGTTGCCGACGGGCCACGGCGGCCATGTTCGGGCCGATCTCCACTGCGGTGATCGAACAGCCGGAGCCGGCCAGATCGACGGTGAGCTTGCCGGTGCCCGCGGCGATCTCCAGCACCCGGACGCCCGGCCCGGCCCCCGCGACCCGGACCAGCTCCTCGACCAGCGAGGCGGGGTAGCGGGGCCGGGCCCGCTCGTACAGTTCGGCGTCCTGGTCGAAGATGTCCCGCAGCTTCGGTTCGTTCACCCTGAATTCCAGTGCGTCCACGCAGGGCAGCATGCCGATGCCCGTCCTGCGGGGCCAGCGATTAGTTTCCTGGCAGGCGGGGGTCGGTACACATGACCGCGTTCGCCGCTCCCGGGAGGTATCCATGACCACCGACGGATTCACCACGTGTCTCTGGTTCGACGGGCAGGCCGAGGAGGCCGCCCACTACTACGTGTCGATCTTCAAGAACTCCAGCATCGGGAAGGTCGGCCGGTACAACGAGGCCGGGCCGGGGGAGGCGGGGTCCGTGCTGGCCGTCGACTTCACGGCCAACGGGCAGAAGTTCGTGGCCATCAACGGCGGCCCGCAGTTCAAGTTCACCGAGGCGATCTCCTTCCAGATCTACTGCGCCGGGCAGGAGGAGGTCGACCACTACTGGGCCAAGCTCACCGAGAACGGCGGCGAACCCGGTCCCTGCGGCTGGCTCAAGGACAGGTACGGCGTGTCCTGGCAGGTGATCCCGGACGGGCTGATCGAGATGATCGGCGACGCCGACCCGGAGAGGGCCGCGCGCACCACCCGGGCCATGTACGGCATGGGCAAGCTCGACATCGCCGCGCTGCGGAAGGCGTACGCGGGGGAGTGAGCCGTACGGACACGGGGACGGGGGCGGTGTCCGCGGACACCGCCCCCTCGTGGGCACGCCCCCGGGTCAGACCCGGTCGGCCACGATCAGCAGGTACTGGAAGCTGCCGTTCTTGTACGCGGTGAGGAACGCGTCCTCGATCCCCGTCACCAGGTGGTCGGCCTGCTTGCGCAGTTCCCAGTACGGGATCGTCGCGGCGGTGAGGTCCTCCACGTGGACCGGCACCAGCCGGTTGGCGGCCATCGCCCGGAAGTACTCCGAGCGCGGGTGGATGTCGCAGATGTAGTGCGCGTTGATCAGGGACACCTCGCGGGACGCCTGCCCGTAGGCGTTGTTGTAGCAGCCGGTGATCGTCACATAGCGGCCGCCGCGGCGCAGCAGCCGGGCGTGCTCGGCGAAGAGCAGCTCCAACTCGACGTACATCGTGGACTCGTTGTTCCACGAGGCCGCGTACGCGCCCGTCTCGAAGCCGGTGTCCAGCATGTTCCGGTGGTGGTAGCGGACCTTGTCGCCGACCTCCCGCTTGCGGGCCATCTCGTTGGCGAAGTCGGCCTGCTTGGCGGAGATGGTCACCCCGTCGGAGTGGCAGCCGTAGCGCAGGTTCGCCACGATGCTGCCGCCGCCGCGGCCGCAGCCCGCGTCGAAGACCCGGTCGGCCGGGGTGAGGGCGCCGAGGTGGGAGGCGAGCAGCTCGGCCTGGGCGTGCTCCAGGCGGTGCAGCTCACCGGTGACGCGCTCCTTGCGCAGCGCCGGGTCGGGCTCGTCGAGCACCGACCAGTCGGCCTCACCGATGCCGTAGTGGTGGTGGTACAGGTCGTCGATCTTTCCGAGTTCGAGGTTGACCGGGTTCTCCTCGGCGTTCCAGTACTCCGCGACGCTGTTCTGGTACCTGGACTGGGTCGGCACCGGGGCTGACGTGGTGGTCTTCCGAGCGACAGGGGCGGTCGTCAACAGGTTCTCCTCGAAGTGTCTCTGACGGTGTTTCGGTGATCCGGTGTTTCGGATGGCTCGGTGGCTACCAGTAGTCGGGCAGGTGGTAGCGGTTGGTGTTGGTGGCGTGCCATTCGTGGTTGCCGGCGACCCAGGCGGCCAGCCCCTCGGCGTAGCGCGCGATCAGCGGCGAGCCGGCGGCCAGGGCGGCCGACTCCTCCTCGAAGGCCTCCATGATCCGGTTGTGGATGCCGACCGACTTCAGATAGGCCGCCTTGAGCCCGCGCCGGTCGTTGGCGGCCACCACCTGCGGCAGGTTCAGGTGGTCCGGGTCGCTCGCCAGCTCCTTGGTGAAGGAGTACAGGTCGTTCATGACCGTGGTGGCGTTGCAGGCCAGGGCCGTGATCCGCTGGATCTCCGGGCGGGCGTAGAGCTGTTCGGGCAGCTCGTAGCCGTCCACCGCGTCCACGATCGACAGGCAGGGCCGGAAGTTGTTGAACTGCCGCATCACCAGGTACTCCCAGACCCGCGGCACGTACCCGGTCTCCATCCAGGCGGCCTCGCCGAGGTAGCCCATGTGCAGCCGGGCCAAGTCGTGCACGAACCGGGCTGTCTGGCTGGGCGTGGCGAAGGCCGCGTAGTCCGCGAGGGCGTGGTGGTACGAGCGCAGCGGGCCGTCCGCCTGGATGCCCTCGCGCCACTCCTCCTCCAGCTCCGGGATGCCGTGGTAGGGGTCGAGCGCCGACTGGGCGATGATCAGCGGGCCGCCGAGACCCCGCCGGGACCCGCCCCGACCCTCGTCCTCCTCGCAGTAGCAGGAGTCCACGATGTTCTCGGCGAGCAGCAGCTTCCCGGCGACGGTGAGCCGGTCCAGGTCGAGGCCGCCCGGATGCTGGAGGGCGACGGCCCGGCCGAACTGGAAGCCGGAGAAGTCCCCCTTCCAGGCCGCGGGGAACAGGTCCAGCTCGCGGGCCCAGGCCTCCAGGCGGCGGTCGAGCTCGGCGGCCTTCTCCGGGTCGGCGGGCACGGCAGGGCGGTAGTGCAGTCCGGGGACCGCCCCGGTGCGCTTGGCCGGGCGCAGCCGCTCCGCGATGTTCGGCGGCCCCGGCAGGGCGTAGGAGGTGGTGGTTGTGCTCATGGATGTGCTCCAGGCCGTCAGTCGGCGGTGCGGCCGAGCTGGACGTTCTCCAGGATCCCGGCCGCGTCGGGGACCAGGACGGCGAGCGAGTAGTAGGCGGTGACCAGGTAGTTGATGACGGCCTGCTCGTTGACGCCCATGAAGCGGACGTTCAGGCCGGGCTGGAACTCCTCGGGGATGCCGGTCTGGTAGAGGCCGATGACCCCCTGGTCGGCCTCGCCGGTGCGCAGCGCGATGATGCTGGTGGTGTGGTCGTCGCTGATCGGGATCTTGCTGCACGGGTAGATCGGGACCCCGCGCCAGGCCGGGATCTCGTGCCCGTCGACATTGGTGGACGGAGGCACCAGGCCGCGCCGGTTGCACTGCCGGAAGAAGGCCGCGATCGCCTTGGGGTGGGCCAGGATCACCTTGGTCTTGCGGCGCATGGAGATCAGCTCGTCCATGTCGTCCGGGGTCGGCGGACCGGTGAAGGAGCTGATCCGCTGCCCGTAGTCGATGTTGTGCAGGAGCCCGAACTCCCGGTTGTTGACCAGCTCCCACTCCTGGCGCTCGCGGATCTCCTCGACCGTGAGGCGCAGCTGCTGCTGGGTCTGGTCCATCGGGTGGTTGTAGAGGTCGGCGACCCGGGAGTGCACCCGCAGCACGGTCTGGGTGAGCGACAACTCGTACTCGCGCGGCGCGAGGTCGTAGTCCACGAAGCCGCCCTGCAGGGTCGGCTCGCCGGTGTGGCCGGCCTGCACCGGCACCTCGGCCTCGCCCTTGCGGTTCATCGGCAGCCGCTGCCGGTCGACATAGGCCTGCAGATGAGCACCGAGCGACGGCACCCGGTCCATGATCTCCTCGGCGACCGTCCAGGGCAGCGCGAGCACCACGCCCGCGGTCTCCGCCCGGACCGAGGTGAGCCAGAGCGGATCGGTCTGGCCGACCGCCTCGTCGCCCATCTGGTCGCCGTCGGTGACGACCCCGACGACCTCCTCCTCGCCGTACTTGCCGGCCGCGTACCGGATGAACCGGCCGTGCACCACCAGATAGGTCTCGGTGACCGGCTGCCCCGCCTCGAACAGCACCTGCCCGGCGCGCACCTCGCGGGGCTGGAAGCGGTCGGCGAGCTGGGTCAGCGCCTCCAGGTCGTCGTAACCGCGCAGGATGGGCAGTTCGGTGAGGGTCTGCGGGATGACCCGGATGTCGTCCCCGCCGTTGTGCTCGAAGCTCACCCGGCCCCGCCCGGTGCGCAGTTGGAGGCGCCGGTTGACCCGGTAGGTGCCGCCCTTGACGTCCACCCACGGCAGTGTCTTCAGCAGCCACCGGGAGGTGATGGCCTGCATCTGCGGTTCGGACTTGGTGGTCGTGGCGAGCTGGCGTGCCGCCCGGGTGCTCAGGCTGGTGAGCTGCCCGTCTGCGGTCGGATCCGGCTCGGGCTCGTCGACGGCGGAGCCGATGACGCTGTCCGGTGTGGACACATTCCCTCCAGCAGAGCGGTGAACAACGGTGACCCGAAGGGTCGGTGGTGTGCGAGGTGGTGGTGCGCACGGACAAGCCAAACAGCCTTGGTGATCTACGGGTACGGCGCGAAAGGGGCGGTTGCATGCCTTAGTTGCGCAAACCTGGTGTACGGGGTGGAAAGGGTTGCGTTTCCCGATCGTGCGCCGGTCGCCCGCTCTCGTGCCCGGGCCGCATGGGGGTTGGGCTCAGGAGAGGTCGTTCACCAGCACCGCGGCCCCGTCGAAGCGCCCGGCCTTGAGGTCCCGCAGCGCCCGTGGGGCCTCCGACAGCGGGTAGGTGTGGGTGGTCGCGTGCACGCCGTGCCGCTCGGCGAGCGCGAGGAACTCCCGCCCGTCGGCGCGGGTGTTGGAGGTGACGCTGCGCAGTTCCCGCTCGTAGAACAGCTCGCGTTCGTAGGTCAGCGGCGGTACGTCGCTGAGGTGGATGCCCGCGACCGCCAGCACCCCGCCCCGGTCCAGGGCGCGCAGCGCGACCGGCACCAGGTCGCCGACCGGCGCGAACAGGATCGCGCTGTCGAGCGGCTCGGGCGGCGCCTCGTAGGCGTCCCGCGCCGAGGCCGCGCCCAGCTCCAGGGCCAGCCGCCGCGCCTCGGCACCCCGGGTCAGCACATGCACCCGCGCGCCCTGCGCGAGCGCCACCTGTGCGCACAGGTGGGCGCTGCCGCCGAAGCCGTACAGGCCGAGCCGCCCGCCCGGCGGGAGCGAGGCCCGGCGCAGCGCGCGGTAGCCGATGATCCCGGCGCACAGCAGCGGCGCGAGCGCGACGTCGTCGAGGGCGCCGGGCAGCCGGTAGGCGAAGGCGGCCGGCACGGTCGTGTACTCCGCGTAACCGCCGTCCGCGTCCCAGCCGGTGTACTCCGAGTGCGGGCACAGGTTCTCGGCGCCCCGCAGGCAGTACGCGCACGTCCCGTCGGTGCGCCGCAGCCAGGCCACCCCCACCCGGTCGCCGACCGCGAAGTCCGCCGCCTCGGCGCCCGTCCCCGCGACCGTGCCGACCACCTCGTGCCCCGGCGTCACCCCGGCCCGGTGCACCGGCAGATCCCCCTCGGTGACATGCAGGTCGGTCCGGCACACCCCGCAGGCCCGCACCCGCACCAGCAGCTCGTCCGCCCCGGGCACCGGCACCGGCCGCTCCACCAGCCGCAGCGGATCCGCCTCGACCGGCCCGGGCCGCTCCACCGACCATGCCCGCATCACGTCCGCCATACCGCGCCCCGTCCGCCGAAGGCCGCCGACTCCCTTCCCAGTGTCCGCCGGAGTCCGGCGTTCGGCGCGCGGGCGGACCGCCTGGTGGCTAGCGTGAGGAAGCGGGAGAATCCGCACGATCGGAAGGGCCGCGGCGATGGCGGTACAACCTGAAGGAACCCCCTGTTGGGCCGACGCGATGTTCGGCGATCTGGAGGGGGCCAAGAGTTTCTACGGCGAGGTCCTCGGCTGGACCTTCGGCGAGTCGTCCTCGGAATACGGCAATTACACCCAGGCCTACGCGAACGGCAAGGCCGTCGCCGCCGTCGTACCGCCCATGCCCGGGCAGGAGGGGCAGTCGCAGTGGTGCCTCTACTTCGCCTCGCCGGACGCGGCGGCCGCCGCCGCGCGGATCCGGGAGAACGGCGGCGAGGTGCTGATGGAGCCGATGCAGGTCGGCGACTTCGGCACGATGTGCCTGGCCCGGGAGCCCAGCGGCGCGGTGTTCGGGATCTGGCAGGGCGGCGTCCACGAGGGCTTCGAGGCCACGGCCGTGCCGGGCGCCTACTGCTGGGCGGAGGTCTTCACCCGCGAGCCCGAGAAGGCCGACCCCTTCTTCGCGGCGGTCTTCCCGTACACGGTCCGGCAGATCGAGGACGACAACGTCGACTTCCGCACGTTCAGCCTCCGTGAGCAGCCCGTGCTCGGCCGGATGCGGATGACCGACGACTTCCCGCCCGAGGTGCCCTCGTACGTCAACGTGTACTTCACCGTCGCCGACTGCGACGAGGCCGTCGCCAAGGCGGTGAAGCTCGGCGCGGTGCTCCGCTTCGGGCCGATGACCAGCCCCTTCGGCCGGTTCGCGGCGCTCAGCGACCCGCAGGGCGCCAACTTCTCGGTGATCGACGTCACGACCACCGAGGGTGAGATGCCGCCGACCACGGACGTCTGACCTGGGCTGATCCCGGACCACGGCCGGGCACCCCGCCCGGCCGTGGCATGATCGGGGCCATGCGTGAACGAGTGGTGGCCGCGTGCGACGGGGCTTCTAAGGGAAACCCGGGACCGGCGGGCTGGGCCTGGGTGGTGTCCGACGACGCGGCGACTCCGGCCCGCTGGGAGGCCGGGCCGCTCGGCAAGGCCACCAACAACGTGGCCGAACTGACCGCCCTGGAGCGGCTGCTGACCGCCGTCGCCCCGGACGTGCCGCTCGAGGTGCGGATGGACTCGCAGTACGCGATGAAGGCCGTCACCACCTGGCTGCCCGGCTGGAAGCGCAACGGCTGGAAGACCTCCGGGGGCAAGCCGGTCGCCAACCAGGACTTGGTCGTCCGCATCGACGAACTCCTCGACGGCCGCACGGTCGACTTCAGGTACGTCCCCGCCCACCAGGTCGACGGCGACCCGCTGAACGACTTCGCCGACCGCGCGGCCAGCCAGGCGGCCGTGGTCCAGGAGGCCGCGGGCAGCGCTCTCGGCTCCCCGGAACCGCCGCCGTCCCAGGCGCCCGCCGCCTCGGCCGGGGCCCCGCGCCGCAAGGCGGCACCCCGCAAGAGCGCGGCGGGCGGCTCCTCGTCGCGCACCCTCAAGGCGAAGTTCCCCGGACGCTGCCTGTGCGGCCGCGCCTATGCGGCCGGCGAGTCCATCGCCAAGAACGCGCAGGGCTGGGGCCACCCGGAGTGCCGCACGGCGGAGGCCTGATGAAGCGGCCCGCTGCAGACGCCTGTTGCAGCGGCCCGATCAGGCCTCCAGGGTGTCGAACGTGTAGAACTTCGTGTGGTCGAGCAGATCCGCCGGCCGCACGTCGTTCCACGGCTTCATCGTCTCGTCCAGGTCCACCACGTCCGGCGTGCCACCGCCCGGCACATAGGCCGCCTCCGGGTGCCGGTTCTGCCACCGCGCCCACAGCTTGTCGATGAAGGCGTGGTGCAGCCAGAACACCGGGTCGTTGGGGGAGACCCCGGTGGCCATCTGCCCGCCGACCCAGACGTGGACCCTGTTGTGCAGGTTGACCCCGCGCCAGCCCTCCAGGTGGTTCCGGAAGCCGTCCGAGGCGCTGTTCCAGGGCGCCATGTCGTACGTCGCCATGGACAGGACCGAGTCGACCTCGGCCCGGGTCGGCAGCTCGCGCACGCTCGTCCCGAGCGACCTGCGCAGATAAGTACGGCCGTCCACGCGGACGTTGACCGGCCAGTTCCCGCCGGTGGCGGCGAACGGCCCGTCCGTCACCCGCCCGTCCGAACTGCGCCCGGTACCGCCGAGGAAGTCCGGCGCCCACAGCGTGGCGCGGACGGTCCGGTCGGCGCTCCAGTCCCAGTAGGGGAGCGCGACGGAGGGGTCCACCGACTGGAGGGCCTGCTCGAAGTCGAGCAGGAACCTGCGGTGCCAGGGCAGGAACGACGGCGAACGGTGGCCGGTGCGCTCCGAGTCGTCGGTGTCGGACATGATGAAGGCGTTGTGCGTGCGCACGAAGTCGTCGTAACGCCCGCTGCGCTTCAGCTCGATGACGGCGGCGACGAACCGCCGCTTCTCGTCGGCGGTCAGACTGGCCTGGTTCTTGCGTACGGTCATGTGCGGGAAACTCCTGGTACGGGGCGGTCAGTTGGCGGGGAACGGCAGCAGTGCGGCGCCCTGCAGCTCGTCGACCGCGGCGCGGGCGGCGGCACGCGGGGTGGCGACCGGGTCGTAGTGGCTGACCACGCTGATCCAGCTGCCGTCGGCGTTCCGCATCACGTGCAGTTCGACCCCGTCCACGAGCACCGCGTATCCGGTGCCGTGTCCGTGGTGGTGACCGCCGTCCATTCGCTTCATTCCGCCCATGTCGCCCATGCCGGACGGCCGGCCCTGTATCCGGCGGCCCTTGTAGACCTCGTCGAAGGGTTCGAGTGATCCCCCGTGCGAGTGGCCGGCGGCCGAGGCGCCGGATGCGACGAGGGTCTGGACTCCGGCCGCGGCGGCGAGGGCGGCCGCCGCGGTGAGTGCGCGACGGCGGGTGAGTTCGGGCATACGGATGCTCCTGTGACGGGTGCGGGTGGTGACCCCGTATGCCTATCCGCCGGTTCCGGAGCGGGAGAAATCGCCCGGATCGGGTTGGCTGCGATCAGGACAATTGACTACATGTCATACAAGATTGAACGAAGATGATCTTGTCGTCATGATGGCCCCGCCCGACCCGGAACGGGGAATTCCTTGCTCGGACGGGCGGCTTTCCGGTGATCTTTCGCGACGGTCCGCCGTCCGGGTGGCGTGGCTCACGGTGCCAAACTGGCGCGATTCGAAAACCCGGCCGGGCGCCTTCGCGCTGCTACCCTCCGGTTCCAATTGACCACGTTCGGTGAAGCATAGGGGTGTGTGCGTGAAGGTCGTCTGCGTCGGAGGCGGGCCCGCCGGCCTGTATCTCGCGATCCTGCTCAAGCGGCAGAACCCGTCCCATGACATCACCGTCCACGAACGCAACCCGGAGGGCTCCACCTACGGCTGGGGCGTCACCTACTGGCGCGCGCTGCTCGACCGGCTGCACGCGTACGACGCGGAGTCGGCGCGGGCCGTCGAGGAGAGCTCGGTGCGCTGGACCCAGGGCGTCGCCCACGTCCGCGACCGGCAGGCCCGGCAGCCCGGCGACGCGGGCCACGGCATCGGCCGCCACCGCCTCCTGGAGATCCTCGCCGAACGCGCCCGCGCCCTCGGCGTCCGGCTGGAGTTCGAGGACGAGATCACCCCCGGGAACCTCCCCGAGGCCGACCTGGTCGTCGCCGCCGACGGCATCCACAGCGCCCTGCGCACCCAGTACGCCGACCACTTCGGCACCGAGGCCGTCGAGGGCCGCAACCACTACGTGTGGCTCGGCACCACCCGGGTCTTCGACTCCTTCACCTTCGCCTTCGTCGAGACCGAGCACGGCTGGGTCTGGTGCTACGGCTACCCGTACGACGACGGGCACAGCACCTGTGTCATCGAGTGCGCCCCGGACACCCTCACCGGACTCGGCCTCGACGCGACGGACGAGGCCGGCCAACTGGTCCTGCTGGAGAAGCTGTTCGCCGGCATCCTCGACGGTCACCCGCTGATCGGCGGCTCCTCGGCGGCCTGGCCGGCCTTCCGCACCCTCACCAACCGGACCTGGCACCACGGCAACCTCGCCCTGCTCGGCGACGCCGCGCACACCACCCACTACTCCATCGGCGCCGGCACCACCCTCGCCCTCGAAGACGCGATGTGCCTCGCCGACGCACTGCGCGAGCACGCCGCCCTGCCGCAGGCGCTGGCCGCCTACGAACGGCGGCGCAAGGCCGAGATCGTCTCCGCGCAGAGCGCGGCCCGCCTCAGCGCCCAGTGGTACGAGAGCCTGCCCCGCTACATCGGCCTGCCCCCGCACCGCATGTTCGCCCTGCTCGGCCAGCGGCACTCGCCCCTGCTGCCGTACGTCCCGCCGCAGCTCTACTACGGCCTCGACAAGGCGGCCGGAAGGCTGGAGGTGCTGCGCCGGTTCAAGCGGTGGCTCGGGCCGCGGGCGGCGCGCGCCCTGCACGTCCGGTCGTAGGAGCCTTACGGCCGCGGGATGTTTGGGTGAAAGGTAATTCACCCGATAGGGTGAATTCGCATTCACCTAGTTTTCCGCTTCGCCCGCAGGAGTGCCGATGGACCAGCCCGCCCCGACAGCCGGCTCCCCGGAATCGCCCACCGCACCGCCTCCGCTGCGGGAGCGGCTGACCATCCCGGTGCTGGCCTTCGGCGGGATCCTGATGGCCGTCATGCAGACGGTGGTCGTCCCGCTCCTGCCGGACCTGCCCCGCCTCACCCACTCCTCGGCCGGTGCCGTCTCCTGGACGGTCACCGCGACCCTGCTCGCCGGGGCCGTCCTCACGCCGGTGCTCGGCCGGGCCGGTGACATGTACGGCAAGCGCCGGGTGCTCACCGGGGCCCTGGCGCTGATGACGGTGGGCTCCGTGATGTGCGCCCTGTCGTCGGACATCACCGTGCTCATCGTCGCCCGCGCCTTCCAGGGCGCCGCCGCCTCCGTGGTACCGCTGTCGATCAGCATCCTGCGCGACGAACTGCCGCCCGAGCGCCGGGGGTCGGCGGTGGCGCTGATGAGCTCCACCGTGGGCATCGGAGCCGCCCTGGGCCTGCCGCTGGCCGCGCTGGTGGTGCAGTACTACGACTGGCACACCATGTTCTGGCTGACCAGCCTCCTCGGGGCGCTGGGCGTCGCGGCGGTCTGGTGGGCGGTCCGGGAGTCGCCGGTGCGCGAGCCCGGCCGGTTCGACGTCCTCGGCGCCCTCGGGCTGGCCGCCGGGCTGACGTCTCTGCTGCTCGGTGTCTCCCAGGGCGGCCAGTGGGGCTGGGGCAGCCCGCGCGTCCTCGGACTGTTCGGCGCCGCCGTCCTCGTGCTGGCCCTGTGGTGGTGGCAGCAGCTGCGGACCGAACAGCCGCTGGTCGACCTGCACCTCGTGTCCCGGCCGCGGGTCGGCCTCTCGCATGTCGCCGCCCTGCTGACCGGGTTCGCCTTCTACGCCAACTCCCTGGTCACCGCCCAGCTGGTGCAGGCGCCGAAGGCCACCGGATACGGCCTCGGCCTGTCGATCGTGGCCACCGGCCTGTGCCTGCTGCCCGGCGGTGTGACCATGCTGCTGTTCTCGCCGGTCTCCGCCCGGATCTCCGCCGTCCGCGGCCCGCGCATCACCCTGGCCCTCGGCGCCGCCGTCATCGCCTGCGGATACGTGGTCCGCATCGCCGACAGCCGCGACCTCTGGATGATCATCCTGGGCGCGACCGTCGTCGCCACCGGCACCACCCTCGCCTACTCCGCGCTGCCCACGCTGATCCTGCGGGCCGTCCCGGCGAGCCAGACCGCCTCCGCCAACGGCGTCAACGTCCTGATGCGGACCATCGGCCAGGCCACCTCCAGCGCCGCCGTGGCCGCCGTCCTCACCCACCACACCAGCCTCGTCGGCGGCCTTCCCGTCGCCACGCTCCACGGCTACCTGCTGGCCTTCGCGATGGCCGGTGCCGTCGCCCTCGCGGCCGCCGCCGCGGCCCTCTCCATACCCGGCGACCGGGCTCCCGCCGGCCCCGCCCGCACCCGGGACCGTGCCGAGGGTGCGAGGGACGACGCGCTGGAGGGAGCATGAGTGCCGTGAGCACCCGACCCGGCACCCCCTCCGCGCCCGCGCCCGCCCCCGCACGACGGGACGCGGAGGCCACCAAGGCGGCCATTCTCAAGGCCGCCCGTTATCTCCTCGCCCGGCACGCGCACGCCGACATCACCCTCAAGGACGTCGCCGAACGCGCCGGGGTGAGCGCGCCGTTGATCCTCAAGTACTTCGGCAACAAGGACAGCCTCTTCGCCCGGGTCATGTCCTTCGACACCGACGCGGCCGCGCTGCTCGACGCACCTCTGGAGGAACTCGGCCGGCACATGGTCCGGCACGTCCTGGAGAGCCAGCGCGACCGCGGCGCCGACCCGCTGCTGCGGATCGTCTTCGCGCCCCTGCACGGCGACCACGGGGACGTGCTGCGCGCCAACTTCCGCGCCCACGTGGTCGACGCCCTCGCCGCCCGGCTCCCCGGCCCCGACCCGGACCTGCGCGCCGAACTCGCCGTCGCCCAGCTCATCGGCCTGGGCGTGATGTACGGCATCGCCCGCGGCCCGAAGCTGCGCGACTGTGCGGCCGCCGACATCGGTGACATCGCCGACCGGTACGGTCCGGCCGTCCAGGCCCAGTTGACGCCCTGACCCTGTCGGCGCCCCGGCGGCACCGCCCCGACGAAGGACCCGGAAGGTCCCGAGGCGGGCTGACGAGCGAGATTCACCTCGTGAACGACGGCGGCTGCAGGCCCCTCGCTCTGCTGACCGCTCCTGGACATTGAGGGGACGCACCGCAGCTGATCCCGGTCCTCGAACACGTCCGTGTTCCCCGCGCCGGAGGGGGACGGCCGCGCACCACGCCGGACCTGCGCGGACTTGCCACCGGGTACGACAAGACCGCCACCGCGTACGAAGCGGCGGAGGCATCGAGCGCCCGCGCGAGGCGCCCGATGGCGGAATCACGGGTTCACGCGGCGACTGTCACTGTGTGTCCCTACAGTGGGACATCGGGTGACGGTGCGTCTGTGGTTCGGTGACCGCATCCCGAGGACCTTCGGTGCGCACGGGGAGGGGGTCCTCACTCGGAGCGTCTGACGTCGGTCGGGGGGCCGGTGAACTACTCGATTCGGATCAGGCACGACTGGCAGTGCCACAGGTGCGGCGAGGCCGTCCAGGACGACACGTACATGGTCGTCGACGCCCTGGCACGGCCGGACCTGGTCCAGGGAGTGATCAAGGGCAAGGTGCCGTCGGTCACTTGTCCGTCCTGCGGCGCGAGGAAGGCCCGGTTCTTCCCGCTGCTGGTGTACCGCGGCGAGGCGACCGGGCAGTTGGTCTACTTCTATCCACCTCACACCCCGTCCGAGCAGGACGAGACCAACAAGAAGCTCTACGTGGAGGCGCTGCTCGACAGGCTGGGGCCGGTGAGTGCGGAGGAGGCAGAGAACTCCGGCGTCCTGTCCGTGCCGTTCGACGCGGCACGGGGAGTCCTGGCGCCGACTGCGCGCGGCGCCTCGGCGGGCGGAGGGCCGCGCATGTGCAGGGTCAAACCCCGGCGCTCGGCACCGCCGTCCGAGGTGCTGCGGATCGGCGCCGAACTGGTGGCGTCCGGGCGTGCCGGGCTCGGCCGCTCCCTGAGCGACAGGCCGCTCGCGGCGGAGCTGGCGCGTCTGGCGGAGCAGGCGCTGGAGCTGCTGGGCGACCGTGACGAGCCCGAGTTGCGGGGCGACCTGGAGATGACGCTGGGCATGATGCTGAGCAGTGTGAACCGCGGGCAGGACGTCATCGGCCTGGAACGGGCCATCGGCCTGATGACGCGCAGAGCGCACGGCATTTCGAGGCAGGAGGACCCGCAGCTCTGGGCCGTGGCGCGATACGAGCTGGCACGCGCCTACGGCCAGCGCTACACGGGCGACGTCCACGCCAACCAGGAGCTGGCCATCCGGTATCTGCGGGCGGCTCTGGAGGAGACCGGGCCGGAGCACGGTACCGGGACATGGGCACGTGTCCGCAGCGAGCTGGCGAAGGTGCTGATGGATCAGGGCACCCAGTCCGCACCCGGCCAGATCGAAGAGGCCATCGGCCTGCTGGAACCGGTCGTCGCCCGGCTCGACCCCGCCCGGGACAAGGAGCTCTGGTGCGACGCCCAGAGTTTCCTCGCCGGTGCGTACAACACCCGGCAACAGGGCGACCCGGCCGTCAACAGGGAGCACGTGGTACGGCTGTACGAGCAGCTGGACGCCATCGAGTCGGAGGAGACCGACCCCGAACAGTGGGCCAACACGCAGGCCCGACTGGCGGTCTCACTCTCCAAGAGGATGCGGGGGGACAGCCGGGAGAACAGTCTTCGCGCACGCGAGCACCTGCTGCGGGCACTCGCCGTCTACGAGCGCGTCGGCGACCGCGGCGAGGCCTCCAGCACCTACGACAAACTGGCCATCGTGGCGGGCCAACTCGGCGAGTACGACGAGGAGATCCGGTGCCACGAAGCCGCCCTCGTGCACCGCCTCCGCGACACCGCTCCGCATCTGTGGGCACGCAGCATGTCCAAGCTCGGCTGGGCCCTGCTCAAGCGGGCCGCGAGAGACAAGGCGGAAGATCCTGCCGCCAGGGCCCGGCAGGGGCTGGGACACATCGAGGACGCCGTCGCCGCCTACGAGGGTCTCCCGACCGGGTTCGAACTCAGCTTTCAGCTCGTCTCCTTGGCCTCGGCGTGCCGGCTCTGCCGCAAGCTGGACCCCTCGCGGGAGGACGAACTTCGTGAGCGGGAGCTGTCCGTTCTGCGGGAGGCGACGGACCGTGCCCACGGTCGCAGGGACCTGCTGCGAACCGCGGCAGAACAACTGGGTGACGCCCTCGCGGAACGGACCGACTGGTCCGCGGCGGCCGACGCGTACCAGCAGGCTGTGGAGGCGGACGAAGAGCTGTTCCGCGCCTGCCTGGTGAGCTCCTCGCGGGAGCTGCGGCTGAACTCGGCCGGGGATCTGCATCAGCGGGCCGCCTACGCACTCGCTCGCGCGGGCGGGTTGGAAGAGGCGCTGCTCTGCCTGGAGCGCGGCAGAACACGCAACTTCAATCTGGCCCTCTCACCGGATCACGACCAGCTTCACCGGCTGGCGCAGACGGACCCGGAGACCCACACCGCCTACGTGCGAGCCGCCGAAGCCGTACAGACCCTGGAGGCCCGCAACCGTGAGCTGAGCCGGCAGGGAGCCCCGCGGGACGGCGGGCGGGAGTTGGACGCGGCCGAGTACGAACTGGGCGGAGTCCTCGACGACGCCAGAGCGGAACTGGCCGCCGCCCTGGTCCGGGTCAGGGCGCTGCCGGGTATGGAGTCCTTCCTGCGGGAGACGACGCGGGCCGAGATCCTGGGGGCCGCACGACCGGGAGAGCCGCTCTGCTACATCGCCGCGACGAAGAACGGGAGCCTGTCCCTGATCGTGCGGCACGAGAGCGATCCCGGGCCCCGCGTCGAAGCCGTGGAGTCCACGCTGACCGCCGCGGACGCCCGTGCGCTGGCCGACGCCTTCGCCGCAACCGTGGCCGAGAAGGGAGGGGCGCTGCGGGAGCTGCTCCCGCGGCTCGGGGAGGAGTTGGTCGGACCGGTCGCCGAGGCGCTCGGCACGGCGACCGGCGTGGTCGTGATCGCCTGTGGCCCCACCGCCCATCTGCCCCTGCACGCCGCACATCTTCCTTCGACGGGCGAGCCGCTGCTCGCGACCTGCGCGGTCGCGTACGCACCGTCGGTGCGACTGCTTCTCGCGGCCCGGCACCGGGCCGCGGCACCGCTGCCGGAACCCCTTCTCGTGGCGGCGTCCGCCCCGGGAGAGGACGGCGGACTGCTCGCCGCGCAGGAAGTGGAGACGCTGCGGCGGCTGTTCGCCGCGGTGGGGGAGAGCCGGGACGTCACCGGCGATCCGCCCGGGGCGGAGGACGGGTGGACAAAGGGGGACCTGGTCGACGCGCTGTCCGGCGGCAGCCACGTCCACCTGGCATGCCACGGCGCCTACGACCCGACCGATCCGCTCGCCTCCAGGCTCGACCTCGGCGGCGAGCGCATCACCCTGGCCGACCTGCTGAACGCACGTCCCCGGCCGCTGGAGCGGGCCCGGCTGGTGACCCTGTCGGCCTGTGACACCGGGGTCGTCGACCCTCGCCTGCCGGACGAGGCGATCGGGCTGCCGACCGGCATCCTGCTGGCCGGCGGAGCGGGCGTCGTCTGCACGCGCTGGAGGACGAACGACACCGCGGCCGTGCTGTTGATGATCGCGTTCTACCGGCGGCTGCTCGGCCACGGCGTCGAGCCGCCCCCGTACGGCACACCGCCCGGCGTTGCCGAATCGCCCGCACAGGCGCTGCGGTGGGCCCAGTTGTGGCTGCGCTCGGCGACCGTGCCCGAACTGCTGGGCCTGGACTGGCTCCCCGCCGAGATCCGCCGGCGGCTGATGTCCCGCCGGGTGCCGGCGCGTCCTTTCCGGCACCCGTTCCTGTGGGCACCCTTCAGCATGGTGGGGGCATGATGACCGAGGCGCCGGACACCACCGCGGCCGACTTCCTCAACATGCCGGCCTACGAACGGGTCGCACGTTTCGCGCTCGTCGACACCCCGGCCGTCCGGCGCACGCTCTCGGACCGGGACGTTGCCTCCGTACTGGGCTCGCTCTGCCTGGCCTACGCCCAGGAGGAACGCTACGACGAGGCCTTCGCCGCAGGGCTGCGGGCCCGGCGGATCGCCAGGGGCCTGGCGGCGGACGACCCGGCGCTGCTCGGTCACGTCCTGCTCAACCTCGGGGTCGCCCACAGCCAGGCAGACGACCTTGAGAAGGGCCTCGCCGCGTATCTCGAGAGCTGGACGCACGCACGCCGTGGCGGCGACGAGGAGACGCTGTTCAAGGCCGGTGCGAACGCCTTGCTCGCGCTGGAGGCCGGGCGGCCGACCGGGGAGGCCGAGTTCGCCTTCCTCCAGGAGTGCCGTGCCGTCTTCGAGGCGGCGGACCGGGAGCCGGAAACCGCGCGGGCCTCCCGGTTGCTCGGGGAGGCGCTCCTCGACCGTGGACGGGTGACGGACGCGATCGCCGTCCTGGACCGGGTCCTGGTGCTGACCGAGTCGCTCGGGGGCGCCCGGTCGATGCGGCGGGAGACGACCCGGCTCCTGCTGGAGGCGGACCGGCGCATCGGCGACCCGGCGGACGCGCCGCCGCTCGGCCCCGGCGTCCTGCGCGAGGTGCGCGCTCTGGTCGACGACGGTGTGGAGAGCGCGTTGCGGGGCATAGTGCCGCGCACGAGGACGTGCTTCTCCCGTGCCCTGGCCCTGCTGGAGCGGCGCGCCCGGCCACGGGAACGCCTGCTGGCGGCATTCCTGCTGCTCGTAGGCGCCCGGCTCGCCTTCCACGAGGACGACGAGCCGGCGACGATCGAACTGATGGAGCGGGCCGGGCGGGAAGTGGAGCTGATCAAGCCGTCGCCGGCCGAGTGGGTGAAGACCCGCGCCTATCATCTGGACCTCGGCGCACTGAGCACACTGGCCCGGAACGCGGCCGTCAGCGCGCGCGAGCGGGGGAGCGGACCATGACACCAAGTACCGTCCAGCAGCTCGCGATCCTGGTGCTGCTGGTTCTGCCCGGCACCTCCTACCTCTTCGCGAGGGAGCGGCTCCTCGGGATCCGTGAGGCCGAGCAGGAGGTGAACAACCGGTTTCTGCGCGCCCTCGCCGTCGGGGTCCTGCTCGACGCCGCCTATCTGATCACCGTCGGTCCCCACCTGATACGGCAGCTGCGGGGCATGGGGAAGCGGCCCCTGACCGGTGTCGCCGAGCAGCCGCGGGAGGCCGGACTCTGGCTGCTGCTCCTCGCCGTCGTCGTGCCGACGCTGGTGGCATGGGCGGAGGCGTACTGGATCCGGCGTCGGCGCGCCGCCGTGCACGAGGGGACGCCCACCGCGTGGGACGCTCTCTTCCAGGACCGCGGGGCGTGTTTCGTCCGGGTCCGGCTGAAGAACGGCGGCTGGGCCGGCGGCTGGTACGGAACGCGCTCGCGTGCCTCGGCCTATCCGCAGCCTGGTGACCTCTACCTGGAGTCCCAGTACCGGATGGAGCCGGACGGTACCTTCGGACCACGGATGAGCGGCACGGCCGGGTTGTACGTCCGGGCCGCCGACATCGACCTGCTGGAATTCCACGAACCGCGCCGCGACACACCCCGGGGGAACTCCGATGCCGCAGTCTGACGCCGCCGACTACGAGGAACTCGACGACGACTTCGCGAGCTGGGCGGGCCCGCCGCGGGGCACCCACCATCCCAAGAAGGAGGACGTGCCCGAGGCCCAGGCCCTGCCTCCGGAGGGACCGGCCGGTGTCTCCACCACCGCGGAACGGGACGGCGACACGTCACCGCAGTGAGGTGACCGCGTGCGCGCTTCCGGGCGGCGTCCGCCGGGGTGCGCACAAGGCCTACTGCAACCGCGCGATCCGGTCCTACCTGCGCAGACGCCATTGACGAGCACTACCGGTCCCGGCCCGGCTCCGGCCCCGTCAGCAGTGCCTCGGCCGACTTTCGGAAGGCGGTCAGCAGTCGGTGGTTGTCGCCGGCACGGGTCGCCAGCACCACGTGGCTCGGCTCGACGCCGTGCAGCGGGACCGCGGTGAGATCGGGGCGGAGGGTCGCGCCCGGCACCAGAGGCACGATCGCCACGGCCTGCCCGGCGGCGACATGCTCGAACTTGTCCTCCACCGCGCCGATCAGCGGACCGTCGGGCGCCGGGCTGCCGTCCGGCCGGGGATCGACGCGCCAGAACGCGTTCCAGAGCGGATCCTTCCCACGGGGCAGCGGCTCGTCGGCGATGTCGTCGAGGGTGACCGACTCCTTCCCGGCCAGCCGGTGGTCCAGCGGTACCACCAGGACACGTGACTCGTCGTAGAGGACCGTCACCCGCAACCCGTCGGTGCGCAGCGGCAGCCGGGTCACGACCGCGTCAACGCGCCCCGCCAGCAGGGCCTCGCGCGGCTCGGCCCAGTCGAGGTGCAGGGTCCGCACGTCGGCGTCCGGGAAGCGGCGGCGCAGCTCGCGCACGGCCGGGGTGACGAAGATGCCGTTGATGTACCCGACGGTGATCCGGCTGGGCTCGGCGGCGGCCTGGGTGACGGCGGCGGCCTCGCCCGCGGCCCGCAGCAACGCCCCGGCCCGCGCCAGGAACACCTCGCCGGCCTCGGTGAGGCGGGCCCCCTGCGGGGTGCGGTCGAAGAGCCGCGCACCCAGCACCTGCTCCAGTCGCTGGATCTGCCGGCTCAGCGCGGGCTGGGTGATGTGCAGGGCACCGGCGGCCCGCCCGAAGTGCCGCTGCTCGGCGACGACGGTGAAGTACCGGACGAGCCGCAGATCGAGGTCGGGGCCGGAAACCGGATCAGCCATGCCTCCAGCATAAGGCCGACGACCTGCGCCGATGCCTGAAATGCATTGCGCATTGCGAAAGAGGCTTTGGACGCCCACCGCCCGCCGGCCGAACGATGGAGGCACCACCCACTCCCTCGAAGGAGCACCCACCATGCGGGTATTCGTCACCGGCGGCAGCGGCTTCATCGGCTCCGCCGTCATCCCCGAACTCCTCGGCGCAGGCCACCGGGTCCTCGCCCTCGCCCGCTCGGACAAGTCGGCCGAGACCCTGCGGGCGGCGGGCGCCGAGGTGCACCGCGGCAGCCTCGACGACCCCGAGGACCTGGCCCGCGCGGCGGCCGCGACCGAAGGCGTGATCCATCTGGCCTTCAACCACGACACCTTCCCGGACATGAGCCGCGCCGTGGAGACCGACCTCGGCGCGATCGAGGCGATCGGGGCGGCGCTGGAAGGCTCCGACCGGCCCTTCGTGGTCACCTCGGGAACCATGATGCTCGCCTCGGTCGACGGTGTGGCGACGGAGGCGGACACCCCGGTACCGGGCACCTACCGCAGCGCCCCCGACCTCGCCGCGCTCGCCCTCGCCGGGCGCGGCGTACGCAGCGCGGTGGTCCGCCTGGCCCCCACGGTGCACGGCCGCGGCGACCAGGGCTTCGTGCCCCGGCTGATCGACGTCGCCCGGGGGAAGGGCGTCGCCGCGTACATCGGCGACGGCACCAACCGCTGGCCGGCCGTCCACCGCCTGGACGCCGCCCGTCTGTTCCGCCTGGCCCTGGAGTCGGCCCCGGCGGGCACCGGCCTGCACGCGGCGGCCGACGAGGGAATCCCCTTCAAGGACATCACGGCGGCCATCGGCAGGGGGCTCGACGTACCGGTGAAGAGCATCCCGGCGGAAGAGGCCCAGGTCCACTTCGGCTGGCTGGGCCTGCCGGCCGCCATCGACAACGCGACGTCGAGCGAACGAACCCGCAACCTCCTGGGCTGGAAGCCGGAACAGCCGGGTTTGATCGCCGACTTGGAAGACGGTTTCTATTTCAGCGCCTCGTAGGGGCGCGGGGCTGTATCGATGTGCGGCTCCGCCGCGTGGGCGCGACCAGCCCCCACCGAACCCGCAGCCATCAACGGCGCACAAGCACCCCGTCCAAGAACCCGTTACTGAAGACCCGGTGCGGATCAAGCCGATCCAGGATCTCCACCGCCGCATCCCACACCCCACCCCCGAACGACCCCGGAATCCTCGTCCCGAGCACCTCCTCATCACTCCACACCGCACCTTCCGTATACGCCCACCCCTTGGACCACTCGACCCGAGTCCCCTCGAACCTCTCGAACAGGAACTGCTCCAACTCCCGCAAGAACGCCTCCGCATGGGGCGTCCCCGGCAGCGTCAGCACATCCAGCCACACGGCGGTGTCCGCCCCGTCCCGAGGCCGCACGGCGGACAGCAACGGCACCTGGGCGCCGTCCACCTGCGCATCGGACGCCTCGTCCAGCCCCGTCACCCGGATCTCCACCGACCCGTTGACCGGGAACCGCCCCGACGCGGCGTACACGGTGAGCCGTTCCCGGTAGAAGGAGGTGAACTCGTGCACCACCCGCTGTACATCGGCCCGCCGGGTCAGCACCGCGTACCCGTTCGCGTTGATCCGCAGCGTGGTCGGCTTGATGTACAGCAGCGTGTTCTTCGACGGTCCCCAGATGTCCGAGGAGAGCGTCGCCACCAACCCGAGTGCCGCCACGTCCAGTTGCGCGTTGCCCAGCACCGGCGCGAGGTACCAGGCCGCGTCGGACACCATCCGCCCCACCAGGTCGGCGACCACGGTGGGCACGTTGTCGGAGAAGGGGTAGTTGTACGGCGAGGTGACGTGCCGTGAGGTGAGCGGCCTGGCCGGTGCGACGCTCCATTCCTTCAGCCACGGGTACTCGGTGAAGGCGAACCAGATCGCCTCGACCCGCCCGGACCGCCGCAGGAAGCCGTCCAGGGTCCGGCCACCGGACCCGGGTGCGGCGAACAGTTCGCCGGCCGGGATGTCGGTCCGGCTGACGCACCGCAGGCTGCTGTCGGCCCCGACCCGCAGTACGACCTCGGTGACCAGCGCACGGCCCAGATGCGTCAGCAGCGCCGCACAGTCGGCCTCGTCGCGCCGGAACGTCCGAAGGACGTACGCTCCGGCGCTCTCGTCCCACACCACCGCCGTCAGGGACAGCACCAGGTTGCTCAGCGAGCCGTAGGTGTGGCCGGGCAGCGGTTCCTCGCCGTCGGCCGGTACGGCGGTGCCGTGCGCGTCGATCGCCAGTGCGCCGCCGAGGGTGAGATCGCCGGGCGCGGGCGCGGCGGTCAGCCCGAGGCCGTGGCCTTCCAGGAACGTGAGCAGCGCCTCCAGGGTGACGCCGGTCCCGGCCCGGACCTCCGTGGCCTCCGTGGCGGAGTCCAGGGCGAGCCCGGTGAGATGGCTCGCGGTGTCGACGAGGAGGACCTGGTCGTCGGCGCCCGTCCCTTCGGTGATCGTCAGGGGCGACCAGCCGTGCGAGGAGCCGCGGGCGCGGACCCGCCAGCCGTTGCGCCAGGCCCAGTCGACGGCCGCGAGCACCTGACCGGCGTCGGCCGGGGCGCACGCCCACAGTCCGTCCGCGGTGATCTCGCCGGCCCAGTTGCGGTACCCGGATCGGTACAGCGCGACCTCCGCCGGGAAGCCGGGCAGTTCGGCGGCGGCCATGGCCGGATCGGCGGCCAGCAGCACCGGAACGGCGGCGAGCGCGGCCGCGGACCGCAGGAAGCCCCGACGGCTCCAGCCGTCCGTGGAGAGGGAGTTGTCCGATGAATGATCAACCATGTCGACACGCTAGGGCGCCGGTTGACACACCCCCGATTTCCGTCCACCACAATCACCCGTGTGAGTGAAGGATTCACAGGTGGGCGGCGACGAACCGGCCCGTGACAGCGTTGTCGGTGGCGGATGACAGACTGGCGCCATGGACGAACGCGTAATCGGCAGGTCGGGACAGCGGGCATCGGTCGTCGGCCTCGGCACATGGCAGCTCGGCGCCGACTGGGGCGAGGTGGACGACAAGGAGGCGCTCGCCGTTCTGGAGGCGGCCGCGGAGTCGGGGGTGACCTTCTTCGACACCGCCGACGTGTACGGCGACGGGCGCAGCGAGCAGACCATCGCCGCCTTCCTGCGCGGCAGGCCGGACCTGCACGTGCTGGTGGCCACCAAGATGGGCCGCCGGGTCGACCAGATCCCGGAGAACTACGTCCTGGACAACTTCCGCGCGTGGAACGACCGGTCGCGCCGCAACCTCGGCGTGGACCGCCTGGACCTGGTGCAGCTGCACTGCCCGCCCACCCCGGTCTACTCCTCCGACGCGGTGTACGACGCCCTCGACACCCTGGTCGAGGAGGAGCGCATCGCGGCCTACGGCGTCAGCGTCGAGACCTGTGCGGAGGCGCTCACCGCGATCGCCCGCCCGGGCGTGGCCAGCGTGCAGATCATCCTCAACCCGTTCCGCATGAAGCCGCTGTACGAGGTGCTCCCGGCCGCCCGGGAAGCCGGCGTCGGCATCATCGCGCGCGTGCCGCTCGCCTCCGGGCTGCTGTCCGGCAAGTACACCAAGGACACGGTCTTCGCGGCCGACGACCACCGCACCTACAACCGGCACGGCGAGGCCTTCGACCAGGGCGAGACCTTCTCCGGCGTCGACTACGCGACGGGCGTCGAGGCCGCCGCCGAGTTCGCCGCCCTCGCCCCCGAGGGGTACACCCCGGCCCAGCTCGCCCTGCGCTGGATCATCGACCAGCCCGGCGTGACCACGGTGATCCCGGGCGCCCGCAACCAGGAGCAGGCCCGCGCCAACGCGGTCGCCGCGAAGCTCCCGGAGCTGCCGGAGGAGACGCTCACGGCGATCCGCGAGCTGTACGACCGCCGGATCAAGGACCAGGTGGAAAGCCGCTGGTAGCAGCGGCCCGGGCCGGGAGCGCAACCATGCCGCTCCCGGCCCGCACCACCACTCGCCGAGCCGCGTCGGACGATCCGCAGAGCCGTCTCCCGCGCCCGCCGACCCGCCTCCAGCGCCCGCCGACCCGCGTCACGCGACCCGCCGGGCCGTCTCCAACGCCCGCAGCTGACGGTCGTGCACCCTGCGGAGCACCAGCACGGACACCGTCGCCCCGATCAGCGCGCAGAACATGTCCCACTGGGTGTCCCACACGTCCCCCTGGGTGGCGAGGAAGGCGTCCGCGCCGTGGCCGCCGATCTCGGCCGCCAGCCACTCCAGCAGCTCGAAGAAGGCGCTGAACGCGAGGCAGGCGCAGACCGTCAGCGGGGCCAGCCAGCGGCTGCCGCGCAACGGGGAGGTCCGGACGAGGAGTTCCCGGACCAGGACCGCCGGCACGAAGCCCTGCATGAGGTGACCGAAGCGGTCGTACGGATTGCGGGACAGGTGGAAGGTGTCGCGCACCCAGTCGCCCACCGGCACCTCGGCGTAGGTGTAGTGGCCGCCGACGGCGAGCACCAGCGCGTGCGCCGCGAGGAGCGTGGCCAGCAGGCCCGTCAGCGGGAAGCGCCGCCAGGTCAGCACCACCACCGGCAGCCCGACCAGCACCCACACCGTCTCCAGGAGCCAGGTCGTGCGGTCCCGCGCTCCCCAGGCCGAGAGCGCCATGCCGGCCACCACCACTCCGGCGAGCAGGGCCGGCGGCACCCGGCGGGGCACCCGGTGCGGAAGGGGGCGCGGGGCGGACTGCACTGCGGTCATGGCGGACTCCTTGTCGTGGGAGCCCCATCGTGGCCGCGGCGTCCGAGCGTCTACATGAGTACGGCTACTCAGCCGGTGGCGAGGATCTCCGCGAGTACGTCGTCCACGGGAACCTGTTCCCGGCCGGGCGGCACGGCCAGGTAGGTGTCGCTCAGGAAGGAGGCCAGCGCGGGTGCCCACGCGAACACCACCGCGTGGTGGCGGCTGCCGCCCGGCAGGGGGTCGCCGAGGAAGTCCATGCGCACTTCCCTCCAGCGCCCCTGCCGTACGGGACGCAGCCGTACGTCCCCGACCCCGACCGGCTCTCTGAGACCGTCGTTCAGCATCTCGCGGTCCAGCCGCCACCGGGCGAGCACCCGGCCGTCCAGGGTGAACACCGCGGTCACGGCGAACGGGTCACCGGCGTCGTACGACAGATGTGCGAGGACGGGACAGCGGTCCGTCCCGTCCGCCCGGAGTTGTACGACCAGGGTCCTGTGCACGATGGGGTTCACGCGAGTGGCCTCCGAGAACGATCGGCTGGTGCCCTCTAGTACCCCTCTCGCGGGAAAAACGCTCAATCCTGAGCGGAATTCCCCTACGAATCCTACGAATCCGACGAGCCCTACGAGTACTGCGTACGCTACGCGTCCTCCGTGCCCTTCGTGCCCCGCAGTGCGGCCAGGCAGGAGCCGATGGCCTGCTGGAGATCCTCCAGACGCTGGACCATGTCGTCCTCGTAGAAGTCCTGGGCGTCGTCGAAGGTCAGCTCCTCGAACGCCTTGGTCGCCTTCTGCAGGCTGTTGTAGAACTTGGTGCGCTTCTCCTGGACCCGCAGTTCGGGGTCGGCCTCCACCGCCTCCACCACCAGGTTCTTCATGGTGTCGAAGGCCTCGGCCGCCCACTCGCCGGTGTCCTCGTCCTCGTCCAGTTCGTCGAGGAGCGACAGATGGCGCTCGGCTTCCTGGCGCAGGTCGGTCGGCGCGTCGACGGTCTGTCCGGCCGGGGTCTTGATCTGGCCGGACTCGGCGATCTGCCGGACATAGCCGATGCGGTCGGCCGAGCGGCTCTCGGTGGCGACGGCCTTCTTCAGGTCGGCGGTGCGGACCACGTCCCGGGCCAGCACGGTCTGCAGGTCCGGATCCTCCTTGATGCGGTCGAGGAGGGCCGAGCGGGCGGCGCGGGCAGTGGACGGGTCGGCGAGGATCGCGGCGCGCAGCGCGGTGGGGTTCTCGGCGACTTCGAGGGCTTTGGTGGGCCGGATGCCCTCGGCCTCGGCGGCCTCCGCGATGGCGGTGCCGCGCTCCGAGCTGGCGCTGTTGCGGGAGACGTAGTAGTCCAACCAGACGTCGGAGTCCGGGAGTTCCACCTCCTGGCCCGGCGCGAGGGCCTCGAAGTGCGGGACCAGACCGTCGTCGGCGGCCTTGTCCCACGCCTTGTAGTAGCGCATGACGCGCTCGGCGGAGCAGCCGGCCAGCTCGGCGAACTCCTTCGCCGAGACCTTCGGCGTCTCCTCCGCGCCCTGCCCTCCCGGCCGTACGCTGCGGGCCACCATCAGCCCGAACGTCCAGCCTCCGGTCCGCACATAGGCGCCGAACTCGCGCGCGTCCCGCGCCACCAGGTCGGAGAGGGGAGCCGGGGACGCGCTGGACGTCTCGGACGGGTCGATCGCTAGGGTCACGGAGGACACTCCTGAAGGCTGCCGAACTGCATACGTACCGACCGGCAGCCTATATCCACCCATTGGCCAGGGTTTGCCACACCGTCGAAGACCGGCCGAGCGCGTCGCACCGCACCCGGCGGATCAGCTCGCCGAACCGCGGAACGTCTCCAGGAAGGTCTTCCTGGCGAGTCTGTCGGCCGCGTCGTCCCAGGCGTCGGCGGGTGTCGTGATACGCAGTGAGAAGCTGCGGCCGCCGCCGAGCAGGAAGCCGCGGCCGAAGGTGTGCACCCGGTCGGCGCCGGTCCCGGAGAGCCACTCCATGTCGGCCGCCTTGTGCCCCTGGTAGGTGGTCGCCTTGATCTCGCCGACCAGCTGGTAGCCGTCCAGCTTCTCCAGACCCGGCTCCACCTCGTCCCGCCAGATCGCGACCGGATCCGGGCCCGCCTGGGTGCTGTAGGTGACGGCCAGGGTGCGCAGGTCGTCGCCGCCCGGGCCGAAGGTGACGCGGTAGGCGACGTCGTCCTGGGCGGTGTCCAGGCGCTTCCAGCCCTTCGGGAGTGCGACGGAGAACCCCTCCGGGGCGGTGTAGCGGTGGAAGCCGGCCGGCAGGGCACCGGCCGTGGCCGTCGCCGAGGGGGACGCGGAGGCGGAGGCGGCGGGCGACGGGGTGGGGGAGGCGGACGGCGTCCGGGACGGTGAGGGGCTCGGGACGTTGCCGTCCGTGCGGTTGGCCGGGTCGCCTGCCGTGGCGGAGGCGCTCGGGGCCGAGCCCGCCGTGGAGGCGCCCGGCAGGCCCTGGGTGGCGGCCAGCACCGCGACCGACACGGTCACCACGGCCAGCGCGGTCCCGCCGATCATGGTGGTCCGGCTCCACCCGGAGGCCCGCGCGGCCACATACGCACCGCGCAGCCGGGAGACGGGTGCCGGCTGTTCGACCGCGTCGGGGTCCTCCTCCAGGACACGTGTCAGTGCCTGACGCACCACCGGGCGGCTCAGCCGCTCCCGGGAGTTCTTCCGCAGCAGCCCCTGCACCACCTGGGTCAGCGGGCCGGCCCGCAGCGGGGTGCGCAACGGCAGCCGGTCCACGCCCTTCAGGGTGGCGTCCGCCTTGCCCCGGTCCCGGAACGGCGGCCGCCCCTCGACCATCGCGTAGAGGATCGCGCCGAGCGCCCACAGATCCGCCGCGGGCCCGATGCGCTCGTCCCGGGCCTGCTCCGGCGAGGCGTACGACGGCGCGGTGACCCGGGGCGCCAGCGTCGCGCCGGCCAGGCCGAACCCGGTGACGACGACCGGGCCCCGGTCACGGACGAAGATCTGCCCGGGGCTGAGCTCGCCGTGCGTGTAGCCGTCGGCGTGCGCGGCCTCCAGCACGTCGAGCACCTCGAGTCCGATGCGGGCGGCCCGTACGTAGTTGAACGCGGGCTGCTGGGCGAGCAGCTCACTGAGCGGCGTGCCGTCGATCACCTCCGTGACCGTCCACAGCGCGCCCGCCTCCTCGAAGGCGTCGATCACCATGGCGACCCTGCCGGGCCGCAGCGCGCTCATCACCTCGGAGGAGCGCAGAATACGGGCCGTGGTCCGGCGCACGGTGTCCTCGCTGGGCGGCTCGGGAAACGCGATGTGGGTCACCAGGCGCGGTCGCTCGGCCTGCACGTCCTCCGCGTACCAGGTGATGCGGTTCGGCTCGCGGTCGGCGACTTCGAGGAGCCGGTACCTTCCGGCGACCAACTCTTGTGCGGAGACATGCGCCTTGACCATCGTCATCCCTCGCTGAAACCCCTGCCTCGTCATTAACCAGAAGTACGCGGGGCGAGCCCGGGTTTGTTCAAAGAATCTGCAACTCGGGGACCGTTCTTGCCTTTTATTCAAGTGGCCGCACCGGCCGGGAACTTGAGGAAAACAGTGAATGACCGGGCTTCGACCTGCGGGTAACCGACGGTAAAAGCCCGGCTGCGATCCGCTGGTCAGTCCAGTCCGAAGCGCGCGGTCCACTCCGAGATCTCCTGGTGCGTCACATTGCCCCCGCAGACCACGAGGCCGATCCGCGCCCCGTCGCCGGCCCGCTCCCGCACCTGCCGGGCCGCGGGCAGCAGACAGCCGGCGGCCGGCTCGGTCCACACCTTGGCGTGCTCGGCGAACTCCAGGCTGCCCCGCACCGCCTCCCGGTCCGGCACCACCAGCACCTCCTCCACCAGCGCCACCGCATGGTCGAAAGTCAGCCGGGACACCGACGGCGCGCTGAGCGTCGTCACGATCGACGACACCGCGACCGGCAGCGGACCGCCGGCCGTGAGCGCCTCGGACATGGCCTGCGCGCCCGCCGTCTCCACGCCCCACACCCGCACCCCGGGGCGGCGGGCCCGCAGCGCGGCCGCGACCCCGGCGATCAGGCCCCCGCCGCCGATGCTGACGATCACGTCGGTGAGGTCGTCGTCCGCGTCATCGGCGAGCTCAAGGCCCACCGTGCCCTGTCCGGCGATCACCACCGGGTCGTCGAAGGGGTGGACCAGCGTGAGTCCCTCGTCCCGCAGCCGCGGCACCAGCTCGAACGCCGAGTCCATGCCGTCGGTGAGCCGCACCGACGCCCCGGCCGCCTCGACCAGCCGGATCGACCGGGCGGGTGCGGTACGGGGCATCACCACCGTCGCCTTCACGTCGAGGGCCGCGGCCATCACCGCGAGGGCGATGCCGTGGTTGCCGCCGCTGACCGCCACCACGCCGGCCGCCCGCTCGGCCTCGCTCAGTGACAGCAGCTTCGCGGTGGCCCCGCGCGCCTTGAAGGAGCCGGTGCGCTGGAGGAGTTCGAGCTTGGCGGTGACCGGGACGCCGAGCAGCTCCGACAGGCCGGGGCTGGGCACAGTGGGGGTGCGGACGACGTGTCCCGCGACCAGCCGGGCCGCGGCTTCGATGTCCGAGATGCCGATGATGCCGTTCAAGGCGGTTCACCCTTCCGGCGCGGGGGCGACGGTCCGCGCCGTTCGCACCCTCACCCGGCCGGACCGCCCTGGTCAACCCGCCCCCGCCGGGGCGGCGGGGTCAGGCGGACCAGGGCTGCCGGATGTCAGTGCTGCTGTGCCTTCTGCGGGGTCAGCTCGCTCGGCCGGACCACGACGTATCCCTCGCCCTGGAGCATCAGCTGGACCGCCTCGCCCGAACCGCCGCGCAGCATCGACCCGATGGACTGCGAGCGGTGCAGTGAGGTCTGCAGGTGTGCGGTCCAGCCCACCACCGCGTCCGTGTCGACGTACACCGGGGCCTGCGGCGAGACCGGGATCACCAGCGGGTTGCCGTCGCAGACCAGGCCCAGCCTGCCGTGTCCGGAGAACACGCTGTTGAACAGACCGCCGCCGGCGATGCCCGACCCCTTCACGGTCCTGATCTCGTACGCCAGGGTGGCGTCGAAGCACAGGACGTTGCGGCCGTTCACCGTGAACTGGTCGCCCGGCTCTATCTCGACGATGAAGCAGTTCTGCGCCTCGTGCGCGAACCAGGCCTCGCCCTGGCCCTGCACGGACATCAGCGGAAGCCCCTCGCCGGTGACCGCGCGCTTGAGCATGCCGCCCACGCCCTGGCCCTTGCGTTCGAACTTCAGACCGCCGCGGTGCGCGATCATCGCGCCCTGACGGGCGTGCATCTCGCCGTTGACCGCGTACCTGATGCACTTCGCGTTCTCGACGGTCATGCCCGGCTCCATCGCCGGGGCCACCATGTGCTGACTGGAAAAGAGATCACCCTTCATGCGGGGCATGGTGTCCCGGACGGACCCGTTCCGCCAAGATCGCGGACGGTACCGGTTCAGGCACCGAACAGCTGGGTCCAGTAGGTGCCGGCCCGGCCGCCGCCTGCGAAGCCGATGCCTATGTGGGTGAAGTCCGGTTTGAGGATGTTCGCCCGGTGGCCCGGACTGTTCATCCAGCCGTCCACCACCTCGGCCGCGGAGCGCTGGCCGCAGGCGATGTTCTCGCCGATGGTGCGCCGCCGTGAGCCCGCGGCGGCGGCCCGGTCCCACGGCTGGGTGCCCTCGGGCGAGGTGTGCGAGTAGAAGTCGCGGGTCGCCATGTCCGTGCTGTACGCCTGCGCGGCCGTGGCCAGCTGCGGATCCACCGCGAGCGGCCGCAGCCCGGCCCGGGTCCGCTCGCGGTTGGTGAGGTCGACGACCTCGGTGCGGGTGCGGGACAGTTCGGCGTGGGTGAGGGGTCTGGCCCACAGGGCGGTCCAGTAGGTGTCCCCGTTCCGCGGGCCGCGGGCGTGGGCGAGGCCGGCGTGGGTGAACGCCGGGTCGAGCAGGGTGCGCCGGGCGTCCTCGGTGCGCAGGCAGTAGTCGATGAACTCGGCCGGGGTGCGGGGGCCGGAGACGAGGTGTTCGCCGACCGTGACGTAGGTGAATCCGGTGGCGCTGATCCGCTGGTGGACGGAGACGCCGTCGCGGCTCTCGCCGGCCAGCCGGCCGGCCTCGGCCATCGCGCCGGCGTGGGCGAGGGCGGCCGAGGTGAGCCGGGCGTCCTGGGCCACCGGCGGGCGGCCGGCCCGGGCGCGGGCGGAGTTGACCAGGCCCAGCAGGCCGTCCGGATCGGGGAGCGAGGCCGTCGAGGGGCGGGCCGGCGAGGCCGCTGTGCGCTGGGCCGGGATCGAGGCGCGGAATCCGCCGGCCGGCTGCCGGTCCTCGACCACGTCGACCCCGAAGTCCCGGGCGAGCCCCGCCAGTCCGTCCGCGTACCCCTGGCCGATCGCGCGCAGCTTCCAGCCGGTGCCCCGGCGGTAGATCTCGGAGAGCAGCAGCAGGGTCTCCGTCTGCGGGCGCGCCGGTGCGAAACGGGCCACCGTACGGCCGAGGCGGTCGGTCACGTGCAGGGTGGCGGCGGGCAGCCGGCCGAGCGGGGTGCCGGGCTCGGCGGCGGTGACCGTGAGGGTGACGCGCTGGGCGCCGGCCCGCAGCAGGGCCGGTTCGACGGTCAGCGTGTCGCCGCGCAGCCGGACGCCGGGCGCGTCCGGCTGGTTGTAGAAGACGAAGTCGGCGTCGCCGCCGACCTTGCCGCTCTCGTCGGTGATCAGTGCCGACACGTCGAAGGGACCGGGCACCCGCAGTGTCAGCGCGCCGCCCGGAAGGGGCAGATTGCCCCCGGGGACCAGCTCGCTCATCGCGCCGCCTCTACGAGGTCAGGGGCCGAACGCCGCGCCCGGTGGGGGAGTCGCCGGTTGAACGTCCGGCCCGGGCGCGAGGTTCCCTCGGCGCGTCGCGGTGCTACTGCTCGGTCGGCACGGCGGGTGCCACGTCCTCCCGCTCGAGCGGCACGGCTGAGCTGCGCACGGACTTCTGCTTGCCGCAGAACACCGGCTCCAGCGTGGCCGCCAGCGCGTTGAGCACGTCGGAGCTGTTGGACGCGTTGGCGAGCGCGGTGACGCTGCGCTTGCCGTCCTTGCTGGTGAAGGCGTACGTGTAGTAGCCCTGCACGGCGCCCGTGTGGCCGTACACCGAGACCCCGCAGGACAGGTCGCGGCGGCGCAGCCCGAGCCCGTAGGAGGTGTTCGAGTTGACGCGGGTGAAGCGCTCCATCTCGGCGAGGCGGGCCGTCGACGTGAGCTTGCCGCGCACCAGCGCCGAGTAGAACGTGTCGAGATCGCGGGCGCTGGAGATGATGGCGCCCGCGCTCTGCGCCCAGGAGACCGTCTGGTCGGTGGCGTCGACGGGCGCGGCGCCCGCCTGGTCGGCGGTGAGGTAGCCGTTGGCGTGCTGTCCCGGGATCTTCTTGTCGGGGTGCACATAGAAGGTGTCGGTCAGCTGCAGCGGCTTGAAGATGCGGTTCTCGTACTCCGTGCGCACGCTGTGCCCGGTGAGCTTCTCGATGAGCAGGCCGGCGACCACGAAGTTGGTGTTGGAGTACGAGTAGGCGGCGCCCGGGGCGTTGGTGCGCGGCTTCTTCAGGGACAGGTCCACCAGCTGCCGGTAGGTGAAGACCTTGTCGCGGACCGCCTCGAAGCCGGACACGCTGCTGGCGAACATGTCGTTGGTGTAGTCGTACAGACCGCTGCGGTGGCTCAGCACCTGCCGCACGGTGATGCGGTCGTCCGGCAGCAGTCCGGGCAGGTAGCGGTTTACCGACGCGTCCAGGGCGAGCTTGTGCTCGTCCACCAGCTGCAGCAGGACCACCGCCGAGAACGTCTTGGTGACACTGCCCACCCGGAAGCGGTCGGTGGTGGTGAGGGCCCGCCGGCTCGTGCGGTCGGCGACGCCCTGTGCGGACCGGAGGACCTGCGTGCCGTCGTCGATGCGGGCCATCGCGCCGGGCGCGCCCTTCGCCACCACCGAGCGCAGCACCGCGGTCAGCCCCGCGGTGTCGGGCGCTGGCAGGGCGGTGGCCGCCTCCGGCCCCGGGGCCGACCTCATGGGCGCCGCCTGGGCCGGGACCGCGAGCAGCGACAGCGTCACCGCCCCGAGCACCGCGCTTCTGCACACCATTGCCGAGACCATTCGGACCTGCTCCTCTCCGTGCTGTCTTCGATGCGAGATGAGTCACATAGGAGTGGGGGAACCTTCTCGCATCCCGTCACATCTCCACAGTCGATGCACAGTTGGTCACTCCCTGATCACCGTGCGGTGGAGATTCGCCAAGTATTGCCACGAAAAGCAGGAAAAGCGACGAATTCCGCTTTACATGGACATGATTCGTCCGGAAGGGTTGCGGCCCGGGGCCCGACCAGCCCCTTGGGCGCCCAACGGCGCTCTGCCGCAAGGCGGTTGGTGACCCCGGCCGTCTTCGAACGAAGGAACCCTGATCAGTGCGTAGTGCGCACATACGCAGCGTGGCCGTCGCCGTCGCCGTGACGACGGCCGCCACGGGCCTGGCCGGTACGGCCTTCGCCGGTCCCGCAACGGGGGAACGACAGTCTGCCGCGGCCTCCGCCACGACGGCCGCGCAGGTGGTGGCGGCCGCCCGGGCCGCCGCCTTCGCCCACGCCTCGGCGACCGGAGTCGGCGCGGGCGACGAGCTCCAGCCGCAGGACGTGATGATCGACCCCGAGGGGGCCCGCCACGTCCGCTTCGTCCGCACCCACCAGGGGATGCCGGTACTCGGCGGCGACCTCGTGGTCCATCTTTCCCACCGCTTGGCCTACACGGGCGTCACCCGCGCGGCCGACCACACCGTCAGGCCCGCCGCCACCGAGGCGAAGCTGACCGCCCGGCAGGCCGAGGAGAAGGCCGCCGCGGCCGCCGACGGAGACGCCGGCACCGCCCAGCTCGTGGTGGACGCCCGGGACGGCGCCGCCGCCCTCGCCTACCAGGTGACCGTCGACGGCTCCGACGGCTCCAGCACGGTCGTCGTCGACGCCCTCACCGGCCGGGTCCGCAGCAACACGCCGGACAGCGACGAGTTCCTCTCGCCCGAGCTGCTCAAGACCCTCCGCAGCCACGGCGAGACCCTCGACCCGGCCACCGGCGTCCAGGCCCTCACCGGCGCCGCGTCCGTCTCGGCCGCCACCCACTACCCGGTGACCGCCCACGGCTCCGGCAGGTCCCTCTTCGTGGGCAAGGTGCCGCTCACCACCACGCAGACCGCCCGCAAGAGCTTCCTGCTCAAGGACCCCACCCGCTACGGCACCGAGACCCGGGACGCCAAGGGCAGGGAGACCGAGAGCTTCGGGCAGGGCACCAAGTTCACCAGCACCACCGACAGCTGGGGCAACGGCACCACCACCAGCCGGGGCAGCGCCGCCGCCGACGCCCAGTACGGCATCACCGAGACCCTGGACTTCTACAAGAAGACCTTCGGCCGCAAGGGCATCGCGAACAACTCCAAGCCCGCCCGCGCCATGGTCCACTGGGGCAGGAAGGTCGGCAACGCCTTCTGGGACTCGGCCTGCGGCTGCATGCTGTACGGCGACGGGGACGGCGACCTGATCAAGAAGCCGCTGGTCGTCCTCGACGTCACCGGCCACGAGCTGACCCACGGCGTGGTGGACGCCACCGCCAAGCTCGAACCGACGTACGTCGACAACGACGGCAACCAGTTCGGCGAACCGGGCGCGCTGAACGAGTCGCTGGCCGACATCTTCGGCTCCGGCGTGGAGTTCTTCGCCAACAACCAGAAGAACCCGCCGAACTACCTGCTGGGCGAGAAGCTGGGCCTCGCCCAGAAGTTCCTGCGCCGCCTCGACCACCCCTCGCTCGACCGCCTCGAAGGCACCGTCGACTACTGGTCGCCCGAGGTGGCGAACGCCGAGGTGCACGCCGGCTCCGGCGTCTCCTCGCACGCCTTCTACCTGCTCGCCGAGGGCAGCGGCCGCAAGACGATCGGCGCCACCACCTACGACTCGCCGACCTACGACGGGTCCACGGTCACCGGCATCGGCCGCGCCAAGGCCACGGCGATCTTCTACCGTGCCCTGACCCGGTACATGGTCTCCTCGACCGACTTCCACGACGCGCGGATCGCGACGCTGAAGGCGGCCAAGGACCTCTACGGCGCGACCGGCGTCGAGTACCGCACGGTCGACCAGGCCTGGGCCGCGGTCGACGTCACCGAGGCCAACACGCCGGCCGCCCGCCACTGACGGGCGCGCCCCCACCGCTGATCCGGGTGCCCCGTCGGGGGGCTGGGCACCCGGATCGGTCGTGCTTGTGGAACACGAGTCAACGCCCCCACCTCACCCGCCATTTGAAGGCCACGGGAGCCTCACAGTCAACCTTCAGTTGATTCCTGTTTCTTTTATTGACAGCGGAAAATAAGCCACCTAAGTTCCCGGCCATGCGCTCCACCTCCCGTGCCGAGACGTTCCCGGCCCACACGCCGGCCGTCTCACAGATCTTCACCACGGTCCTGTCCCACGGCCCCCTCACCCGGCTGGAGGCGGCCCGCCGGGCCGGCCTGTCACCGGCGGCCGTGACCAAGGCCGTCCGGCCGCTGCTCGCGGCCGGGTACCTGGCGGAGGACGCCGACGGCGAGGCCCGGCCCGCCCTCGGACGCCCCGCCAACCTGGTACGGGTCGACGGCGGACGCGCGCTGTTCATCGGGGTCAAGGTCACCGGCGACGAGGTCATCGCGGTGCTCACCGACCTGTGTTGCCGGATCCTGCTGGCCCGCCGCCTCCCGGTCACGGACCGCGCCGCCAAGGCCGTTCTGACCTCCATCGCCGAACTGACCCACGAACTGCGCACCGAGGCCGAGGACTTCGGCGCCCCCGTCCTCGGCCTCGGCATCGCCGTCTCCGGCGACGTGGACCGCGCCGAGGGCACCGTGCGCTACTCGCCCTTCCTCGACTGGCGGGACGTGGCCCTCGCCGAACTCGCCGCCATGACCACCGGGTTGCCGGTCGTCGTCGACAACGACGTACGCGCCCTGACCGTCGCCGAGCAGTGGTTCGGCGCCGGCGTCGGGCTCTCCGACTTCGCCGTCGTCACCGTCGGCGCCGGCATCGGCTGCGGACTGGTGATCCACGGCCAGGTGGTGTCCGGCGCGCACGGGGTGGCGGGGGAGATCGGGCACGTGCCCCTCGACCCGGCCGGGCCGCTCTGCCACTGCGGCAACCGCGGCTGCGTGGAGGCGATCGCCGGGGACGCCGCGATCGTCACCCGCATGCGCGAGGTGACCGGCCGTCAAGTCGCCGACTCCGCCGCCGCGGTGGCCCTCGCCCACGAGGGCGTGCCCGGAGCCCGGGACGTGTACGCCACGGCCGGCGCGGCCATCGGCCGGGGCATCGCGACGGTGGCCAACCTCTTCGGCCCCGAACGCGTGATCATCTCCGGCGAGGGACTCGCCGCCTACGACCTCTTCGCCGAGCAGATCCTCGACACGTTCGCCGCGGCCGCCTTCGGCTCCGCCGCGCAGTGCGACGTACAGACCCGCCCACTCGCCTTCGAGGAGTGGGCGCGCGGGGCCGCGGCCGCCGCGATCCAGTCCTTCATCACCTCTTCTCCCACACCGACGGGCAAGGGCTGAGCCGCCCAAGACCCCGAACCCTGGAGGGCCCATGCGGTCACCTTCGAATTCCGTCCTGCCCGTACGCGGGCTGAGAACCGTCCTCGTGCTGGCACTGACGGCCGCCTTCGCGGCCGCCGTGCCCGCCGCGCAGGCCGACACGCCCGCCCCGATCGCCGCCAAGCCGTACATGGGCTGGTCGAGCTGGAGCATGCAGTCGTCCAAGTACCCGGGCCTGAACGACAAGGGCGACTACAGCTACCTCACCGAGGCGAACGTCCTCAAGCAGACCGACGCCCTGGCGAGCAAGCTGAAGAAGTACGGCTACGACTACGTCAACATCGACGCCGGCTGGTGGATGGACTGGAACTGGAAGCAGGGCTACGACCAGTACGGCCGCCAGCAGGCCGACCCCGCCCGCTTCCCCAGCGGCATGAAGGCCGTCGCCGACCGCATCCACGCCAAGGGCCTGAAGGCCGGCATCTACCTCCCGGCCGGCCTGGAGAAGGGCGCCTACGGGGACGGCAAGACGCCGATCTGGAACGCCGAGGGCTGCACCACCGCCGACATCGTCTACGACGACCTGCGCACCACCAACGGCTGGGACAGCTCGTACAAGATCGACTTCGACAAGCCCTGCGCGCAGAAGTACATAGACTCCCAGGCCCAGTTGATCGCCGACTGGGGTTACGACTTCCTCAAGCTCGACGGCGTCGGCCCCGGCTCCGGCAAGAGCGGCGACCAGTACGACAACGTCGCCGACGTCGCCGCCTGGCACAAGGCGATCACCGCCACCGGCCGCCCGATCCACCTGGAAGCCTCCTGGTCCCTGGACTACGGGCACGCCGCCGACTGGCAGAAGTACACCAACGGCTGGCGCATCGACACCGATGTCGAGTGCTACTGCAACACGCTGGTCAGCTGGGAGAACTCCGTCGACGACCGCTGGGACGACACCCCGGCCTGGACCGACAAGGCGGGCCCCGGCGGCTGGAACGACCTCGACTCCCTCGACGTCGGCAACGGCGCGATGGACGGCCTCACCAAGGCCGAGCGGCAGAGCTACGCCACGCTGTGGGCCATCGCCAAGTCGCCGCTGTTCACCGGTGACGACATCACCAAGCTCGACGACTACGGCGTCTCCCTGCTGACCAACCGCGACGTCATCGCGATCGACCAGAGCGACAACCCGCCGGCCCGGCCGATCACCCCGTCCGACCCGCAGCAGGTCTGGGCCGCGAAGAACGCCGACGGGACCTACACGGTCGCCCTGTTCAACCTCGCGGACTCGCCCTCGGCGGTCACCGCCGACTGGACCGCCCTCGGCTTCAGCGGCAAGGCCTCGGTCCGGGACGTCTGGAACAAGGAGAACCTCGGCAGCTTCCAGAACAAGATCACCGAGGCACTGCCGGCACACGGCTCGCGGCTGTTCACCGTGACGCCGAAGGGCAGCGCGCTGGCATCCACCGGGTACGAGGCCGAGGCGAGCGGCAACACGCTGAGCGGCAACGCCTCCGTCGCCGGGTGCGACGCGTGCTCCGGGCAGAAGAAGGTCGGGAACCTGTACCAGGGCGGCAAGCTGACCTTCAACAACGTGGTGGTCGACAAGGCGGGCACGTACCTGGTGAAGGTCGCCTACATCAGCGGTGACTCGCGGTCGGCCACCGTCGCGGCCAACGCCGGGAGCGGGACCGGCCACAAGTTCCCGTCCACCGGGGACTGGGGGACCGTGGCGACGGTGAGCGTGCCGGTGACTCTGAAGGCCGGGGCCAACACCATCAGCTTCGACAGCGGGTCGGGGTACGCGCCGGACGTCGACCGGATCGACGTTCCCAAGTCACCTCGCTAGTCGCTTCGGCAAGTGCGTCGTTCGGGAACTGCCGGCCGGTGGGGGCCGGTCGCGCAGTTCCCCGCGCCCCTGAGGGGGCGCGTTGTTCCCCCGCCTGACTTCAAAGGAACCAGTCATGCAGAACAACCAGCCCAGCAGACGAAGCTTCCTCGCCCTCGCCGCGGCCACCGGAGCCCTCGCCGGGCTCCCCTCCTTCACCGCCTCCGCCGCCCCGGTGCGCTCCTCGGAGGCGCTCGCCTCTCCCCGTCACCAGCTGTGGTGGCAGGCGCCCGCCGACGACGGGTCGATGATCACGCAGGGCCTTCCCGTCGGCAACGGCCGGCTCGGTGCCCTCGCGAGCAACGACTCCGGCCGCGAGCTCCTCCTGGTCACCGACGCCACGCTGTGGACCGGCGGGCTCAACGACACCCTCGACTCCGACGGCCAGTTCCCCTACGGCCGCGCCGACTTCGGCTCGCTCACCCTCCTCGCCCGGCTCGTCGTCGAGATACCCGACCACGACCTCGGCAGCGTCTCCGACTACCGCCGCACGCTCGACCTCGACAACGGCGTGGTGACGGCGTCCTACGTCCGCTCCGGAGTGACGTACCGGCGGCAGATCTTCGCCAGCCGCCCCGACGACGTGATCGTGCTGCACTTCGGCCAGGACGGCGGTGGCCGCTACACCGGCACCCTCACCTTCGAGGGCACCCACGGGGAGACCGGCGGCACCGCCGAGTCGTTCGCCGGGTCCTTCGCCAACGGACTGAAGTACGGGGCCGCCGTCAAGGCGTACGGCAGCGGCGGCAGCGTCCGGGTGAGCGGCTCGCACATCACCTTCACCGACTGCCGCGAGCTGACCGTCGTCCTCAGCGGCGGCACCGACTACGCACCGGACGCCGCAGCCGACTACCGCGACCCCTCCGTCAACCCGATGGCACTGGCCCGCACCAAGGTCAAGGCGGCCGCCCGGCACTCGGCGGACTCGCTGCTGCGCACCCACGCGGCCGACCACCGGGCGCTGTTCGGGCAGTTCGACCTCTCCCTCGGCACCTCGACCGCCGACCAGCGCGAGCTGGACACCTGGGCGCGCATCCAGGCCCGCGCCGACACCGGCGACCCGGACCCGGAACTCGAGGCCGCCTACGCCCAGTTCGGCCGCTACCTGATGATCGCCGGATCGCGCGACAGCCTGCCGATGGGCCTCCAGGGCATCTGGCTGGACGGCAACGACCCGGACTGGATGGGCGACTACCACACTGACATCAACATCCAGATGAACTACTGGATGTCCGACCGGCTGGGCCTGTCCCAGTGCTTCGACGCCTACACCGACTACTGCGTCGACCAGCTCCCCGCCTGGACCGACCTCACCCAGCGGCTCTTCCAGGACTCCCGCAACCGCTACCGCAACTCCAGCGGCAAGGTCGCCGGCTGGACCGTCGCCATCTCCACCAACCCCTTCGGCGGAGGCGGCTGGTGGTGGCACCCGGCGGGCAACGCCTGGCTGTGCCAGAGCCTCTGGGAGCACTACGAGTTCACCCGGTCCCGGGCCCACCTGGAGAAGATCTACCCCCTCCTCAAGGGCGCCTGCGAGTTCTGGGAGGCGCGGCTGCTCACCACGACCCTGGACGACGGCAGGGAGGTGCTGATCGCGGACAGCGACTGGTCGCCGGAGCAGGGCCCGCTGGACGCCAAGGGCATCACCTACGCCCAGGAACAGGTGTGGATGCTGTTCGGCAACTTCCGGACTGCGGCCGCCGAGCTGAAGAGGGATGCTGGATACGCGGGCACCATCGGCAAGCTCCGCGACCGCCTCTACCTGCCGGTGGTGAGCCCCAAGACCGGCTGGCTGGAGGAGTGGATGTCCCCGGACAACCTCGGCGAGACCACCCACCGCCACCTCTCGCCGCTGATCAACCTCTTCCCCGGCGACCGGATCCGCCCCGACGGCTCCACCCCCGCCGACATCGTCAAGGGCGCCACCGCCCTGCTCACCGCCCGCGGCATGGACAGCTTCGGCTGGGCCAACGCCTGGCGCTCGCTGTGCTGGTCCCGGCTGAAGGACGCCGACAAGGCCTACCAGCTCGTCGTCCGCAACCTCCGCCCCTCCGACAACGGCAGCAACGGCACCTCACCCAACCTCTTCGACATCTACCAGGTCGAGGAAGGCCGGGGCATCTTCCAGATCGAGGCCAACTTCGGCACGCCGACCGCGATCCTGGAGATGCTGCTGTACTCCCGACCGGGCCACCTGGAGCTCCTGCCGGCCCTCCCCGCCGCCTGGGCGGCCTCCGGCAAGGTCACCGGGGCGGGCGCGCGCGGCGGCTTCGTCGTCGACCTGAGCTGGCGGGACGGCAAGCCCACCGAGGCCCGGATCCGCAGCGTCGGCGGCCGTACGACCACGGTCGCCTACGGCGGCAGGACCCGGACGGTCACGCTGAAGCCCGGCGCGTCCGTCACGCTGAAGGACCTCGCGCGGTGACCGGCCGGTTCGCGCGGCTCCTCGGCCTCGCCGCCGTCTTACTGGCCACGGTCGCCTGCCAGACCGGGCCCGCCCAGGCGGCACCCGTGTGGGAGCCCTCCTCCCAGTCCGCCGCCACGCGGCACGACGTGGTCACCTGGGGGGCCAGCGCCGACCAGATGGGACAGGGCACCGCCGACCGCGGCTACCGGCTGGTCGTGCACACCAGCGCCGCCGGCAGCGGCCTGCGGGTGCGCCTCTCCAACGCGTTCGGCGACCGGCCCCTGACCCTGGACAGCGTCTACGCCGGTCTGCAGAGCCAGGGCGCCGCCCTCAAACCGGGCAGCAACAAGCGGCTGACCTTCGACGGCGCCGGCACGGTCACCGTGCCGGCCGGCGCCACCGCGTGGAGCGACCCGCTGCCCGGCAGCCTGCCCGCCGGCAGCAACCTGGTCGTCAGCCTGCACAGCCCCGACGCGGCCGGTCCCGCCACCGGCCACTGGATGGCCATGCAGACCTCCTACGCCACCCAGGGCGACCACACCGCCGAGGAGAGCGCCGCCAACTGGACCGAGACCACCGGCTCCTGGTGGTACCTGGACTCCGTCTCCGTACGGCCGAAGAACCCGGACACCGGGGCGGTGGTGGCGCTCGGCGACTCCATCACCGACGGCTGGGCGTCCACCAGCGACCAGAACCGCCGCTGGCCCGACTACCTCGCCCGCCGTCTCCAGAAGGCGGACACCGAGGTCAAGGGCGTGGCCGACGAGGGGATCTCCGGCAACCAGGTCCTCGCCGACGGCGCCGGGCAGGCGGCCCTCAAACGGCTGGACCGCGACGTCCTCAGCCAGCCGGGCGTCCGCACCGTCTTCCTCTTCGAGGGGGTCAACGACATCAAGGCCCACACCGGGGTCACCGCGGCCGACCTGATCGCCGGCTACCAGGAGGTCGTCCGGCGGGCGCACGCGGCCGGGAAGTGCGTGGTCGCCTCGACCGTCGGGCCGTTCGAGGGCTGGTCGGAGTGGGACCCGGCGGGCGAGGCCGTACGCCAGCAGGTCAACCAGTACATCCGCACCAGCGGGGAGTTCGACGGGATCGCCGACTTCGACCGGATCCTGCGCAGCCCCTACGACCAGGCGCGGATGCTGCCGTTCCTGGACGGCGGCGACCACATCCACCCCAACGACAAGGGAATGCAGGCCATGGCCGACTCCGTCGACCTGGCGAGCCTCGACTGCGGCCACTGAGACACCTGGACCACCCCCCGTCTGATCACCCCTGCGCCGTCGGCTCGGGGGTGATCAGGCGTTCCCGGTAGGCGATCGCCACCGCCTCCGTACGGCTCGCCGCGCCCAGTTTGGCGAGGATGTTGGAGACGTGGACGCTCGCCGTCTTGCCGGTGATGAACAGCTCCTCGCCGATCTGCCGGTTGCTGCGGCCCAGCGCCAGCAGCCGCAGCACGTCCTGCTCGCGTGCGGTCAGCGGCGGGACCGAGTTCTCCGCCGGCGCCGACCGGCGCAGCAGCGTGTCCGCCCGCTCCAGCAACGGCGCGGCCCCCAGGGCCGCCGCCGTCTCCCGGACCGCCCGCGCCTGCTCCCCGGCGTCCGCCCGCCGGCCGTCGGCGGCGAGGGCCTCGGCGTACCGCAGCCGCACCCGCGCGGCCTCGTACACGTCGCCGTCCGTGAACGCGGCCACCGCCTTCTCCCAGGCCGCGGTGGACGGCCCGGAGCCGGCCCGGGTCCACTCGGCCTCGGCGCGGGCCAGCCAGGCCTGTCCCTCCGGACCCTGCCCCGCGGCCGTCGCCCGCGCCAGCTCCACCAGTTCACCGGCGACATCGCTCCAGCGGTCGCCGCCGGCGCCGCCGTGCCGTTCGGCCGCCGCCCGGTCCGCGACCGCAGCCAGCGCGAGCGCGGCCAGTCGGACCGTCACATGGGGTGCCCGCCCCAACTCGTCCGAAAGCACCGCGACCGCGTCCCGCGCCCGTGCCACGGCCTCCTCCGCATCGCCCCGCAACGCGGCCGCGTCGGTCAGCACGATCCCTCCGACGAACGTGCCCATCCAGTCGAACGGCTCCCCGAGCAGCGCCCTCGCCCGCTCCACCACATCCGGCTCGCCCCGGGCCAGCGCGATGTACAGCACGGCCCCCTCGGCGAAGCCCGGCGCCGGATCCGCGCGGGCCACCCGCAGACACTCGTCCCACTGCCCCAGCGTGAAGAGCACCAGCAGCCGCAGATACCGCATCTCCAGGGCGTACGGCGAGGACAGCAGCCCCGCATGCCGGGCCCGGTCGAGCCCCTCGGTGATCCACGGCAGGCACTCGCGCAGCTCGCCCGACTCGAAGCAGCCGATGGCCAGGGTGAACAGCGCCCGCATCTCCACCGGCGTGTCCCCGGCCGACCTGGCCAACTCGCGTGCCTCCCGGAGCCGCTCCCGCCCCTCCAGGGTGCGGCGCCCGCCGCCCTCCAGACGGGCCAGGGAGATCAGCAGGTCGGCCCGGGCGGCGGTGGCGCCGATCCGCTCGGCGACCTCCAGGGCCTGCCGCGCGACCCGCAGCGCCGTGTCGTCGTCCCCGACCTGGCGGGCCGCCATGACATGGGTGGCCGCCGCCCACACCCAGGTCCGGGACGGCGGTTCGGCGGGGATCATCGCGAGCGCCTCGCTGCTGTAGGCGAACGCGGCGGCGAGGTTGTCGACCGTCATGAGGTTCCCGGCGAGGGTGTAGCGCACCCGGGCGGCGAGTTCGGGATCCGCGTCCTGCCCGGTGCCGGCCAGCGCGGCCCGGGTCAGGGACACCGCCCGGTGCGCGTCACCGGAGTGCGCGGCCGCCGCCGACGCCCGCAGCGTCAAGGACACCGGGTCCAGCCCCTCACCGGCGGGCCGCGTCTCGCAGGACACGGCCGGCCACAGGTCCAGGGCCGCCTCCAGATGCCGCAGCTCCTCCGCCGGGGCACCCACCCGCCGGGCGTGGTCCGCGGCCTCCACGGACGCGGTCAGCGCCTCGGGCAGATCGTGGCTCTCCCGGTAGTGGTACGCCCGCTCGGCCGCCGTCTCCGCCCCGCCCCCGCGCGCCGCGAGCAGCCTGGCGTACGTGCCGTGCAGCCGCGCCCGCTGCCCGGGCAGCAGATCGCCGTAGACGGCCTCGCGCGCGAGGGCATGCCGGAAGGCGTACGTGTCCCCGTCCCCGGCGACGAGCAACTGCCGCCCCACGGCCTCCCGCAACGCCGACTCCAGCTCCTCCTCCGGTAGTCCGACCGCGTCCCGCAGCAGATCGTGCCCCACCCGGCGCCCGGCCACCGCGGCCGTCCGCAGCACCTGCTGGGCCGTCTCCGACAACTGCTCGACCCGGATCAGCAGCAGATCGGCGAGCCCCGTCGGCATCCCGTCCGTGTCGGCGGCGGCCACCAGCTCCTCCGTGTAGAAGGCGTTGCCCTCGGCCCGTTCGACGATGTCCCGCACCGTCGCCTCGGACAGCGGCCGCTCCTCCAGCGCCCGCACCAGCCGTGCCACCTCGGCATCGGCCAGCCGCCGCACCTCCAGCCGCTCCACACCGGGCAGCCGCACCAGCTCGGCGAGCAGTGGCCGCAGCGGATGCCGCCGGTGCAGATCGTCGGCACGGTAGGACGCCAGCACGGCGAGCCGCCGGGGGAGCACCCCCCGGCTCAGCAGGAACCGCAGCAGGTCACGGGACGACTGGTCGGCCCAGTGCAGATCCTCCAGGACCAGCAGCAGCGGCGCGGTGACCGCGAGCTCGGCGAACAGCCCGGCCACGCCTTCGAAGAGCCGCAGCCGCGCGTCCGCGTCGCGGGCGGAGTCCGAGGCGGCACCGAGGAGACGTTCCACAGCCGGATGGGCCGCGAGAACCCCCGAGAACCGCTCATCACCCGCCAACGCCCCGAGGATCTCGGTGAAGGGCAGATACGGCAGCCCCACATCCCCGAGATCCACACAGTGCCCGGTGACGACGGTGGCTCCGACGGTGAACGCCCGAGCCGTGACTTCGTCGAGCAGCCGGGTTTTCCCGACCCCAGCGTCCCCGGCGACCAACACGGCCTGCCCATTACCGCTCCGGGCACGCTCCAGCACTCCGCCGAGGCGGAGCAGTTCTTCGTCCCGACCGATCAGGGGAGTGCTAAACGATCTCTGTGACACGCCCACATCCTGACAAGGGACCAGCCGAGTTACCAGGGGCGCGGGGCTGTATTGATTTGCGGCTCCGCCGCGGGGCGCGACCAGCCACGACGCACGCGCAGCCGCCATCGCCACAGCCCCCCACCCCGCTAGGCGATCAACCCCGCAACACCCGAGCCCAGTCCTCCGGCACCCGCTCCGCAGGACCCGGCACCGACTGATCCGCAGGATGACTCACCGGCGGCGCCAACTCCGGCCCCGCCTCGAAGAGTTCATCCGTCTCGTAGTTCCAGAACCACCCCTCGCCCGGCTCGTAACTACGGATCACCGGATGCCCGGTCTCATGGAAGTGCGCCGTCGCATGCTTCGCCGGCGAGTCGTCGCAACACCCGATGTGCCCGCACTGCGCACACCGTCGCAGATGGAACCACCAGCCCCCCGCCGCGTCGCACTCCACACACCCGGCACCGCTCGGCGGAACGTTCGTGTCTATCGCGGTGTCGCCACTCATACTGCCTCCACGGCTGTCTCGGATTCCTCGGGCGTCTCGGCGGTCAGCGGAAGCAGCACCTGGAACCGGGTGTCGCCGGGTTCCGACTCCACCCGCATGGTGCCGTGATGCTTGTTCACGACGATCCGCCACGAGATGTCCAGACCGAGCCCCGTGCCCTGCCCCACGGGCTTGGTCGTGAAGAAGGGGTCGAAGATCCGGTCCTTGATCTCGGGCGCGATCCCGCTCCCGGTGTCCCGGAACTCGACCAGCAGTTGCTCGTGGTCGAGCGCCGTCCGCACGGTCAGCGTGCCGTGTCCGTCGCCCTCGGCGCCGTCCTTCATCGCGCAGACCGCGTTGTCGATGAGGTTGGTCCACACCTGGTTGAGCTCGGCGGGGTAGGCGGGCACGGGCGGGACCGTACGGTCGTACTCCTTGACGACCTGGATGTCCTGCCCGATCTTCCCGGACAGCATCAGCAGGGTGCTGTCGAGGAGTTCGTGCACGTCCACCTCCCGGAACGGCGCCCGGTCCAGCTGGCTGTACTGCTTGGCCGCGTCGACGAGGTGCGAGATGCGGGTGGTGGAGTCCTCGATCTCGTTCATCAACAGCTCGGTCTCGATGGTGTAGTTGAGCCAGCCGACCGAGTTCGGCAGGATCTCCTCGTCGACGGCGGCCGCGACCTGTTCCAGCCAGTCGACGTCGAGCCCGGCCTGCACGAACGTCGGCGCGATCTCCCAGCCGCGGTCGATGCCGTGGTCCTCCAGCCAGTCCGTGAGCTCGTCCTCGCAGTCGGCGGCCTCCAGCGGGCTGAGCGACGACGCCTTGGCGACCCGTTCCGCCGTGCGCTCCTGGATCTCGATCAGACCGGACAACTGCTCCCGCGAGAACGGCCCTCCGGCGATGATGGCGAGCTTGTGCCGCATCTTCGCCACCCGCTCGCGCAGTGTCGACGTGGCCCGCACGGCCGCCGCGGCCGGGTTGTTGAGCTCGTGGGTGAGTCCGGCGGACAACGAGCCGAGGGCCAGCAGCCGTTCGCGCTGCCCGATCGCCGCCTGGGTGTTCTTCGAACCGAAGAACAGGCCCTCCAGGAGGTGCACGGCCATCGGGAACCAGTCCTGCATGATCTCCGCGAACGTGTCGGCCGGCAGCACGAAGAACCGCGTCGGCTCGGTCACCCGCATCGTGTTGTTGTACGCCTGCCGCACCCGGTCCCCGAGGTAGGCCTGCATCGCGCCCGCGTACACCCCGGCCTGCGAGGTCCGGGTCACCTCGACGTCGTCCCCGCCGACCTGCCGGGAGAGCACCACAGTGCCCTCGACCATCACGTAGAAACAGGTGGCCGGGTCACCCTCGGTGTAGACGGGGCCCGGCTGGAACAGCTCCACCCGGCCCGCCGCGCACAGCCGCCCGAGCTGCTCCGGCTCCAGCTTCTCGAACAGGAACAGCGCGCCGATCTCCTTCGGGCTGCACGGCATCGGCTGCCCGCTCATGACTGCTCCAGATACCGGTGGACAAGCATCACTGCCATGGCTCCTTCTCCGACGGCGGACGCGACACGCTTGGCGGACTCGGCGCGTGCGTCGCCCGCCACGAACACGCCGGGAATGCTGGTCTCCAGGTGGTACGGCGGCCGGTCCAGCTCCCAGCCCGCCGGTGGCCGTCCGTCGACGGTCAGGTCCGGCCCGGCCAGGATGAACCCGCGTTCGTCCCGCAGCACCGTGTCACCGAGCCAGTCGGTGAGCGGTGCCGCCCCGATGAAGACAAACATCCACTGGGCGTCGACCTGTTCCCGGTCCCCGCTCTGCACATGGCGCAGGGTGAGCTGCTCCAGGCGCTCCACGCCGTGCGCGGCGTCCACCACCGTGTGGCTGCGCACGGTGATGTTCGGGGCCTCGCTGATCTGCTGGATCAGGTAGTACGACATCGACGCCGCCAGGTCGGGGCCGCGGACCAGCAGGGTCACCGACTTGGCGAACCGGGACAGGTACATCGCCGCCTGGCCGGCCGAGTTGGCGCCGCCGACGATGTACACGTCCTGGCCCTGGCAGGAGGTCGCCTCGGTGAGCGCGGAGCCGTAGAACACCCCGCAGCCGGTCAGGTCGATGCAGCCCTCCGCCTCCAGCTGCCGGTACTGCACTCCCGTCGCCAGGATCACGCTGTGCGCCGCGACCGCCGAGCCGTCCGCGAACCGCACCACCCGCGCGGCCCCGTTGATCTCCAGGCCGGTGACCTCGCGGGCGGTCAGGATCTCCGCGCCGAACTTGGCGGCCTGCCGCCGGGCCCGGTCGGTGAGCTGGGCGCCCGAGACGCCGTCCGGGAAGCCCAGGTAGTTCTCGATCCGCGAGCTCTGCCCGGCCTGCCCGCCGGTCGCCGACCGCTCCACGAGCACGGTCCGCAGCCCCTCCGACGCCCCGTACACGGCCGAGCCGAGCCCGGCCGGGCCGCCGCCGATCACCACGAGGTCGTAGAAGTCCGCCGTCGGCGTCGTCGCGAGCCCCACGCGCGCGGCCAGTTCCGGGGCCTCGGGCTCCACCAGGGGCGTGCCGTCCGGGGTGATCACCAGCGGCAGCCGCGTCCCGTCGGCCTCGGCCGCGGCCAGCAGCCGCTGCCCCTCCGGCTCCTCGACCGAGTACCAGCGGTACGGCACCTGGTTGCGGGCCAGGAACTCCCGCACGTCCGAGGACCGCGCCGACCAGCGGTGCCCGACCACCTTGGTGGCCGGCACCGGCTTGTAGTCGCTGGCCCGCCAGGCGTCGAGCAGGTCGTCCAGGACCGGGTAGAGCTTCTCCTCCGGGGGGTCCCAGGGCTTGAGCAGATAGTGGTCCAGATCGACGACGTTGATCGCGTCGATCGCCGCGTTGGTGTCCGCGTACGCGGTCAGCAGCACCCGCCGCGCGCCCGGGTACACGTCCAGGGCCTGTTCCAGGAACTCGATGCCGTTCATCTGCGGCATCCGGTAGTCGGCCAGGATCACCGCCACCAGGTCGCCGCGGAGTTTCAGTTCGCGCAGTGCCTCCAGCGCCGAGTCGCCGGACTCCGCGCGCACGATCCGGTACGACGCGCCGTAGCGGCGCCGCAGGTCCCGGGCGACGGCACGGGACACTCCCGGGTCGTCGTCCACGGTCATGATGACGGTCCGTGCCGCGTCGGCAGCCTGTGCCATACGTCTCCCACCCCGAGCCGTTGGTTCCACGGGACGACGGGCCCTCCGCGAGGAGTGCGGCCACCGTACCGGTTCCCGCCCATCGTATGTTCGATCGCCCGCCTGCGCTCTTGTACGACGGTGCACGGCGGGCACCCGCCGGTGCGCGAGACTGATCACGCAGACGCGGAACCGACGAGGAGGCCGGTGCATGACACGCCCGATCACGGCAGGGGTCGACGGTACGGAGGAGAGCCTCGCCGCTCTCGACTGGGCGGCCCGGGAGGCGGTGCGCCGCGGGCTGCCGCTGCGGGTGGTGCACGCCTGGCGGTTCGAGGCGCACGAGGCGGTCGGCGGTGACCGGGAGACGCAGCGCGGGTGGGTGTCCGACGGGGTGGCCGAGTCGGTGCGGGCGATCACCGGGCGGTATCCGGAGCTCGCGGTGGGCGTCGACGTGGTGGAGGGCGGCCCGGTCGAGGTGCTCGTGGACGCGGCCGCCGGCGCCGAGCTGCTGGCGCTGGGCTCGCGCGGGCACGGCCGGGTCGTCGGCTTCCTGCTGGGGTCCGTCGGCCAGCAGGTGATCGCCGAGGCCGCCCGGCCCGTGGTCCTGGTGCGGGCCGGGGACCGCCCTGCGGCCGAGGCCGCGGGGCGGGAGGTCGTCGTGGGGCAGCAGGGCACCGCGGAGGACAGCGCGGCCGCACTGGAGTTCGCCTTCGAGACGGCGGCGGCCCGCGGCGCCACGGTCCGGGTGGTGCGGGCCTGGACCCTGCCGCCCGTCTTCGCCTACAGCCCCGGCTCGCTGAAGCTGCTGGACGAGGCCGGCGGCATGGAGCCCTTCGAGAGGAAGGCGCTGTCGGAGGCGGTGCGGCCGCTGCGCGAGCGGTTCCCGGGGGTGCCGGTCGCCGAGCACGTGGAGATGGGCAGCGCGGGGCAGGTGCTGCTGTCGGTGGCCGGGCGCGCCCAGCTGATGGTCGTCGGGCGGCGCGCCCACCGCACGGCGGTCGGCGCGCGCATCGGGTCGGTCGCGCACGGGGTGCTGCACCACGCCGACTGCCCGGTGGCCGTGGTCCCGCACGACTGACCCACGGGACGCGCGCCCGGTTCACTCAGGGGTGACCGGCTCCAGGGTCTCCCGCGCCTTGGGCAGCACGTTCTCGATGTAGTCCTCGACCGCCTTGTCCAGGCCTATGTCGTGTTGTGCGTGCTCGGACAGGTACCAGCGGTGCTCCAGCAGCTCGTGGTAGATCTCCGCCGGGTCCATGGAACCGCGCAGCTCCGGCGGTACGGCCCGCACGGTGGGGCGGAAGACGTCCCGCACCCACCGGTGGGCCAGCACCTCGGGCCGGGCCGCGAGGGGATCGCCGGGGACGTAGTCGTCCTGGGTGGCCATCCAGCTCTCCAGGTCGTTGAGCAGCCGCCGGGCCTGGTTCTCCTCGGCGTCCAGGCCGGTCAGCCGCAGCAGCTGGCGCTGGTGGTGACCGGCGTCGACGACCTTCGGCACGAACGTGACCGAGTCGCCGTTGGAGGAGTGCTCGATCTGCATCTCGGCCACGTCGAAACCGAGGTCGTTGAGCCGCCGGATCCGGCGCTCGATGTACTGGTACTTGCCGGCCGGGTACACCGAGGTCCGGGTCAGCTCCTCCCACAGCTCGCCGTAGCGGGTGCAGATCTCGAACCCGAACTCGATCGGGTCCAGCGACGGGTGCAGCGCCCCTGACGCCTCCAGGTCGAGCAGTTCCCCGCTGATGTTGACCCGGGCCAGGTCGAGGTCGTACTCCCGCTGCCCGTTGCTCAGCTGCGGGTGCAGGTCGCCGGTCTCGGCATCCACCAGGTAGGCCGCGTACGCGCCCGCGTCCCGCCGGAACAGGGTGTTGGACAGCGAGCAGTCGCCCCACGCGAACCCGGCCAGGTGCAGGCGTACCAGCAGCACCGCCAGGGCGTCCATGAGGCGGTGCATGGTGGCCGGGCGCATGGTCGTCTCGAACATCGAGCGGTACGGCATCGATCCGCCCAGGTGCCGGGTGACCAGCACCGACTCCAGCGGTTCGCCGTCCGGGTCGAGGCGGCCGGTGATCACGGCGAGCGCGTCCACCGCGGGGATGCCGAGCCGGTCCAGGTCGCGCAGCAGCTCGTACTCGCGCAGCGCCGGGCGCTCCGCCAGCTCCTTCACCGCGATGACCTCGCTGCCGGCCCGGGCGTAGCGCACCACGTGCCGGGAGATGCCCCGGGGGAGCGGCACGAGGTACTCCTCGGGCCACTCCTCCAGCGGGACGTCCCAGGGGAGTTCGAGCAGGAGCGCGGGGTGCTCCGGGTTGGTGGCGCTGATCTGCAAGGCCATGGGACGAACCTTAAGGCCGGAGGGTTACGAGGCCAGCTCCCGGGCCCGCTCGGCGGCCGCCCGCACCGAACCCCGGTGCAGCGGGCCGTGGCCCGGCAGCAGGGTGTCGCCGTCGAGCTCGCCGATCACCGCCAGCGAGGCGAGGGCCCGGTCCCGCTGGTGGTGGAACATGTCGGGCAGCAGCTGCGGCCCCTGGATCCGTGACGTGCGGTGGCCGCTGACCAGGGCGTCCCCGGAGATCACCAGCCCGGCGTCGGGCAGGTGGTAGACGGTGTGCCCGTCGGTGTGACCGGGGGTGTGCACCGGGGCGGGGCGGCCCGGCAGATCGAGGGGGCCGTCGGCGACCGGGAACGCCTCGGGCGTCTTGACCGGGTGCTGCTCGGTGCCGCCGACGCGCAGCACGTGCACCAGCCACGGCACGACACCCGGCCGCCAGGCGTTCTTCACCACCTCGCCCACGGACACCTGCTGGAGGAAGTCCCGCCGGGCGTGCGGCACTTCGGCCTCGTGCAGATAGACCGGTGTGCCGTGGGCGTCGCGCAGGTACTCGGCCGAGCCGAGGTGGTCGTTGTGCGCGTGGGTGATCAGGACGGCCGCCACCGCCTCCGGTGAACTGCCCACCTCGGCGAGGGAGTCGAGCAGCCCCTGCCGGTCGCCGGGGTAGCCGGTGTCCACCAGCGTGACGGCGTCGCCATCCTTGAGGATCACCCAGTTGGTGTGCTGGCCGTGCACCAGATAGGCGCCCTTGCCGACTTCGTGTACCGCTGCCCGCATGATCACTCCGGCTTGCCCGTTCGTGCCGATCGAAACGGAGGACAGCCAACCACATGCGGCGGGCCGCCCGTTGCCGAGGCCCAGGTCACCGCACCCCGTGTGGCCGGAACTGGATGCTGATCCGCGGCCCGGCGGCCCGGGTCGTCTTCGGTACGCAGTGCTCCCACGTCCGCTGGCAGGAGCCGCCCATCACGATCAGGTCGCCGTGGCCGAGCGGGCGCCGGACCGAGGGACCCCCGTGCAGGGGGCGCAGCAGCAGGTCGCGGGGCGCGCCCACGGAGAGGATGGCGACCATGGTGTCCTCGCGGGCGCCCCGGCCGATCCGGTCGCCGTGCCAGGCGACGCTGTCCCGGCCGTCGCGGTAGTAGCAGAGCCCGGCCGTGGCGAACGGCTCGCCCAGCTCCTCGGCGTAGTGCCGGGTGAGCGCCTCGCGGGCCTCGGTGAGGACGGGGTGGGGGAGCGGGTCGCCGGCGCCGTAGAAGGCGAGCAGGCGCGGTACGTCCACGACGTTGTCGTACATCGTGCGGCGCTCGGCATGCCACGGGACGTCCGCCGCCAGCTGTTCGAACAGTGCGTCGGCGCCGCTCAGCCAGCCGGGCAGTACGTCGATCCAGGCGCCGGAGCCCAGCGCGGTCCGGCCGATGCCGTCGAGGCCGCCGAGCCGCAGCTCGTCGGTCTGGTCGAACAGGGAGCCCTGGAGGTGCGTGGCCATGGAGCCAGCGTACTCCCTAATCGAAAGCGTGTTCCATTCGAATTCTCCGGGCGGGGCGCCGGAGGCCTTTCGATACGTTGATGTATCCGATACATTCACGTATCGAACGGAGGCCGGTACATGACAGCGAACGGCGGTGCGCCCCAGCGCGTGACCCGGCGGCGGGTGCGGACCCGCGCCCGGCTGCTGGACGCCGCGTTCACCGTGTTCGCCGCCAAGGGCTTCGGGCGGGTCTCCATCGAGGAGGTCTGCGAGGCCGCCGGGTTCAGCCGGGGCGCCTTCTACTCCAACTTCGCCACCCTCGACGAGCTGTTCTTCGCCCTCTACCGGGAGCGCGCCGACCTCATCGCCCGGCAGGTCGCCGACGCGCTCGCCGGCGACGGCACCGACCTGGACGTACCGGCCTCCGTGGACCGGGTCACCGACGTGCTGCTCCTCGACGTGGACTGGCTGCTGGTGAAGACCGACTTCCTGGTGCACGCCGCCCGGGACCCGGCCGTCGCCGGGATCCTCCTCGACCACCGCACCCGGCTCCGCCAGGCCATCGCCGACCGGCTCTTCCGGGCCCGCGGCCACACCCCGGTCCCCGCCGTCCTCGGCGATGCCGACGGCGCCGCGCACGCCGTGGTCGCCGCCTACGACGGAGTCACCGTCCAGCTGCTGCTCGACAGGGACGTGGACCGGGCCCGCACCTGGCTCAAGCAACTGCTCACCGCGCTGCTGACCGACGGCAGCACCCACCCCGCAGGAACGAACGGCACCACCCACCCCGTATGAGAAGGGCATCAGTCGCCATGGACGCGGACGTCATCGTCGTCGGAGCCGGCCTCGCCGGTCTGGTCGCGGCGCACGAACTCACCAGCAGGGGCCGGCGGGTCGCCCTGGTCGACCAGGAGAACGCCGCCAACCTCGGCGGCCAGGCGTTCTGGTCCTTCGGCGGGCTCTTCCTCGTCGACTCGCCCGAACAGCGCCGCCTCGGCATCAAGGACTCCTTCGACCTGGCCTGGAACGACTGGCAGGGCAGTGCCCAGTTCGACCGGAAGGACGACGAGGACTCCTGGGCGATGCGCTGGGCGCGCGCGTACGTCGAGTTCGCGGCGTACGACAAGCGGCCCTGGCTGCACAGCCACGGCATCAGCCTGCTGCCGACCGTCGGCTGGGCCGAACGCGGCGACCTGCGCGCCCACGGCCACGGCAACTCCGTCCCCCGCTTCCACGTCGCCTGGGGCACCGGCACCGGCGTGGTCGAGCCGTTCGCCCGCTACGCCAAGCAGGCCGCCCGCGACGGGCTGCTCACCTTCCACCACCGCCACCAGGTCGACGAACTCGTCGTCCAGGACGGCGAGGTGCGCGGCGTGCGCGGCACGGTCCTCGCCCCCGACGACTCGCCGCGCGGCGTCGCCTCCAACCGCGACCGCCTCGGCGACTTCGAACTCACCGCCCAGGCCGTCGTCGTCACCACCGGAGGCATCGGCGCCAACCACGACATCGTCCGCCGCTACTGGCCCGAACGCCTCGGCACGCCCCCCGCCGAGATGGTCACCGGCGTCCCCGCCTATGTGGACGGCCGCATGCTCGACATCAGCGCCGAGGCCGGCGTCCGCCTGGTCAACCGCGACCGCATGTGGCACTACACCGAGGGCATCCAGAACTGGAACTCCATCTGGCCCGGCCACGGCATCCGCATCCTCCCGGGCCCCTCCTCCATCTGGCTCGACGCCCTCGGCCGCCGCCTGCCCGACCCCTGCCTGCCGGGCTACGACACCCTCAACACCCTCAAGTACCTGCGCACCACCGAGGACATCGCCGGATACGACCACTCCTGGTTCGTCCTCACCCGGAAGATCGTCGAGAAGGAGTTCGCGCTCTCCGGCTCCGAGCAGAACCCCGACATCACCGCCAAGGACCGCAAGGCCGTGCTCCGCGACCGGCTGCTCGGCAAGGGCGCGCCCGGCCCGGTGCAGGCCTTCCTCGACCACGGCGCGGACTTCGTCACCGCGAGCTCCCTGGACCAGCTGGTGAAGAAGATGAACGGCCTCACCGACAAGCCACTGCTCGACACGGCCGAGGTACGCCGCCAGATCGTCGCCCGCGACCTGCAGATCGACAACTCCTACAGCAAGGACTCCCAGGTCCAGGGCATCCACAACGCCCGCCGCTACATCGGCGACCGCCTCGGCCGGGTCGCCACCCCGCACCGCATCCTCGACCCGGCCGCGGGACCGCTGATCGGCGTCAAGCTGCACGTCCTCACCCGCAAGACCCTCGGCGGCATCCAGACCGACCTGGACTCCCGCGCCCTCGGCGCCGACGGGCAGCCGATCGGCGGGCTGTACGCGGCCGGCGAGGTGGCCGGCTTCGGCGGCGGCGGCGTGCACGGCTACAACGCGCTGGAGGGCACGTTCCTCGGTGGCTGCCTGTTCTCGGGCCGGGCGGCGGGACGCGCGGCGGCGCAGCAGACCGCCTAGGCGCTCCGCTGGAAGTGCCGCGATGGGCCGGCTGCCTTCTGCGGCGCCGTCGGGGCCGGCCGCGCAGTTCCCCGCGCCCCTACGGGGCGCTGCCGAACCGCAGTGAAATTCGCCGGACCCGGTTAGGCGGTGAGGAGCCGCGCCAGCACGGTGGCGTGGCTCTCGTCCGGGGTCTTGGAGGAGGTGAGCAGGGTCACCGGCCCCTTCCGGGTCAACTCCCGCAGGCCGTCGAGGAGTTCGGCGGTCTCGGGAGCGGTGAGCTCTGCCTCGTAACGGCGCACGAACTCCTCGTACGACCCGCCGGCGTGGAACCAGCGGCGCAGTTCGTCCGACGGTGTCAGCCCCTTCGGCCACTCGTCCACGTGCGCGACCTCCTTGGACAGCCCGCGCGGCCACAGCCGGTCCACCAGGACGCGCACCCCGTCCGCCGGCTCGGGCGACTCGTAGATCCTGCGGACGCGCACGCTCACGGTCGATGCACCTCTCGGTTCGCTGTCGGTGGCGCGAGCGTATGCGGCGGGCCCGCGCCGCGGGCTGCCGACGCGGCGCGGCTTGACCAGAATGAGGGGGAAACGCGGACACCCGCGCGCCTAGTCTGTGGGCCACTGATCATCGGCCACCCCCCAAGGAGTCCATGTGCAGGGCGCAAGCAGACGTACCGCAGTCCTCCGCCGCGAGGCCGTCCTCGCCACCGTCCCGGTCGCCGTGGCGGCGCTGCTGGCCGGCGCCGGAACGGCCTCGGCGAGCACCATAGGCGGCGCGGGCGCGGGCGACCCCTACTTCCCGCTCAGCGGCAACGGCGGCTACCACGTCAGCCACTACGACCTGACGCTCCGCTACGACACCTCGTCCCGGCACCTCGACGGCAAGGCGGTCCTCACCGCCCGCGCCACCGAGAAGCTCACCCGCTTCGACCTCGACCTCAGCGGCCTGAAGGTCACCAAGGTGACCGTCGACGGCCGGACCGCGCGTTTCAGCCGCAGCGGGCAGGAACTCGTCGTCACGCCGGCGCGGGCGCTGGCCAAGGGCCGGGACTTCCGGGTCACCGTGCTGTACAACGGCACGCCCAAGCAGGTCACCGACCCGGACGGCTCGGCCGACGGCTGGATCCGTACCGACGACGGCGCGTTCGTCGCCGGGGAGCCGCAGGGCGCGATGACCTGGTTCCCGGGGAACAGCCACCCCAAGGACAAGTCGTCGTACGACTTCACGATCACCGTCCCCAAGGGCCGCACCGCCGTCGCCAACGGCGTCCTCCTCGGGCAGCACACGTCCGACGGCCGCACCACCTTCCGGTGGCGCCAGACCGAGCCGATGGCCGCGTACCTCGCCACCGCCACGGTCGGCAAGTTCAAGGTCGAGCAGTACACCACCCGGGACGGGATCAAGGTCTACAACGCGGTCGACCCGCGCGAGGCGAGCGGGTCCGCGGCGGTGCTGAAGAAGCTGCCGTCGGTGCTGGAGTGGGAGAGCAAGCTGTTCGGGCCGTACCCGTTCCGCTCCGCCGGGTCGATCGTCGACCACGCGCCGAGCGTCGGCTACGCGCTGGAGACGCAGGGCCGGCCGATCTACGACTCGGCGCCGGACCTGAGCACGCTCGTGCACGAGAACGCCCACCAGTGGTTCGGCGACTCCGTCTCCCTCACCGCCTGGAAGGACATCTGGCTCAACGAGGGCTTCGCCACGTACGCCGAGTGGCTGTACAGCGAGCAGCACGGCGGGGACAGCGCGCAGAAGACCTTCGACGCGCTGTACGCCAAGCCGGCGAGCGACGAGCTGTGGGCGTACCCGCCGGCGGATCCGGGCAGCGGGAAGAACATCTTCGGCACGCCGGTCTATGCGCGGGGCGCGATGGCGCTGCACGAGCTGCGGAAGGCGGTCGGGGACGCGGTGTTCTTCCGGATCCTGCGGGACTGGGCCGCGCAGCACCGGTACGGACACGGGACCACCGCGGAGTTCGTGAAGCTCGCGGAGAAGGAGTCGGGGAAGGACCTCGGTTCGCTGTTCCAGACGTGGCTGTACAAGAAGGGCAAGCCGTAGGGGTAGTTGTTCGGGTGCAGGCGCGTGGGGGCTGGTCGCGCCCACGCGGCGGCAGCCGCAGACAGACACAGCCCCGCGCCCCTGAAGGGGCGCGTCTCCACTAACAAATGTCAAAAGCTGACGAGTTTCTTACAAGCGTCGGTCAGGGTCTGTCTCATGATCCATCGCAGAGCCGCCGTCGCCCTTCTCGCCGCCTCCCCCGTCCTGCTCTCCGGGTGCGGGGGCGGCGCCGAGGCCGCGCCGAGCCGGTCGGAGGACGACCGGCCGGTGCGGGAGACGGCGTCCCCCACACCCGAGAGCAGCAGCCCGCAGCCGAGCGGCATACCCGGGCTCGGGCCCGTAAGGACGGCCGCGATACCCGAGCGGGCGGAGCAGGTCGTCGTGGCCAGCGGCCGGGGCAAGGACTCACCGCTCTCCACCGTCGTGCTCTACTCACGCGACGACGACGTCTGGCAGCCCGGCGCCCGTTGGCCCGCGCACAACGGCAGGGACGGCTGGAGCGAGCACCACATGGCCGGGGACCTGCGCTCGCCCGTCGGCGTGTACGGGCTGACCGATGCCGGGGGGCTGCTCGCCGACCCCGGGAGCAGGCTGCCGTACCACCAGTCCTACGGCTTCACCTCGCCCGGGACCGGGTTCGAGGGCGAGTCGCTGGAGGGTTCCTTCGACTACGTGATCGCCATCAACTACAACCGGGAGCCCGGTACCTCACCGCTCGACTGGACCCGGCCGATGGGTGCGAAGCGGGGCGGTGGCGTGTGGCTGCACGTCGACCACGGTGGTCCGACGCACGCCTGTGTGAGCGTCGCCAAGGCGCACATGAAGGAGCTGCTGCGCGCCCTCGACCCGGACCGGCATCCGGTCGTCGTCATGGGGCACGCCGACTGGCTCGCCCAGTAGGCCACCCGAACTCCGCTTAGGATCCGAACCTGTGTGCGCACATGTGCTGGTCGCCGAGGACGACGAGATGCAGGCCGAGCTGATCCGGAGATCGCTGCTCGCCGAGGGGCACAGCGCGACCGTGGTCCATGACGGGGCCGCGGCGCTCGACGCGGCCCGGCGGCTCGGGCCCGACCTGGTCGTCCTCGACCTGATGCTCCCGGTGATCGACGGCTTCGGCGTCTGCCGGGTGCTGCGCGGCGGCGATCCGGAGATCCCGGTGCTGATGCTCACGGCCCGGTCCGACGAGGACGACGTGCTGCTCGGCCTGGAGCTGGGCGCCGACGACTACATGACCAAGCCGTACAGCCCACGCGAGCTGATGGCCCGGATCCGGACGATCCTGCGGCGCAGCGGGCGGGCCGCCGCCGTCCGGGAGGAGGAACCAGCGGTGACCGCCGCCGGGATCAGCGTCGATCCCGTGCGGCACCAGGTGCGCTGCGACGGACAGCCGGTGGAGGTGACCCCGGCCGAGTTCCAGATCCTGCTCGCCATGGCGGGGGAACCGGACCGGGTTTTCACCCGGCGGCAGCTGCTCCAGTGCACCCGCGGCTTCGACCGCTCCTCCACCGAACGGGCCGTCGACGTCCACGTGATGAACCTGCGCCGGAAGATCGAGGCCGATCCCCGGCGACCGGTGCGGCTGGTGACCGTGTTCGGCGTCGGCTACAAGCTGAGCGGAGGCCGGCCGTGAAGCCCCGGATACCGTGGCGCAAACGGCTGCTGGTCCGGCTGCTGTTCACCTCGGTGCTGATCGCCCTCTGCTCCGTGGCCGCCACCGCCTGGCTCGCCGTGACCACCACCACCAGCGCACTGGAGGAGGAGCAGGGGCAGGACCTCGCCGCCGACAACAAGATCCTCGCGGAGCTCAGCGGGTACGCGGCGGACCACCCCGACTGGTCCGGGGTGCAGCACACCGTGCGGGAACTGGCCGCGAAGACCGGCCGCAGGATCGCGCTGACCACCGCCGACCGCACGCCGATCGCCGACTCGGCGCTGCACGACACCCCGCTGCCGCCACGGCCGGCCGCCGCCGTGGACCCCCTGCACACCGACACCTACACCGAGTTCGGCGCCCAGCTCAGCGGCATCGACCCGCGCGCGGTCGGCCCGTTCCGGCTGACCGGGCCGGAGCGCGAGAAGCTGGACGCGCTCGCGAAGCGGGAGCAGGAGTGCTTCGACGAAATGGGGGTCCGGAGCACCGTCCAGCACACTCCGGGCGGGCGGCCCCATGTCGTCGTGGACGAGGCGACGGACACCGCCCTCTACCTCAAGGTCAAGTGCGGCAACGTCTACGGCGAGTCGACCGCCGAGACGAGGGACGCGCTCGACTTCCCGACCGCCACCGAGACCAAAGCCCTCGACGCGCTGGCCGACCTCGCCCGCCCCTGCCTCCGGGCCAGGGACATGGACCTCGGCGGCTCGCTGTCCCTCACTTACGACACGACGGGACGCGACCCGGTCTCGGGCGGCTTCCTCGTCACGAACAAGGGGGTCGAGCGGAAGACGGACCAGACCGCGAAGGAGTGTGTCCTCAACGCCCGGCGCACCCAGCTCCAGCCGTACGTCGCCCCGGCCGCCGAACTCTTCCTCGGCATCGGCGACCAGACCGCACCCCGCTTCGACATGTCCCCGGCCAACAAGGCCAGGATCGTCGGCGCGGCCGGTCTGGTCCTCGCCGTCACGGTCGCCGTCACCGCCGTCGTCGCCATGCGCCTGGTACGGCCGCTGCGCGCGCTCACGGCCGCCGCTCAGCAGCCGCCCGAACTGCACGTCCGGGCGCCAGTACGCACCCGGGACGAGACCGGGCTGCTGGCCGAGGCGTTCAACGACCTCACCGAGCGCCGGGAGCGCCTGGAGGAGCAGCGCAAGGCGATGGTCAGCGACATCGCCCACGAACTGCGCAGCCCCCTCACCAACATCCGCGGCTGGCTGGAGGTCACCCGGGACGGCCTCGTCGACCCCGACCCGGCCCTGCTGGGCTCCCTGCACGAGGAGGCCCTGGTCCTGCAGCGGATCATCGACGACCTCCAGGACCTGGCCGCCGCCGACGCCGGCACCCTGCGCGTGCACCGCGAACCGGTGCGCGCCGCCGACCTGGTCGACCAGGCCGCCGCCGCCCACCGGGTCGCCGCCGGCGCGGCCGGGGTCACCCTGCTCACCGACACCGACGGCACCGCCTGGCTCCACGCCGACCCGGTGCGGATGCGGCAGGCCCTCGGCAACCTGGTCTCCAACGCGATCCGGCACACCCCCGCCGACGGCACGGTGACGCTCGCCGCCCGCCGTGACGGCGACGACGTCGTCCTCACCGTCACCGACACCGGCCCGGGCATCGCCGCGGACGACCTCCCGCACGTCTTCGAGCGGTTCTGGCGCGCGGAGAAGTCCCGCAGCCGCCGTACCGGAGGCAGCGGCCTCGGTCTGCCGATCGTGCGCCATCTGCTCGCCGCCCACGACGGCACCGCCGAGGTGCGCAGCGAACCGGGCAAGGGCGCCGAGTTCACCCTGCGGCTGCCGGCCGCACCGGCCCCGGCCGACGTCAGCTGAACCGGCGCGCCGCCCGCTGCCGGCGCCGGGCCAGCAGTCGGCGCTCCGCTTCGGTGGTACCGCCCCAGACGCCGATCGCCTGCCCGCTCTCCATCGCCCAGCGCAGGCACGGCTCCTGCACCGGGCAGCGCTCGCAGACCGCCTTCGCCCGCCGCGTCTGGTGCAGCGACGGGCCGGTGGTGCCGATCGGGAAGAAGAGGTCGGGATCCTCGTTGCGGCACTCGGCGCGGTCTCGCCAGTCATCCATCGAAGTCACCTGCGATCCAAGTCGACTCTGCCGTTGCGGGTGCGCGTTGCTCGGATCCGGGTCACCGCAGCGGGCGCGGCCGAAACGGCCAAGTCCTCTGGAATGCGCGGGCGGTCACTGCTCGCGCAGACCCCAGGGGGAGCCGTATTCGGTCAGCAGGTCGAGGAACGGGCGGGCCGGGAACGCCTCCGGGCCGAGGACGCCCGAGCCCGACCACGCGCCGGTGGCCAGGAGTTCGAGGGCGACGACCGGGTTGAGGGCCGTCTGCCACACCACGGCCTGACAACCGTACTCCGCCATCGACCACTCGTTGTCGACAACGTGGTAGAGATACACCTCCCGCGGCTGCCCGTCCCTCACCCCGCGCACCCAGGTGCCCGCGCAGGTCTTGCCGCGCATGCGCTCGCCCAGCGTCGCCGGGTCGGGCAGCGAGGCGGCGACCACGTCCCGGGGCGAGACCGCGACCGGGCCGTCGGCACCGGGCACGGTCACCGGGGTGGTGCGGTCCAGGCCCAGCAGGTGCAGCGTCCTCAGCGTCTCGATGAACTCGGTCCCGAGCCCGTACTTGAAGGTGACCCGCCGTGCGTCCACCCAGCGCGGTACCAGCAGCACCTCCTCGTGCTCGACGTTCACGCACTCCACCGGCCCGATGCCCGCCGGAAAGTCGAACACCTCGGGCTCGCTGAACGGGGCGGTCGTGAACCAGCCGCGCCCCTTCTCGTACACGACGGGCGGGTTGAGGCACTCCTCGATGGTGGTCCAGATGCTGAAGGAGGGTGCGAAGTCGTAGCCGTCCACGGTCAGGTTCGCGCCGTCGCGGATGCCGATCTCCTCGATCTCGTCGAAGAGCTCGTCTGCCGCGTACCGGGCGAACACGTCCGACAGACCGGGCTCCACCCCCATGCCGACCAGCGCCAGCGCACCCGCCTTCTCCCACTCCCCGGCCAGCGCGAACTGCTCGTCACCGAGCTTCACCCCACACTCCTCGTACGGCTGCTCGGGATGCGGCCGGGACAGCGACATCGCCATGTCGAGATAGCTCGCGCCGGCCTTCCGGGCGGCCCGGAACAGGGGCATGACGAAGCGCGGGTCGGTGGCGTTGAGCAGCACGTCGCAGCCGTGCCGGGCCAGCAGTGCGGCGACGGCGGCCTCGTCACCGGCGTCGACGCGCTCGGCGCGGAACCGGTCGTCGCCGACGGCCGCCACCGCCGCCTCGGCACGCGCCGGGTCGTAGTCGGCGACCACCATCAGGTCGAAGAACGGCCGCCGGGCGGCGATCCGGGTGACGGCGGTGCCCACACCACCGGCTCCCACGAGCAGTACACGCATGCGGGGATCTCCTTCTGGGACAGAGAGCGAGGTCGAGTACGGGGGCGCCTGGGCCGGAATGAAACGCCGGGCCGTCATCGTAAGGTCAATGGCGTTGGCATAAGAGCGGTGAGAACGGCAGGGAGCGTGCGATGCCCAAACCGGTCGTACCGGAGGAGAAGCGCCGCAGGCGCCGCCCCACCCGCGGCGGCACGGTGCTCTCCGAGCGGCTGATCGTGGAGACCGCGCTGCGCCTGCTGCGCGAGCACGGCAGCGCGGGCCTGACCGCCCGCCGCCTGGGCCTCGCCCTCGACTGCGACCCCAGCACCCTGTACCGCTACTTCCGGGGCATGGACGACCTGACCCTGGCGATCGGCGACGCCCTCATCGGCCAGGCGCTGGCCGGCTGGACGCCGACGGGGGAGTGGCGGACCGACCTGCGCACGATCGGCCTGCGCATCCACGCGCAGTACGTCGCCCACCCGCAGGCGGCCCTGCTGACGACGAACCGGGTGACCGGCCGGGCCCACGAACTCGCCGCCGACGAGGCGGTCCTGGACGTCCTGCGCACGGCGGGCTTCTCACTCCCCGAGACTGTGCGCGTCTACCACGCCTTCATCGACCAGACCCTGGCCTTCGCAGCCCTGGACGCGGCCTCCCTCGCCCTCCCGAAGGACTTCCAGCGCGCCGACGAGGACAAGTGGAACTCGACCTACGCCCGCCTCCCGCACACGACCCACCCCCGCATCGCCGAGGCGTCCCGCCTGCTGGCGAAGCGCATGGTGACGAGCGCCTATCCCACGGCGTTGGAAATGCTCCTGGACAGCGCAGAACGGCACTTGGAAGCGCCCTGAGCTGGGGCGTCCCTGAAAGGGGCGCGGGGCTGTTTCCGATATGCGGCTGCCGCCGCGTGGGCGCGACCAGCCCCCACTCACCCGCAGCCGCAAGACCGCCGGCCGCCCCCCTACGGTTGGCGCAACGCACCCCCCGCCGCCCGCAGGACCGCCTCCGCCACCGCCCCCAAAGCCGGCGAATCCAGCTTCCACTGCTGCCAGTACAACGGCACGTCCACCCACAGCTCCCGCCCACCGAGCCGCACCAGCCGCCCCTCCCGCAACCGCGGTTCCGCCTGCGGCTCCGGCACCATCCCCCACCCGAGCCCGGCCGTCACCGCGTCCACGAACCCCTCGGACGTCGGCACGTGGTGCCGCAGCGCACTCGCGCCCGCACCCCCCAGCCGCCGTACGAACCCGTCCTGGAAGTCGTCGACCCGGTCGAACACGATCACCGGCGCCTCGGCCAGCGCATCCGGCAGCACCCCCGTCAGACACGCCGCCGCGAACTCCGGCGCGGCCACCGGCAGGTACCGCATCCGCCCCAGCGCCCGCACCGAACACCCCGGCACCGCGTCCGGCGACGAGGTCACCGCCGCCATCACCAGCCCCTCCCGCAGCAGCGCGGCCGTGTGGTCCTCGTCCTCCCGCCGCAGTTCGACGAAGACGCCCGGCAACCCGGTCAGCGCCGCCAGGAACCACGTCGCCAGCGAGTCCGCGTTGACCGCGACCGACACCCGGGTCGGTGCCCCGGCCCCGCTCATGCCGAGTTCGCCGCGCGCGTCCCGCTCCAGCCGGGCCAGCTGCCGGGCGAACCGGACGAGCACCTCGCCCGACTCCGTCGGCCGCACCGGCTTGGTGCGCTGGAGCAGCACCCGGCCCGTGCGCTGCTCCAGCGCCTTCACCCGCTGGCTGACCGCCGACGGCGTCACATGCAGGGCCGCGGCCGCCGCGTCGAACGTGCCCTCGTCCACCACCGCGAGCAGGGTCCGCACCTGGTCGAGGGGAAGCTCCACCGCCACCCTCCTTCCTCGGATCGTCCTACTTCAGTACTGCTAAAGGTACGTAAAAATCTTTAGCTGTACCCACGGTGATCGCTTCCGTAGCGTCGAGGGCATGTACAGCACCCTCGCCGCCGCTGCCGCAGGCTTCGGCAGCGGCCTTTCGCTCATCGTCGCCATCGGCGCCCAGAACGCCTTCGTGCTGCGCCAGGGCATCCGCCGTGACGCGGTCCTCGTGGTCGTCGGCATCTGCGCGCTCTCCGACGCCGCCCTCATCTCGCTCGGCGTCGGCGGGGTGGGCGCGATCGTCGTGGCCTGGCCGGGGGCGGTACGGGCGGTCGGGCTGATCGGCGGCGCCTTCCTGCTCTGCTACGGCGCCCTGGCCGCCCGCAGGGTCCTGCGGCCCGGCACCGGCGGCCTGCGCGCCGAGGGCGAGGCGGCCGGGTCCCGGCGCCGGGCGATACTGACCTGCCTGGCCATGACCTGGCTCAACCCGCACGTCTACCTGGACACCGTGTTCCTGCTCGGCACCCTGGCCGCCGACCGGGGCGACCTGCGCTGGACCTTCGGCCTCGGTGCCGCGCTGGCCAGCCTCTGCTGGTTCACCGTCCTCGGCTTCGGGGCCCGGCTGCTCGGCCGCTACCTCGCCGGGCCGGGCGCCTGGCGGGTGCTGGACGGGCTGGTGGCGCTGACCATGATCGGGCTCGGCGTGATGCTGGTGGCGGGATCCTGAGGCGCCCGGACCCCGGAGCGGCCGCATCCTGAGACAACCGGTTCGGCAGCGGCAGAAGTTGCTGGGATAGTGAACCTGCAATCGAAAGATGTAGCGGGCATCGAGAAGAGCGGGACACCAGGAACTCCGTGGACACCAGCGAGAGCGGCACCCAGTCCGACACCCAGACCCCCGACGACGCCACGGCCGCCCCGCCCCGGAGCGGCTGGCGACGCTGGGCGATGGACACCCGCCCGCTGCGCATCCCGGCCTACCGCCGGCTGTGGACCTCGACCATCGTCACCTCGGTCGGCAGCCAGCTGACCGCCGTGGCCGTGCCCAAGCAGATCTTCGACATCACCGGGTCGTCCGCCTGGGTCGGCGCGGCGAGCCTCGCCGGGCTGCTGCCGCTGATCGTGTTCGCGCTGTGGGGCGGCGCGGTCGCCGACACCATGGACCGCCGCAAACTGCTGCTGATCACCAACATCGGCATCGGTGTCACCTCGCTGCTGTTCTTCGTCCAGGCGGCCACCGGGATGAAGTCCGTGGCCGCGCTGATGGTGCTGCTCGCGATGCAGCAGGCGTTCTGGGGGCTCAATGCGCCCGCCCGGACCGCCTCCATCGCCCGGCTGGTCCCCGAGGCGCAGCTGCCCGCCGCCAACGCGCTCGGCTCGACGGTCATGCAGACCGGGCAGGTGGTCGGTCCGCTGCTCGCCGGTGCCCTGATCCCCGTCATCGGGCTGCCCGAGCTGTACCTGATCGACGCGCTGGCGCTGTGCGTGACGGTGTGGGCGGTCTACCGGCTGCCCGCGCTGCCGCCGCTGGCGGGCGCGACGGCACGGCGCGCCGGGATCCGCGAGATCGCCGAGGGCTTCCGGTACATCTCGATGCACAAGGTGCTGCTGCTGTCGTTCCTCGCGGACATCATCGCGATGGTCTTCGGCATGCCCCGCGCCCTCTTTCCGCAGCTCGCCGCCCAGACGTACGCCTCGTACGGCGAGGGCCTCGCGCTCGGCCTGCTCTTCGCGGCGATCCCCGTCGGCGCGGTCCTCGGCGGGCTCTTCTCCGGTACCTTCTCGCGGGCCCGCCGGCACGGCTGGATGGTGATCGGCGCGGTCGTCGGCTGGGGCGCGGCGATCGCCGGGTTCGGGCTGAGCCGCAACCTCTGGGTCGCCGTGGCCTTCCTGGCCGCCGCCGGGGTCGCCGACATGGTCTCGATGGTCTTCCGCGGCGCGATCCTGCTCTCCGCCGCGACCGACGAGATGCGCGGCCGGATGCAGGGCGTGTTCACCGTGGTGGTCGCGGGCGGTCCGCGGCTGGCCGACGTGCTGCACGGCACCGCGGGCTCGGTCTTCGGTCCGCGCGCGGCGGTCGCGGGCGGCGGCCTGCTGGTGGTCGTGGTGATGCTGGCCCTGGCCGCCGCCGTCCCGGCCCTGCGCCGCTACCGCGTCTGACCCGGCTACGCCGGCCGTCGCCCGACGTACGCGTCGAGGAGCTTGCCCCGGGTGACCTCCAGCCGGCTGGCGAGGATCTCGGCGACGGTCCGCACCAGGGACAGACCGAGCAGCGGATCCTCCACGCACAGCGCCAGCACGGCCGAGGCGTCGTACTCGTAGGCCCGTACCTGGCTGAAGGCCACCGCTCCGAAGTCCCAGGTGTACGGCGGAAACAGCCAGGACCAGCCGAGCAGGTCGCCCGCGCCCAGAGTGGCGACCGTGACCCGTTTGCGGGACGTCACCTCCTGGTCGAGGTTGACCGCTCCGGAGCGGATCACCCAGAAGCGGTCCGCGGTGCCGCCGGCCTCGAAGATCCTGCTGTCCTCGGGGAAGGACACCTCGTGAGCCAGTTCCATGAGGCGCTCGCGCTGGGCCTGGGGCAGGGCGGTCAGCAGTTTGATGGCTTTGGTCATGGCACGGGGCTCCTCGCCGGCGAGGGTACGGGGTGCACTCCCTACGCCCATTTCAGCCGCTGCCGCCCGGCCGGGCACCTCGAAGAGGGCGGGAATCGCCGCCGGGAGGCGGTCCGGGCATGAAAAAGCCCTGGCTGGACGGGGGAGGCCAGCCAGGGCCGTCAGAGGTGGTGCGGGAGGACCCGGAGTCAACTCCTCGACCACTTATGGGTGAACGGTAAACCATCCAGAGCCGTTTCGTGTAGCTGGGAACAGGCTACGTGACCCGTTTCACTTTGGGGAGCCCCTCGCGGCATCCGAACGGGTTTGGTCGCGTCCCGACCGGTGAGGCGTAGAGGAGAGCCCCTACGCAACCGGTCCACCACTCAGGGAGCGAGAGGATGCGGGAAAAGTACCGGACCGAGTCACCAGCCGCACCACCACCCAAGTTCCGCCGGCCCCCGCTGCTGCCGGCCGACGCCCGCAGAGCGGTACGTGGCGCGGTCGCCCGACGGGACCTGCCGTGTGCCGCCGGAGCCCTCGACGACGCCCTGCTCGTCACCTCGGAACTGACCACCAATGCCATCCTGCACGGCGGCGGGATCACCGGCTTCGACGTCGACGTCGAGGGGTGCGCGGTACGGGTGTCGGTCAGCGACCGCAGCGACGAGACACCGGTCGCCGAACGGGCCGTGGAAGAACGCGACCACTGGCTGCCCGGCGGCCGGGGCTGGCCCATCGTCTGCCGGCTGGCCCGTGACGTGGAGGTCGCCGGACTGCCCTGCGGCGGCAAACGGATCACGGCGGTCGTGCCCCTGGCCTGAGCCGGTGGGCGGACTTCCGGCAGGACGCAGTTTGCGCCTGGACCGAAGGGGCAGTCGGACTGTCGTGCTTCGGACCATAGGCGCGCGCCGACGGGAGCAGTCGTACGACGGCCCCAGGGCCCGCCGAGCGGTCCGGAAGGTGCTTGCGCGGCTCCCCCGACACCGGAGTTCGGGCCGAGTCCCGGGACCCTCGTTCCGGTGACGCCCTGAAACCCACACTTCAGGAGCGATTCCGCATGCCCAGCCAATGGTCGACCAGCCGTCCCCGCACGCCCGACCGCACCACCCGAACCACACCCCGCCGCACCACCCGCACGACGCGCCGCCGCGCCCACGACGACGCCCCCGACACGACGGCCCTCTTCGCCCGCCTCGCCGCGCTCGACGACGGCCCCGAGCGGGGCGTCCTGCGGGACGAACTGGTCGCCGCCTGGCTGCCCATGGCCCACCGCATCGCCGGCCGCTTCCGCGACCGCGGCGAGTCCGTCGAGGACCTCCGCCAGGTCGCCGCACTCGGCCTGGTCAAGGCCGTCGACCGCTACGACCCCGCACGCGGCGCCTTCGAGAGCTACGCGGTGCCCACCATCACCGGTGAGGTCAAACGGCACTTCCGCGACCGGTTGTGGGCGCTGCGCGTGCCGCGCCGGGTGCAGGAACTGCGCAACCGGGTACGGGTGGCCCGCCGCGATCTCGCCCAGAATCCAGGATCTCCGGAACCCACCGTCGCCGATCTCGCCGCCCGCACCGGCCTGACCGAGGACGAGGTCACCACCGGTCTGGAGGCCCTGGAGAGCTTCAGCACCCTGTCCCTGGACGCCGAACTCACCGACGGCGAGGACGGTCACCGCCTCGCCGACACCCTCGGGGTGCCCGAAGGCTCCTACGACGTCTTCGTCGACCGGGAGGCGGCGAAGGAGGGGCTGCGGCGGCTGCCCGAGCGGGAACGGGCCATCCTGTACATGCGGTTCTTCGAGGACATGACGCAGAGCCGGATCGCCGAGTGCCTCGGCATCTCCCAGATGCACGTCTCCCGGCTCATCAGCCGCAGCTGCGCCCGGGTCAGGGCCGAGGCCCTGGGCGGGTCCCGCTGATCTCCGCGGACGATCCCCGGGGATGCGGCAGCCCGGATCCCGGCCGGCCGCCGGGACCCCGCACCGTGACGCCCTGTCAGGCGGCCGCCCGCGGCCGCACCGGCACCCCCAGCGGCCGGGCCAGGCCCACCACCGCTTCGTCCAGGCGCTGCAGATGCCGCAGGACCCGGTCGGTCACCCTGCCGTAGCGCGGGGCCCGGAGGGTGCCGGGTTCCAGCATCGCCGCGATGCTGGGACCGGTCTCGATCCCGGGGACGGGCTGTCCGCCGGCCACCTGGGCGGAGATCGCCTCGATGTTGTGCACGATCCGCCGCCCCGCCCCGCGCAGCCGGGGATCCGCCGCGATCGACGGATGGGTGGGCAGCAGCTCCGCCGTCGCGGCCAGGGACCGCGCGTGATAGGCGCAGGTCTCCAGGAGCGCCACGACATAGCGCGCGGTGTCCCGGCGGGAGCGCAGCGGGGTGATCGGATGCGTCAACGGCTGCACGGCCGCCGCCAGATCGGCCAGCGCCTGGTCCAGGTCGCGGGCCTTCTCCACCAGGTCGACCGGCGGCGCCCCGCTCAACTGGTCGGCCGAGGCCCGGGTGACGTCGGCCAGCCGGTCCAGCGTCTCGGCCAGCAGTTCGTCGGTACGGCGGTCGGTGTGGACCGGCAGCACCACCGCGGCCGCGATCACCCCGCACACCGCGCCGAGCGCGGTCTCCGCCACCCGCAGCACCAGGACGTCCAGGCTGTAGGTGTTGAGCAGCGTGTACAGCAGGCCCAGCATCGCCGTCACGAAGAACGACATCAGGGTGTACGAGATCGGCGCCGAGTAGAACATCGCGAAGATGAAGACGAGCACCAGCCCGAACGCCGTCCAGGTGTGGTGCCCGACCAGGCCCGCGAGCACGATGCCCGCCACCACGCCGAGCACCGTGCCGAGCAGCCGCCGGTAGCCCTTCACCAGGATCTCGCCGGTGGACGCGGTGTTGATGAACACGATCCAGCAGGTCAGGACCGCCCAGTACCAGCGCTGGGCGGAGAGGAACTCCCCGCCGACGATGGCCAGCGACGAGCCTACCGCCACCTGCACCGCCGCCCGCGTGGTCGGCCGGCGCAGCCCGGTCGCCTCCTCGGCCTCCCGGTCGCCCTCCTCGACGCCCTCGATGGCGGCGTCCTCGGCGTCCAGCTCCTCCCGGGACCGGGAGGTGGCCGGGGTGTCGTCGGACTCGTCCTGCGGCCCGTCCAGCGCGATCCGCAGCCCCAGCACGGCCCGCGCGGCCTCGCCGGTGCCCCGGAACACGTCCTGCACGGCGGGCGGGGCGGGCGGCAGCTGCTCCTCCTCGCGGTAGCCGAGCAGCCGGTTGCGGAGCCGGGCCAGCGCGGTTCCCTTCTCGGGTCCGGCCGGGCGCAGCACCAGCAGCCGCAGCGCCTCCAGATCGAGCCGCAGCCGCTCCATCGCCTCGTCCCGCACCGGCTCCACCGCCGCCGACGGCAGCGGGGCACCCGGCAGATGGAGGGTGAGGGTGTCCGCCCGTTCGGCGCTGCGGGCGGTGAGCAGCAGCAGCCCGAGCCGCTCGGCGGCGATCTCGGCGTCCGCGATCCGGCGCTGCACCAGCCTGGCCACCGCCTCGTCGGAGGTGCCGTCCACGAGCCGGCCCTGGATCAGCAGCGCCGTCTCGTGCAGCCGCGCGGTCCTGACCCGGACCTCCTCCACCGCCTTGTCCAGCTCGTCCGGCCCGGCGTCCAGCAACTCCGCCTGCGCGGCCACCAGCTGGGCGAACCGGGCCCGGAAGGCCCGCCGCAGCCGGTCCAGGATGCCCGCGGCGGTCTCCCGCACCAGCACGAACCGCGCCACGGCCGCGCAGCCGAACGCCACCGTGATCGTGAGGTACAGGCCGGGCAGCGCGGACACGGTCGCGTGCACGAACAGCGAGGCGAAGTAGATCTGGAAGCCGACCAGCCCCAGCGCCGTGCCCCGGTCGCCGAACCGCCGGCTGTAGACCGCGCAGAAGATGAGCGCCACGAAGAACAGGTCGCCGATCACCACCCGTGAGTTGAGCAGCGCGCCCAGCGACATCGACGCCAGTGCCACCGGCAGGCCGAGAGCGAGCGTGACGGCCTGCTCCGGACGCCCCTTCTCCCGGATCGCGAAGGTGGCCACCATCGCCGTGATGGCCCCGGCCACCAGATGGGACACGTCGAACCGCAGCGCCGCGAGGACGGCGAGCGTGAGCGCGATCGAGGTGACCGTGCGCAGCCCGGCGGTGAAGCGGAGCAGCCCGGGGTCGGCCGCCGCGAGCCGCCCCAGGACCTCCGCCCGCAGCGGCCGCCCCGCCGCTCTCACTCCGCCGCGCTCGCCGTCACGCAGGCGAGCTCCCGGGATCCTCGGGGCCCTCGGCGCGCGCCCGGACCTGCTCCGGTGTCAGATACGTGTCCGTGTACTCGAAGTCCTTGAGCCGGGCGGGCTTGCGGGACTGGAAGCCCGTACGCACGAAGTCGTCACCGGCCAGCGCGTTCAGCAGCCAGTTGGTCGCGACCCGGGTCTTGGCCACGTTGGTGCGCAGCGCCGACCAGTGGTAGCCGCGGGCCACCACCTGGGCGGGCAGGCCGCGCAGTTCGATGCCCAGCGGCTTGGAGACCGCGTCCTTGCCACCGAGGTCCACCACCAGGCCCAGGTCCTTGTGCACGTACGGCTGGAGCGGCCGGCCCCGCAGCGCCGCGATGACGTTGTCGGCGACCGCCTTGCCCTGCCGCATGGCGTGCTGCGCGGTCGGCGGGCAGACCGCACCCGCCGCGTCCTTCGCCTTGTCCGGCACGGCCGCGGCGTCGCCGAGCGCGAACACCCCGTCGTGGCCCGGCAGGGTCATCTCGGCGTCGACCGCGAGCCGTCCCCGGACCGTCTCCGCGCCCATGGTGGCGATCAGCGGACTGGCGACCACCCCGGCCGTCCAGATCAGCGTGTGGGTGGGCACCACCCGCCCGTCGGTGAAGGTCACCTCGGCCGGGCCCGCCTTCTCGATCGACACCCCCAGGGAGACGTCGATGCCGCGGCGCCGGAGCACCTCCTGAGCACTGCGGCCGAGCTTGTCGCCGAGCTCCGGCATCAGCTTCGGGGCGATGTCGATCAGGTGCCACTTGATCAGCTTCGGGTCCAGGTTCGGGTAGCGGTGCAGTGCCGCGTGCGTGAGCTTCTGCAGACAGGCCGCGGTCTCGGTGCCCGCGTAGCCGCCGCCGACCACCACGAACTGCAGCCGGGCGGCGCGTTCGGCCGGGTCGTCGCTGGCATCGGCCAGATCCAGCTGGGAGATGACGTGGTCGCGGATGTAGGCGGCCTCGGCGAGGGTCTTCATCCCGAACGCGTGCTCGGTCAGGCCGGGAATGTCGAAGGTGCGGGTGACACTGCCCGGGGCCAGCACGATGTAGTCGTACCGCTCGTTCACGAGCCGGTCGGTTATGGTGCGGATGACGCACACCTTGGACTTCAGGTCCACCCCGATCGCGCCGCCCGGGATGATCCGGGTGCGGTACTTCTTGCTGCGGCGCAGTGACACGGCGATCGACTGGGGCGTCAGCACGCCCGAGGCGACCTGCGGCAGCAGGGGGAGATAGAGCTGGTAGGAGGTCGGCGACACCAGGGTGACGTCGGCTTCGTCGGGGGAGAGTTTCCGCTCCAGGCGGCGCACGCACCCCACTCCGGCGAAGCCTGCGCCCACCACCAGGATCCTGGGTCGTGTCACGGTGTATCCCTTTCCGCTGCTCCGGGCCGTCCGGCTCGACGCCGTCCGCGTGCCCCGGAACGCTTGCTTCGCACCACATCGATCCCACCGTGCCCGACGCCGTTCCGCCAGCCGGGCGGAGCAGGCAGCCGAACGCGTGGGACCCAGCATGCCCCTGGATCGCCGGGAGAAACCGGCTCTCGCACAGATATGCGTCGGACTCGAGTCCGACCGAAGGGCGTCCGTGGCGATCACGGACGCCAGTAGAGTGCCCGCCATGGCGCAGACCCAGCCCGGAACGGGCTTCCAGAAGCGGCACATCGACCCCGACCGCGTGGCCCCGCTGGTCGCCGCCCTGGACTCCCAGGACGCGAACCCGGGCGTACGGAGGCTGCGCATCTGGGCCGAGGAGGCGCTGGCGGTGCGGCACGGCGAACGACTCCTCGACGTCGGCTCCGGAACCGGCTCGCAGACCCGGATGCTGGCCGCCGCCGTCGGCCCGGACGGCGTCGCGATCGGCGTCGAGGTCAACCCGAGTCTGCGCGCGGTCGCCGAGGAGCGGTCCGCCGACAGCAGGGCCCGCTTCCTGCACGGCGAGGCCGAGGCGCTGCCCGTGCCGGACGGCTCGATGGACATCGTGTGGTGCGAGCGGGTCCTCCAGCACCTCCACGAGCCCGACCGGGCCATCGCCGAGATGGCCAGGGTGCTGCGCCCCGGCGGCCGGGTGGCGGTGCTGGACACCGACTGGGGGACCACCCTCCTGCACCCCGGCGACCCGGCGGTGGTGCGCGCGCTCACCTCGGCCGCCCTCAACGGCGCCAACCCCTACGCCGGGCGCCGCCTGGTCGGCCAGCTGAGCGCGGCCGGGTTCGTGGTCGACGACCGCGGCTCGCAGGCCCTGCTCCAGGACCACCGCACGGTCGCCTGGCCGCTGATCCGCATGCTCGGCGAGGCCGCCGTGCGCACCGGCGCGGTCACCGGGGAACAGCGGGACACCCTGTACGCCGATCTCGCCGAGGCCGCCGAACAGGGGGCGCTGCACATGTCGGTGACGATGTTCGGGGTGGTCGCGCACCGGCCGGAGTGACCGTGCCCGGCCCCGGCCGGGCCGGCCTCACCAGGGCAGGAAGGCGTGGACGTCCTTGCCGTCCGCGGTGACGACCACGCTGACCTGGTCGCACAGGGTGCGCAGCAGGTGCCAGCCCACGCCGCCCCCGCCCCCGTGCGGGCGGAAGGGCCGCGGCTCGGGCCGGACCCGGCTGGTGTCGTGCACCGTGACGTGGACGCCGTCGTAGGTGCGGCGCATCCGCAGCTCGAAGGGGCCCGGCGCGTACTGGACGACGTTGGCGGCCAGTTCCGTCACGACCAGCAGGATGTCGTTCCAGCAGTCGGGACCGGTGGGCGGCGAGCTGCGGGCGAGGCCGGCGAGGAAGCCGTCGGCGGCCAGCCGGGCGCCGGTCACATCGCGGAGCCGGCCCGGGAAGGAGACCGCGCATCCGCCGGTCGCCTCCACGGATCGTCCGTCGTCCCGCCGTGGTCCGGTCCCCATCTCGTCTCTTCCAGCCCCGGGAAGCGGCCGCCGTCGCGCCGGCCTCTCCCCTCGCGACGAGTTCCCACCCTGGCGGCGGATACGCGTGCTCCGTTCACCGGAACACGTTGTCGGAGTCGTCCCAGTCGGCCGGCTCCGGCTGGCCCGGCCGGCGCACCGCCTGCGAGCGGGCCTGGTACATGGCGTCTATCTCCGCCGCGTAGTGGCGCGCGATGGCGTCCCGGCGCAGCTTCATCGACGGCGTCAGCATGCCGTTGCCCGGGGCGAACGGCTCCTGGATCACCCGGTAGACCCGGATCGACTCGGAGCGGGACACCACGCTGTTGGCCGACGCGATGGCGCGGGCGATCTCCTCGCGCAGCGCGTTCTCCTCGCGCGCCTCGCGCCCCGGCGAGTCGCCCGGCAGCGCGAGCGCGCCCCGCCAGTGGGCGAGGAAGTCCGGGTCCAGGGTGATCAGCGCGCCCACGCAGGGCCGGTCGTCGCCGACCACCACCGCCTGGTGCACCAGCGGGTGCATCCGCAGCCGCTGCTCCAGCGGCGCCGGGGCCACGCTCTTGCCGCTGCTGGTGATGATGATGTCCTTCTTGCGGCCCGTGATGGTCAGATAGCCCTCGGAGTCCAGCCGCCCGATGTCCCCGGTGGCCAGCCAGCCGCCGCGCAGCGCCGCCCGGGTCGCGTAGTCGTCGCCGACGTACCCCTGGAACACCGACGGACCGCGCACCAGGATCTCGCCGTCGTCGGCCACCTGGATCTGGGTGCCCGGCAGGGCCTGGCCCACCGTGCCCGACTTCTCCCGGCCCAGCGGCTGCATGGTGATCCCGCCGCTGGACTCGGTGAGGCCGTAGCCGTCATGGACGAACATGCCGATGCCCTCGTAGAACAGGGTGAGTTCACGGCTGAGCGAGGAGCCGCCGGACGTGGCCCGCAGCACCCGCCCGCCGAGCGCCCCGCGCAGCTTGCGGTACACCGTCCGCTCGTAGAGGGCGTGTTGCAGCCGCAGGTCCAGGGCGGGGCCGGCGCCGGTGCCCAGCCGCTGCCGCTCCAGGGCGGCGGCGAAGTCCCGGGCGGTCTCCGCGGCCCGCTCGAACAGGGCACCGCGGCCGTGCTGCTGGGAGGTGCGCAGGAACGTCTTGTACACCTTCTCCAGCACCGACGGCACCGCGTACAGATAGGTCGGCCGGAACGTGGCCAGCGCCGCCGCAAGCGCGGCCTCGGTCATCTCCGGCTCGTGGCCCATCAGGATCCCGCCGCGCAGGCAGATCACCATCACCATCAGGCCGTACACGTGCGAGAACGGCAGGAAGGCCAGCACGGAGGCCTGTTCGCCCGGGCGTGCCGCGGTGTGCCCCCAGCCCGCCAGCAGCGTGTCGCAGGGGTAGGCCAGCCCGCGGTGGCTCAGCGCGCAGCCCAGCGGACGGCCCGAGGTGCCCGAGGTGTAGGTGATGGCGGCCGTGGAGTCCGGCATCACGATCCGGCGCAGCGACTCCACCGTGGTCAGCGGCACGAACGTGCCCTTCTGCACCAGCTCGGGCAGCGCCCCCGCGTTCAGCTGCCACACGTGCTTGAGCTCGGGCAGCCCCTCGCACACGGTGCCGACGGTCATCACGGCCTGCTCGTCCTCGACCAGCACGGCCACACAGCGGGCGTCCCGCAGGATCCACTCGACCTGGTCCCGCGCGGACGTCGGGTGGATCGGCACCACCTCGGCCCCCACCGACCACAGCGCGAGGCCGAACACCGTCCACTCGTAGCGCGTCCGCGCCATCATGGCCACCCGCTGCCCGGGCGAGATCCCCGACGCGATCAGCCCCTTGGCCAGGTCGACCACCTCGTCCCGCACTTCGACCGCGGTGACCTCCTCCCAGCCCGCGGGGGCGCCCTCGGGACGGCGCGCCAGCACCGGCAGGGTGGGGTTCCGGTCCGCCGTCTCGAAGATGCTGTCGGCGAGCCCGCCGGCCAGGGTCGAAGCGGTCGTCGGAGCGAGGGCGTCGTCGCGCATGCGCTGCTCCTGCATGTACGGAGGGTCACCCTCCCGATCGGTACTGTTGTCGATGCGGGTCGAATCTAGCCCAGGGGAGTGCGGCCCGTGTCGGGAACGGTCAACTCGTTTCCACCTGATGACAAAGCTCAACCCGGGAGTTCAGCCCTGGGTACGGCGCACGCACTCCACGACGACGTCCCGCAGGTTCCCGGTGCGCTCCAGGAACGACCGCTGTTCGCGGGCTCCGGTACCCCTGTGCAGCACATGTGCGACGGCCTCCTCGACGCCGACCGTGTCACCGCTGTCGGCGAGCGCGTCCGCGGTGTGCGCCAGCAGCGTGCCCACCACCTCGGCGGCGGGCCTGGGCCGCATCGTCAGGGGGTCGAGAAGGTCCTGTTCGAGGCCGGTGCGGGCGGCCTGCCAGGAGGCCAGCCGGAGCATGCTCACGCTGGGGTCGAGCGGCGGCCGCCCGGCCCGCCAGTCGCGTGCGGCCGTCTCCACCAGGGCGCGGATCAGCGTGGCGACGAGCACGGTGGTGTCCGCCCGCAGGCACACGTCGGCCACCCGGATCTCGACCGTCGGGTAGCGCGTGGACAGCCGGGCGTCGAAGTACACCATCCCCGTGTCGAGGATGACCTCGCTGGCGACCATGTCCGCGACCCGTTGCCGGTACCGCTCGGCCGAGCCGAACAGTTCGGTCGGTCCCGCCGACGGGCCGCGCGCCCACAGCCGGCTGCGGAAGCTGGCGTAACCGGAGTCCCGGCCCTGCCAGAACGGCGAGTTGGCGCTGAGCGCGCGCAGCACCGGGAGCCACGGCCGGATCCGGTCGAGGACGGCGACCCCCTCCTCGTCGGACTCCACCGACACGTGCACATGGCAGCCGCAGACGAACCAGTCGACCATGGCGGCGCCGAACCGCCCGGCCATCCAGTGGTACCGCTCGTGCAGGGTGAGCGCCGGGGCGACCGGCAGGGGGTAGGTGGCGAGCGCCGCGACCGCGCAGCCGATCTCGCCCGCCAGCCGGCCCGCCTCCTTGCGGCAGGCGACGACCTCGGCGCCGAGCTCCGCCATGTCCCGCCGCGGACTGGTCGCGAGCTCCAGCATCTGCCCGAACAGTTCCTTCTGGAACACGGCCTGTCCGGGATCGTCCTGGGCGGCCCGGTCGACGACCGCCGCCGACCAGGGCACGGGCTCCCCGCTGTCCGGGTGGACCAGCAGGAGTTCTTCCTCCACACCGACGGTACGCAGCACAGGGAACCGCCCTCCGGCCGGGCCGCGACCGGGCGCGGCGGGGTCTTTCCACCCGGACTGCCCGGACCCGGCCGCGGAAACACGTGACGGGGCCCTCGACGGGTTACGGGGCGACGGGCTCCAGCCATACCGTGCCCAGCGGGGGCAGCGTGAGCCGCAGGGCGCCGTCGTCGGCGAGCAGCGGACCCCGGCTGACGACGTCCCCGCCGCCGTACCGGGCGCTGTCGGTGTTGAGGATCTCCTGCCAGACGGGCATCCCCCTGGGCACGCCCAGCCGGTAGCCGGGGCGGACCACGGGGGAGAGGTTGGAGACCGCCAGCAGCGGCCGGGCCTCGGCATCGAACCTCAGGAAGGCGAAGACGTTGTCCTCGGCCGCGTCCCCCAGGACCCACTGGAAGCCCGCCGGATCGGTGTCCCGCTGCCACAGCGCGGGGTGCGCGCGGTACCCGGAGTTGAGATCCCGGACCAGATCCCGGACACCCCGGTGATCGGCCTCGGCCCCGTACTCGGGGTCGAGCAGCCACCAGTCGGGACCGTCGGCGTGGGACCACTCGCCGCCCTGGGCGAACTCCTGCCCCATGAAGAGCAGTTGCTTGCCCGGATGGGCCCACATGAAGGCCAGATACGCGCGGTGGTTGGCACGCTGCTGCCACCAGTCGCCGGGCATCTTGGACACCAGGGACCGCTTCCCGTGGACGACCTCGTCGTGGGAGATGGGCAGGACGTAGTTCTCGCTGTACGCGTAGACCATCGAGAAGGTCATCTCGTGGTGGTGGTACTTGCGATGGACCGGCTCGTGCCTGATGTACTCCAGCGAGTCGTGCATCCAGCCCATGTTCCACTTCAGCCCGAAGCCCAGCCCGCCGCTGTCGGTGGGCCGGGTCACCCCGTCCCACGCGGTGGACTCCTCGGCGATGGTCACCACCCCGGGCGCCCGCCGGTACACGGTCGCGTTCATCTCCTGCAGGAACGCCACCGCGTCCAGGTCCTCGCGCCCGCCGAACACGTTGGGCGTCCACTGCCCGGAGTCCCGCGAGTAGTCGAGGTAGAGCATCGAGGCGACGGCGTCCACCCGCAGCCCGTCGACGTGGAACTCCTCGCACCAGTACACGGCGTTCGCCACCAGGAAGTTGCGCACCTCCACCCGGCCGAGGTCGAACTCGTAGGTCCCCCAGTCCGGATGCTCGGCCCGCCGCTCGTCCCCGGGCTCGTACAGCGGGTCCCCGTCGAAGCGGGCCAGCGCCCAGTCGTCCTTGGGGAAGTGGGCCGGGACCCAGTCCATGATCACGCCGATGCCCGCCCGGTGCAGGGCGTCGACCAGGTACTTGAAGTCGTCGGGGGTGCCGAGCCGGGAGGTCGGCGCGTAGAAGCCGGTGACCTGGTAGCCCCAGGAGCCCCCGAAGGGGTGCTCGGCGACCGGCATGAACTCGACGTGCGTGAAGCCCAGGTCGTCGACGTACGCGGTGAGTTCCTCGGCCAGTTCGCGGTAGCTCAGGCCCGGCCGCCAGGACGGCAGGTGCACCTCGTACACCGAGAACGGCGCCTCGTGCACCGGGACGTCACCCCGGTGCGCCATCCACTCCGCGTCGTCCCACTCGTAGTGCGAGACCGTCACGATCGACGCGGTCGCGGGCGGCACCTCCGTCCGCCGGGCCATCGGGTCCGCCTTGAGGAACCGGCCGCCGTGCCGGGACGTGATCTCGAACTTGTACCGGGCGCCCTCGCCCACCCCCGGCAGGAACAGCTCCCACACCCCGGCCGCGCCCAGCGACCGCATCGGGAACTGCGTGCCGTCCCAGCACGTGAAGTCCCCGGCCACCCGCACGCCCCGCGCGTTGGGCGCCCACACGGTGAACCGGGTCCCGGCCACCCCGTCATGGACCATCGGCTCGGCACCGAGCGCCTTCCACAGCTGCTCGTGCCGCCCCTCCCTGATCAGATGCAGGTCGTACTCACCCAGCGCGGGCAGGAACCGGTACGGGTCGTGGACCTCGTGCTCCTCCTCCTCGTACGTGACGAGGAGGGTGTACGACGGGACCTCGGCGTACGGGAGCACGGCCGCGAAGAGCCCGTCGTCCTCCGGGGCCAGAGGGCTGCGCACCCCGTCCACGAGCACGCTCACCGCTCGGGCGTGCGGGCGCAGCGCCCGGAAGAGGGTGCCGCCGTCCACCGGGCGGGCGCCCAGCAGGGCGTGCGGATCGTGGTGGGCGCCCGCGAGCAGCCGCCCGCGCTCGTCGGCGTCCAGCGGCGGGGCCGTGGGGCGGGACGGGCCCGAGGGCTCGGGGAGCGAAGAGTCACGCAGTGCTGCCATGTTGTCGTCAGCCTCCCCAGCGGGCGAGCCGCTCGATCGCGGCCATCGGAACCGGAAGCCAGGCCGGCCGGTGCCTGGCCTCGTACACCACCTCGTACACCGCGCGGTCCGTCTCGTGGGCGCGCAGCAGTGCGTGCTTCTTGCGCGGGTCCCAGCCGGCCCGCGCAGCGTAACCCGCGCAGTAGGCCTCCCGGCAGCGGCGGGCCCACTCCGGGCGCCAGGGGCGGCGCTGCCGGGCCGCGTAGTCGAAGGAGCGGAGCATCCCGGCGACGTCCCGCACCGGCGACTGGGTGCTGCGCCGCTCGGAGAGCGGCCGGGACGGCTCGCCCTCGAAGTCGATGACGAACCACTCGTGGCCCGCCCGCAGCACCTGCCCCAGATGGAGATCGCCGTGGATCCGCTGGGCGAGCGGCCCCGCGTCACAGGTGGCGAGCGCCTCGAAGGCGCCGCGCAGCCCCGGTACGAACGGCCGCAGCGCCGGCACCGCGTGCGCGGCCGCGTCCAGCCGCGCCGACATCGCCACCGCCGTGCGGCTGTGCTCGTCGTGGACGGCGGACGGGAAGGCGGCGGCGAGCGCGAGATGCACCTCCGCGGTGGCCCGGCCCAGCTCCCGCGCCTCGGTGGTGAAGTCGTCCCCGGCCGCGAGCGCGCGCAGGGCGAGGGTCCAGCCGTCGGCCGCGTCGGGCAGGAAGGGCTGCAGCACCCCGAGCGTCGCCGGGCTCGGTTCGGTGGTCCGGAACCAGGCCACCGGCGCCGGCACCCGGGCACAGCCCTGCGCGGCCAGCGCGCCGGGCACCTCCAGGTCCGGGTTGACGCCGGGCTGGATCCGCCGGAACACCTTCAGGATGTAGGAGTCGCCGTACACCAGCGAGGAGTTGGACTGCTCGGCGTCCAGCAGCCGCGGCGCGAGTCCGCCGGGTATCCGGGCGTCCGGGGCGGTCTCGAAGCGCAGCGGGCCCGCCGTGCCGGGTATGCGCAGCCGCTCCAGGAGCAGTTCGGCGGCGCGCGGGTCGTGCAGGGCGTCGTAGACGGCGAGTCCGGCCAGCGGGCCCTCCTCGGCCCGGCCTATGTAGGCCCGCTCCAGCCTGGGCGCGCGGTGTTCGCGGACGCCGAGCAGGAGCTGGTAGCAGTCGCCGGACGGGGCGGCGCCGCCGCCCGGGGAGTGGTCGGCGTGGACCAGCAGGTGCAGGCAGCCGGGGAACAGTTCGGTCATGGACAGCACGGACAGCTCCGTGACGGGCCGGTCCTTGCCCGCGAACCAGCGCTGCCGGGGCAGCCAGTCGCGCAGCAGCCCACCCAGCGAGACCAGCGGCCGGTCGAGGCCGGCCGTCGTGCCTCTGGGCAGGTCAACGGTCTTCGTCATCGTGACGCGTCCTTTCCTCGGCTCCGCACGCTCAGTGCCGACTGCCGGTGCGGGAGGCGACTCGGGAGAGCCGGAACCAGTAGAAGCCGTGCCCCGCGAGGGTGAGCAGATACGGCAGTTCACCGACGGCGGGGAAGCGCACCCCGCCGATCAGCTCGACCGGGTGCCGGCCGTCGTAGGCCCGCAGGTCGAGTTCGGTGGGCTGGGCGAACCGGGAGAAGTTGTGCACGCAGAGGACGAGATCGTCCTCGTACTCCCGCAGGAACGCCAGGACGGCCGGGTTGGAGGACTGCAGTTCGGTGTAGGACCCCAGTCCGAAGGCAGGATTCTGCTTGCGGATCTCGATCATGCGGCGGGTCCAGTGGAGCAG